>AP031382.1:2758998-3117997 GCA_040371205.1 Rhodanobacter sp.
GAGCCGCGCATCGCGCCGGTGGCGTTGGACGGCAGCGAGATCGCACGCCCCACCGACAGGCATTCCACCAGCATGCGCCAGCCGTGGCCGGCCATGTGCGGGCCGCCGATCAGCGTGCTGAGCGGCGCGAATACGTCCTTGCCGTGGATCGGGCCGTTCTGGAACGGGATGTTGAGCGGGAAATGGCGGCGGCCGATCTCGAGCCCCGGCGTGGAACGCGGCAGCAGCGCCAGGGTGATGCCAAGGTCTTCCTTGTCGCCCAGCAAGTGCTCCGGGTCGTACATGCGGAACGCCAGGCCGACCACGGTGGCGATCGGCGCCAGCGTGATGTAGCGCTTGTCGAAGGTGAGCCGGATGCCCAGCGTCTCGACGCCGTCGACCATCTGCTTGCACACGATGCCCACGTCGGGAATCGAGGTGGCATCGGAACCGGCATACGGGCCGGTGAGCGCGAAACAGGGAATCTCCTCGCCCACCGCGAGGCGCGGCAGGTAGTGGTTCTTCTGTTCGTCCGAGCCATAGTGCAGCAGCAGCTCGGCCGGCCCCAGCGAGTTCGGCACCGCCACGGTGGACGCCACCGTGGCCGACATCGTGGAGAGCTTCTGCAGCACCGCCGAATGCGCCAGCGCGGAGAACTGCAGGCCGCCGTACTGCTTCGGGATGATCATGCCGAAGAAGCGGTTCTTCTTGATGAAGTCCCAGATTTCCGGCGGCAGGTCGGCCAGTTCGTGGGTGATCTGCCAGTCGTCGATCATGCCGCAGAGTTCTTCCACCGGACCGTCGAGGAAGGCCTGTTCTTCCACGCTCAGTTCGGGCTTGGGCTGTTTCAGCAGCTCGTGCCAATCCGGCTTGCCGGAGAACAACTCGCCTTCGAAACCGACCGTGCCGGCCTCCAGCGCGGTCTGCTCGGTCTCCGACAGCTTCGGCGTGACCTTGGCGAACATCTTCAGCAGCGGCGCGGTGATCTGACTGCGGCGGAAACCGTCCATCAGCAGCGGCACGGCAATGCCCAGTTCGACGATCAACAGCAGGAGGGTCGTCCCGTGCGCACCGGTGACGAAACCGACCACCAGCGTGGCCACCGGCGCGACGATGGCAAACGTGCGCAGACTGCTGCGGTGGTAGGCGCAGGCGCCGGTAGCGATCAGCGCTGCCAGCAGGGTGAGTATCACAGCCATCTCGACGTCCTCGTTGCGGTTAAGCGGCATGCCCGCCGGCACGGGCAGGGGTGCCGTCCAGCGAGTGGATGAAATGTGCGATTTCGCGGGTGAACGCGTCGTTGGCGTCGCCGGCCAGCATGTGCGTGGCGCCCGGCACTACGACATGACGGGCGTGCGGCACCAGTTGCAGGAATTCCGCGACGGTGGACTGCGACACGACGTCGCTGCGCTCGCCGGACAGCAGCAGCACCGGCACGTCCACCTGTGCGGCGGCGGCGAACAACCGCGGTTGGTAGCGCTCGCTTTCGGCGATCAGGTCGCCCGCCAGCAGTGCGGGGTCCCAGTGCCAGCGCAGACGACCGTCGTTGCCGGTGCGCAACAGCGGCCGCAGTTGTTCTTCGCTCTTGCGGCCGGGGCGATGCGGCAGGTAGGCGGCGATCTGTTCGGCGGCCTCGGCGTAATCGGCAAAGCCGTCCGGATGCGCCTGCATGAAGGCGAGGATGCGCTCCACGCCCTTGGTTTCCCAACGCGGCGTGATGTCCACCAGCACCAGTGCGCGGAACGGCGCAGGCCGCGCCTCGCCCGCCATCACCAGGCCCAGCAAGCCGCCCATGGACGCACCGACCAAGATCGGCGGCTGGGGTTGTGCGCGCGCCAGCATCGACAGGTCGTCCACGAATTGCTGCATGTGGTAGCCGCCGTCCGGCACGTGTCCGCTCTCGCCGTGGCCGCGTGCGTCGAAGCTGACGCAGCGATAGCCCCGTGCCGCCAGCGAGCCGACCGCACCATTCCAAGCCCCGCGGGTCTGCCCGAAGCCATGGGCGAACATCAAGGCGGGCGCGCCGCCTGCATGATGCGTTTCCACGGCCAGCAGCACGCCATCGCGTGCGACGACAAGTTCGGTGCGTGTAGAAATGGTTGGCAATGCGTCCATACGGATGAGTATGGAGTGCGGGATCGGCTGCCGTCAATCCTTGTCGTGGATTACAAAGCCCGGCGCAACGGCTACCATACGCGTATGGATTCAAGCCAGAAACCCGAACGCACCCGCCTCACCGCGGAGGACTGGGAAGTCGCCGCCCTTCAGATGATCGCCGACCAGGGCGTGGGTGCGCTGGCCGTCGAGGCCTTGGCCCGCCAACTGGGCGTCACCAAAGGCAGCTTCTACTGGCACTTCCGCACCCGGGAAGCCCTGCTGCAAGCGGCGCTTGAGCGCTGGGAGCAATACGGCGAAAACGAGGTGCTCGGCCAGATCGGACAGATCGCCGACCCGCATCAACGCCTGCCCGAGCTGTTCCGCCGCGCAGCGCATGAGGTGCAGCCGCACCGCGTCTACGCGGCCTTGCTGAAGGCACTGGATCACCCGCTGGTGGTGCCGGTGATGGCGCGCGTGTCGCAGCGCCGCACCGAATTCCTCAATACCGCGTACCGCGAGGCCGGCCTGCCGTCGCGCGAGGCGCTGAACCGGGCGCGGCTCACCTATGCCGCGTATGTCGGCTTCCTGCAGCTCAACTTCACCCTGGGCCTGCCGCGAATGAACCACGAGGAGTTCGACGCCTACGTGGAGCACATGATCGCCACCTTGATCCCGGCCTGACTTCCGCCGCGACACCTTCCGAACGGCGCCGCCCGGTGCCGTTCCCATGCCCAGCCTGGCCTTCCCGGTGCGCCAGCGCAGCAGCGCCGGCGCTTTGCTGCGCCTGTCCTTGCAATGCCAGTGCTTGCAAACTACGGTTCCTCCACCTTTTTTCCTGAAGACCAGTGAGGACACGATGACAAGCACATGGGAAGCGCTCAAGCGCTGGGTGGACGACGTTGCGGCGCTGACCCGCCCTGCGGCCGTCCACTGGTGTGACGGCTCGGATGCCGAAAACCAGGCCTTGGTGCAGCAGATGCTGGCCGATGGCACCCTGGTCGAGCTGAACCAGCAAACCCATCCGGGCTGCTATCTGCACCGCTCCCATCCCGGCGACGTGGCGCGCGTCGAGCACCTCACCTTCGTCTGCCACCGGAACCGCGAAGACGCCGGCCCCAACAACCACTGGATGGCGCCGGCCGAGGCGCACGCCAAGATGGACGCGCTGTTCGACGGCTGCATGGAAGGCCGCACGATGTACGTGATCCCGTACTGCATGGGCCCGATCGATTCGCCGCTGTCGCGCTGCGGCGTCGAGATCACCGACAGCCCCTACGTGGTCGCCAACATGCGCATCATGACCCGCATGGGCGCCGCCGCGCAGGCACGCATCGAGCGCGAGGGCAGCTTCGTCAAGGGCCTGCACTCCACCGGCGAACTCGATCCCGAGCGCCGCTTCATCATGCATTTCCCCGAGGAACGCACGATCAAGTCCTACGGCTCCGGCTACGGCGGCAACGCCCTGCTGGGCAAGAAGTGCCATGCGCTGCGCATCGCCAGCCATCAGGCCCGCGACGAAGGCTGGCTGGCCGAGCACATGCTGATCGTCGGCATCGAGAACCCGCAGGGCGAAACGCACTACATCGCCGCGGCCTTCCCCTCGGCCTGCGGCAAGACCAACCTGGCCATGCTGATCCCGCCGGAAGGCTACCGCCGCGACGGCTGGAAAGTGTGGACGGTGGGCGACGACATCTGCTGGATGCGCCCCGGCGAGGATGGCCGTCTGTACGCCATCAATCCCGAAGCCGGTTTCTTCGGCGTGGCGCCGGGCACCAGCTCTGCCACCAATTCCAATGCGCTCAAGTCCATCGCATGCGACACCATCTTCACCAATGTCGCCGTCACCGCCGACAACCAGCCCTGGTGGGAAGGCCTGCCCGGCACCCCGGCCGTCGACTGGCAGGGACGTCCGTACGATCCCGCCAACGGCCCGGCGGCACACCCCAACTCGCGTTTCACGGTGAGCGCCAGGCAGTGCCCCACGTGGTCGCCCAAGGCCGAGGATGCCCGCGGCGTGCCGATCAGCGCCATCGTGTTCGGCGGCCGCCGTCCGTCCCTGCTGCCGCTGGTGATGGAAGCCCGCGACTGGACGCATGGCGTACTGATGGGCGCCGCGATGGGCTCGGAAACCACTGCCGCCGCCACCGGCGCGGTCGGCGTGCTGCGCCGCGACTCGATGGCGATGAAGCCGTTCTGCGGCTACCACTACGGCGACTACTTCCGGCACTGGCTGTCGTTCGACCGCCCCGGCGCGAAACTGCCCAAGATCTTTCACGTCAACTGGTTCCGCAAGGACCGCGACGGCAAGTTCCTGTGGCCGGGCTTCGGCGAAAACCTGCGCGTGCTGGAATGGATGATCGCGCGCGAGGAGGGCACGGTACGCGGCATGGAGACGCCCATCGGCACCCTGCCCGCCCTCGGCGAACTCGAACTCGACGGGCTGAACCTCGACCCGTTCACGCTGGCCGAACTGCTGGCCGTGGATCAGGCCGGATGGCAGAACGAGCTTGCCGCCATCGGCGAATATCTGGACAGCTTCGCCCCGCGCCTGCCAGCGGCCCTGCGCAGTGAACAGCAGCGCGTGGCCCGCGCCCTGGAAACCACCGAGCGCGAAGCCGCCACGGCCTGACGCTCCATCACCCGCTCCGGGCGTGCGCACGCCCGGAGCGGAGTCGCAAGGCATCGCTGCCGGCGTCCGCCCGCAGCGGTGCAAACCCTTTCGGCGCAACGGGCATCCAAGCTGGCAAGATGATCGCCGCCTGTCCCGCCACCGACCGCTCGATGCTGCCAGCCTCCGCTGCCGCCGACAACGACACCGACGATGCACGCGCTGCCGCATCCGGCGACCGGCACGCATTTCAACGCCTGTACCGACGTCACGTCGAACGCATCCACGGCGCGCTCTACCGCCTGGCCGGCTACGACCACGCCCGCGCCGAGGATCTCACCCAGGAGGCGTTCGTGCGGGCGTGGCAGAAGCTGCCAGGCTTCCGACACGAAAGCGCGTTCGGTACCTGGCTGTACCGCCTCGCCGTCAATCTCGCGCTGATGGAAATCCGCGCCCGCCGCGCCGACCCGGTGGGTTTCGTGGACGAGGATCAACTGCCCGAACCTGCCGACACGCCGTTCTGTGCCGCCGAGCGCGAGGAACTGGAGCGCGCCATCGGCAAGCTGCCGCCGCGCGCCCGCGCCGTATTGGTGCTGCATGACGTCGAAGGCTGGCGGCACGAGGAGATCGGCGAGGAAATGGACATGGCGGTCGGCACTTCCAAAGCGCAATTGCACCGCGCGCGGCAGCTGCTGCGCCGCGCCCTGGGAGAAAGCTCATGAACGAATTCGAATGGCGCCAGCAGATGCGCAAGTTGCGCGAGCCGGTCGCTCCGCGCCGCGACCTGTGGGACGCGATCGAGACCACACTGGAAAATCGCGGCGCGCATCCGCTCCCGTCGGAGGCGGCACGACACGCGTCGCCGCACCCTTGGCTGGTGGCCGCCGCGCTGGCAGGCGCGTTCCTGTTGGTCGGCGGCTTCGGCCTGCGCATGCATCAGCGTTCCAGCGCCAGCTCCGGCACATCCGCACTGGCCGCGCTTCCGTGGAAACCCGCCGATCCGCGCCTCAGCGGCGCGGCCATCGAACTGAACGCCGCCCGCGCCGAACTGCAACAGGCCATGCTGCAGGCTCCGAATTCCCCCTCGCTGCAACGCCTGCTGGCGCGCACCGAGCAACAACAGACGCAATTGCGCCATCTCGCCCAGGAGGCCGGCTGACCTCAGCCGGACACGACATGAAAACCGCCCGCTTCGTTCCGCTGCTGCTGTGCCTGTGCGTAGGCCAGGCCTTAGCCGACACCCCGATCGACCTGCAGCATGCCGCCACACCTACCGCTCACATCAGCATCAGCAACGTGTCCGGCGAAGTGCACATCACGGCATGGGATCGTCCCTCGGTGCAGGTGGAAGGGCAACTCGGCGACGGCACCAAGCCGCTGACCATCACCGGCAGCAACGACAAGCTCTCCGTCGAAGTGCAGCCGCAAGACAAGGGCGGCGGCTGGTTCAACTGGGGCGGCGACAGCCGCATGGGTCCGACCATGCTCGATCTGCACGTGCCGCGTGGCGCCACGCTCGACGTGCGCGTGGTCAGCGCACCGCTGGTGATCGACGGCATGAAGGGCGGCAAGATCTCCGTCAACACCGTCAGCGGCCGCGCACGCATCAACGCTGTCAGCCCGGCACTCGACATCCAGAGCGTGAGCGGCAACATCGAGCTGGCCGGCCATGTGACGCAGGCCAATCTGCAAACGGTGAGCGGCGACATCCTCGCCCCCGTGCTGGGGGACCAAGCGAAACTGCAGACGGTCTCGGGCCGCATCCAGGCCAGCGGCGGCCCATGGAGCCAAGCCACGCTGAGCACCGTGTCCGGCGACGTGGAGCTTGCTGGCGGCCTTGCGCCGGAGGGCAAACTGAGCGTGGACAGCATGAGTGGCAGCGTGCAGCTGCAACTGCCTGCCGGCACGAACGCCACGGTGCATGCCAGCAGCTTCAGCGGCGACCTGCACAGCGATGCCGGCACCGCGGTGAAGTCCGAGCACGGCCCCGGCAGCAAGCTCGATGCGACGCTCGGCAACGGCAAGGGAACGATCAGCATCGAAACCTTCAGCGGCGATGTGCGCATCCGCACGTCGGACTGATCGAATCCCGCGCGTTCAATCAACGCCGTCCGGATCACGCTCCCATCATTGCCTGGATTGAAACCCTCACTGCCAATCTCAGCGAGTAGGATTTTCGTGGCTCGTCGTGACTTGATGCCGATCCGGCAATGATGCTCCCGGCAATGCATCCATAAAAAAACCACCGGTCTCGCGACCGGTGGTTGAGTTACATCAACGAAGCGACTTATCAGTAGTCGTAGGTCACCGACAGGCGCACCGTGCGCGGCGGCGTGCTGAACAGCGGCTGGCCGTAGTAGTTGTTGGTGTACAGGGTACCCGTTGAGCCAGCATTCGCATCAAAGCCCGACTGATACGACGGATCGACCTGCAGTGCGCGCTGCTGGTTCAGCACATTGAAGATATCCAGGTTGAAGCCCAGCTTGTTGTCCGCGAACGCCGGATGGTAATGCACGCCCAGGTTGAGTATCTCCGTCCACGGCGTGTGGCCGATGGAGCCCGGCGTCACGCGCTGGCCATTGCACCAGTGGTAATTGCCGGTGCCGGAGTTGTTGTACCCGGTCGGATCGTTGGCACCGCCCGGCTCATAGCCGCCCGGCCCCTGGGTATACGGACCGAAGTAGCCCAGACATTCCTTCGGTCCGCCAGACTGCGCCAACAAGGTCGCCGAGATCAGCCACTCCGGCGAAATCAGGTAATCGCCGCGGAACTTGATCTGGTGCTTGCGGACGTTGGCGAACTCGCCGTACTGACCGTCCATCAGCTGCCAGCTATCCCAGTCCTCCGTCTTGGAGACGTCATCCTGGCCAAAATCCGAACGCACCTGGCCTTCGGTATTGCCGAAACCACGGGTGAAGGTGTAGTCGATACGACCGTACCACTTGCCGTCGAACGGGTGCTCAAGGTACATGTTCAGCGAACCGTACTTGCGCACGACGCCGCGGGTGAAGCCCCAGTCCTGGGTGGTCATGGGCACGATGACCTTGCTGCTGCCGTCGTCGGAGACCACCAGCATATTGTTGGTCAAACCGGGATTCATCAGGCGGCAATACGAGGCACCATAAAGCGAATTACCGTAGAGGCCCGGATCGAGGCCCATCTTGGTCATCTTGGCGGCGATCTGACCAGGCTCACACTCGTCGTCAATGCCGGTCTTCAAATCGCGCCACATGGCCTTGGCGCCGTAGACCCAGTTGTCGCCCAGCTTCTTGTCGAAACCGACGATGAACTCGTCCACGTATTCCGGCTTCAGGTTGCGCGCGGCGACCTGCATCGGATCCTTGGCCGCACCGTTTTCGCCATCGGGCGAACGCCACGCCGTGCAATCGGTGGCCGGATTCGCCACGTTGGGAATGCCGGTGGTTTCGTTGACCGAAGTGAACGTGCAGTTCGAGGTCAGGTAGGTCGAGCGGTTGGCCGCACGCTCCGCCGCATTGTTCGGCAGGGCCAAGTAGTAACGACCGGCATTGCCGTAAATCTTGAGCGACGAGTCGCCGAAGACGTCCCAACTGGCGCCGAGGCGGGGTTCCCACTGGTTCTTTTCGTCGACAAAGGCTTTGCCCAGGTCGTTGTAGTTGGTGAAGTGGTCGTTGCGCAGGCCGATGCTCAGGTACACGTTCTGAGCCACCTGCCAGTTGTCCTGCAGGTACCAGGCCTTCTGCGACATGGTCATGCTGGTCGCCCAACCGATCTGGCGCCGCTGGGCCGTCGTGGCGTTGATGTAGCGCCAGTAATAGTCCTGCGAGCTAAACGGGTTCTGGAAGCTCGGACCCTGATCGGTAGCGCGATAATACATGTTGTCGATACCGGCCAACAGATCGTGGTCGCCCAACTTGTAGTCGAAGTCCACGCGCAAGCCACGGGTGGAGTTCTTGGCGCCCGGCGAGGTCCAGGTGGTGTTGGTCTGGTCGTTATGCGGCTGATAGCCATCCGGTTGCACGCCTAGGCTGCCCCTGGAGATGAACGGCAGCGGGCTGGTGTTGCCGTACACGACCGGATCCTGGAAGTGCGCCTTGCCGCCCACGATGCTCAGGGTGGCGTTGTCGGTGATATAGCTGGTGAAATGCCCGATGTAGATCTGGGTATTGTCCTTGGTCACATCGTTCTTGGTGACGAATGCACCGCGCTGCAGGGTGTCGTAGTCGAAGGCGTAGGTGGAGCCTGCGCCGCGGCTATTGTTGTCCCTCAACGCGGTCAGTTCCAGGATATTGCTGTCGGTGATGTTCCAATCCAGCTTGCCGTAGAACTTGGTGTCCTTGTTGGCGAAATCCTGCACCTTGCCGTTGTCGTTGTTTTCGACATTGGTACCCTGGTCCTTGGTGGTTTCGCCAGCCAGGAACATGTACAGCTTGTCCTTGATCAGCGGACCGCCCACATACGCAGAGTAGATCGTCTCCCACTGGGTGTTGTCGTTACGGTACTGGCGCAGCGTGCCGGGCGCATTCGGATCCGCCGCGTTGCCAACCAAGCTGCTCGATGGCACGGGGGTATTACCGTAGCGGTAATTGGTCGGCGTGCCTTCGAGCGAACGCGGCGCCCACGAAATCTGGCCGCCGAAGTGCCATTCGTTGGTGCCGCGCTTGCCAACCTGGTTGATCACACCGCCGTCGGAACGGCCGTACTTGGCGTCGTAGCCACCCGTGAGGGTTTCCTGCTGCTCGATGGCACCGTAGGGCAACTGGAAGCCGCCCAGGTTCTTGTAGGGTTCGCCGACGTTGTAGCCGTTCACGTAGTAGGCGTTCTCGGTCACGCTGGAGCCACCGAACGAAACCAGGGTCTGACCGCCCGGACCGGTAAAGAAGCCGCTGCCCCCGGTGGTGTTGGGCGACAGCAAGGCGATGGCCTCGGCGCTATGTCCCACCGGTAGACGCTTCAAATCAGCTGCGGTGATCACCGTGCTGGAATTGACGCTGGTCACGTCGATGGCCGGCAGCGCATTGGCCGTGACCGTCACCGAAGACAGCTGCGTGGCATTGGTGTTGCTGGCAGCCGTGGAGAAATCCACGCCGGCGGCGCCGCCGGAAGAAACATAGGCGTTGTCATGCGTGCTGACGACCTTGCCGTCCTGCTTCAGGCTGACCGTATAGTTGCCCACCGGCAGGTGGTCGACGCGGTAGTGGCCTGTGCTGTCCACCGGCACTTCGCGCATAAAGCCAGCCGCGTTGGTGACCATCACGGTTTCGCCCGACGCAACCGGCGCCGAACCGAAGATGCTGCCCGCGGTAGCCTGTGCAAGCACAGCACCGCTGAAGCTCAGACCCATGGCGATCGCCAGGGCGGTCGGGCGCCAACGCATGGCGTTAGCACTGGCGCGATAGCGAATACTCATCGTGTATCTCCCCAAATGGATGTCCAAAACGGACGATTTGATGTAACCCTAGTGCATCGAAACGGCAGATCTGCAAGTCCTTACCGACTTCGCAAGCCTTGTATCGCAAAACCTCGCGCACCTCGCTGCGAAGGACCGCCTTACCGCAAAGTTATGACGTGCAAACATGCAGGTCAACAAAAATTTCATGATTGACCGAGATTGATTGCGCGCACCGGCTTGCGAATGTTAATTTCTTGTCAACACGATCTTGCGCTTTTTGTGCTGGCGTCCCGGTACCACGCAGTCACGGACTCCCCCGCAAGACCATCGAATTGAGCAAGCCAACCCAAGGCAACTACCATCCCGCAATGACCTCGCCGCCCATCGCAGCCAACCCCTGGCTGGACTCCCAGGACCGCCAAGGCCCGGATGACCCCAAACTGGCTCTTGCACAACGATCGCTGGAGCTGCGGCTAGCCCAGGCGCCGAACGACACCGAGACGTTGATCGAGCTGTCGGAAGTGCTGTTCCGGCGGGGGTATCTGCAGGCGTCCACCCGGCCCTTGCTGATGGCTGCCAGCCGGCTTCCGCGTAATGCGCCGTTGATCGTCTCGCTGGCGCAGAGACTCGTCGCCAATGGAGAAATTGTTGCGGCACGCGCATGCCTGGATCTGCTGGAGCAGGCGCCCGATGCACCAGCCGGGCTGCTGGTCGCGCAAGCTCACCTGCGCTTCATGATTGGCGACATCGCCCAGGCACTGGAACGCACCGAAAAAGCCCTCGGCAACGGTGCCGATTCGCCTGACCTGTGGCACATGCATGCCCAGCTGCTGCAATTCAGCGGCAGGATCGACGAAGCGCAGACCGTGCTGGAACGGGTTCTTGCGCGCTGGCCGCGATTCGGTGACGCCATCACCGTGCTTGTCAACCTCCGCAAGCAACGCCCAGGATCGCACCAGCTTGACCAGGTCGACAAACAATTGCGTCAAATGCCTGAGGAGGCCAACACGGCCGACCGCGACTTTGTGCGCGCAGAATTCGAATACGCACGCTTCAAGACGCTGGACGACCTGGGCCGGCACGAGGAGGCATGGGACGCGCTGTCGCGCTGCAATGCGATCATGCATGCTCTGAACCCCTACGACGCGGCCGCCGAAGAGGCGGTCGCCGCCGCACTGATCGGCCTGCCGCCCACTCGGCCAGACGCGAGCTTAGTGCGACCGGGCGGCCCCGTCCCCATCTTCGTCGTGGGCATGCCCCGTTCGGGAACGACCCTGCTGGAGCGCATACTCTCCAGCCACTCGCAGGTTGCCTCGGCCGGGGAGATCATCGACTTCTGGCGCCAACTGCACTGGGTGGCCGATGTTGCCCCGGCCCGATCCGCCGGCCTGCTCGAAATCATCCGACGCAGCGACCGCATCGACTACCGCGAACTCGGCGAGCGCTACCTGAGGCAGACCCAGTGGCGCGCCCACGGCAAGGCGTACTACATCGACAAGCTGCCCGCGAATATCCAGATGGTGTCCTTTATCCGCCGCGCCCTGCCGCACGCCCCCATCCTGCATCTGGTCCGCGCGCCCATGGATACCTGCTTTTCCAACTACAAGGCCATGTTCGGCAACATCTCGCCGTACAGCTACGAGATCCAAGCCTTGGCGCATTACTACGGGCAATACGCGCGTCTGACACAGCACTGGCGTGCTGCGCTGCCCGGGGCGATGCTCGACGTTCCCTACGATGCGCTGGTGCAAGACACCGAAGCGACGGTGCGCCGCGTATTGGATCATTGCGGCCTGACTGTCGAGGCCGCTTGCTTCAACCCGGAACGCAACGCCAGCCCGGTGGCCACACCCAGCAGCGCGCAGGTCCGCGAGTCCATCCATACACGCGGACTGGATCAATGGCGGAACTACGAACGGCAGCTGGAGCCGTTGCGGCTTGCACTGGAAGCGCACGGGGTGCGTGCGACTTGAACAAACGAAAACGTCGTCGCATGCGACGGCGTTGCTGTCCGCGCATCTTATGAGTCAAAGATCCTGGTGGTATTGCACGTAAGGCGTGCGCGACTGATCCGGCTCGGGGCCTGCCGGCGTGTTGGACGGCGTGCCGGACGACCACAGGTTCTGCGCACCCACGCTCAGCGATCCCTGCCAGGGCAGGTGCCAGGTCACGCCAAGGTCGATGCTGTTCCAGCGCCGGTCGGGGCTGTAGCCGTTGCCCGGCAAACCGGCCAGCGGCTGCATGGTGCGGCCAATGAGGGTGCCGCTGATGGGGCCGTGATCCACACCGAAACTGATCGCTTTCTGGTCCAGCGTGCTGACACCCAGCAGATTGCCCGGCAACAGGTGGATGCGACCGACGCTGGCGCCCAGATCGACCCCGCTGCTGGCGCCCAGGGCCAGACGTCCGCGCGCACTGAACTGCGAACTGTTGTCGAAACCGGACAGGCCATCGACGCTTGGCAGCACGCCGGGCAGCACTCGCGGCAGGCTGGGAATGTTGTTCGGCGTGCTGTTCGTGCCCACACTCACGCCCAGGCTATACGGCCCGTTGAGGTAGGTGGCACCCACTTCGCTGCCAACCACCTGCAGCGGGCTGTTGACCCAAGAGTGCTGGCTGACGCCGGCGTTTGCCTGCCAATTCGGCGAGAGGTTGTATTGCAGCCCCGCGCTCGCCACGTGGCTGGCATCGACGGCATGGAAGGATAGCGGCGTATCGCGTTGCGCCTGGCTGTTGCTGCGTTTGTCCACCTTGAGCGCAAACAGGCGGCCATCGGCACCGCGCCACAGGGGCATCATCAGGCCCGGCTGCACCTCGGCCATCTGGGCCGGCGGCTGTTTAAGCAGTTGTTGGGCCAGCTTGCCGTTGGCATTGTCCACGCCCTGGGCCACCGCCACGAACGGCAGCAGACACAAAAGCAGGAGAGCGAGCGGGCGGCGCATGATGGAAGGTTCGATGCAGTGGCGGCAGCCACATTCGGCCAAATTTCGGAATGACGACTATATTTTACATTTAACTAACACCGATACAAGGCCCGGTACAGTTATTCCGTGCAGGTTGTGACCGGTTTCTCGATAGACCGGTCAACGCCAGACCAGGTTCCCGCTGGCGGCGGCGCCATGTGCAGGATATAACGGACGCCTTGCCCAACCCGCTTTACCTGTCGCCCCGTTTGATGAATCCACCCTCGAACACCGTGCACCCCGTGCCTATGCCCGTCAAGGCAGAAGATCTGACGGGTGTGCCTGCGGCTATTGAGCAATTGCTGAAGGCGCAGGACAGTGCGAGCATTCTGGAAATCTGCAAACGCATCCTGGGCGATTTCGGCATCGCCGGCCGGCTGCACTGGCAATCGTCCGCAAACCGCAGCGCAGAGTCCTCGGGCTGGCATCTCGATCTGGCGGAAGACGTCGCGCACCAACTCGTACTCACACTGAGCCGGGACGAACCGGTAGCCGCATCGCTGCGCGGCCAGTTGGCTTGGCTGGGACGACTGGCCGACGCCCGCCTGGGCCAATTGGCCGAATCCAGCCGGCTTTACGAGGCCATCTCGCGACTGGCACTGGCCGAACGCCTGCAGCGCGCGCTGTACGCCATCGCCGAGCAGGCCAACACCGAGCAGGACATGCCCGCGCTGATGCGCTCGCTGCACACCATCGTCAGCAGCCTGATGTACGCGGAGAACTTCTACATCGCGCTGTACGACTCCGCCAGCGACAGCGTGCGCTTTCCGTATTACGTCGACGCCCTCGACACCGACCCACCCACGCCCGAGCGCAGCGTGCCGTTGCACGAACTGCTGCATGGCATCACCTGGCACCTGCTGCGCCACGGCCGCCCGCTGTTCGGCGCGACCGACGAATTGGCGCAGGAACTCGGCGGGCAATTCCGCCTGCACGGACCGCGCTGCGAGCACTGCATCGGCGTGCCGTTGTTCCGTACCGGACAGGCGGTCGGCTGCATCGTGGTGCAGAGCTATCGCGCCAGCGTGCGCTACAGCCGGCACGACCTCGACCTTCTCAGCTACGTGGCGCAACACGTGCAGACCGCGATAGAGCGGCGCGGCGCCCATGTGGAACTGGAACGCCGCGTGGCCGACCGCACCACCGCGCTGCGCGAGGCCAACCGCGTGCTGCGCCAGCAAGTGCTGCAGCGCCAGCGCGGCGAACGCCTGCAAACGGCGCTGTTCCGCATCGCCGAACTGGCCGGCACCACCGACAGCCTCGACGACTTCTACCCCGCCGTGCACCGCGTGATCGGCGGCCTGCTGTATGCGCGCAACTTCTATATTGCGCTGATCGACGAAGAAGACCAGCTCATCACCTTCCCCTATTCGGTGGACGAGGTGGACAGCGAGCGCCTGCCGCGCAGCCACGGCGGCGGCGCCACCGAATACGTGCAGCGCACCGGCAAGCCGCTGCTGGCCGACGCGGCGACGATAGACCGGCTGCTCGCCAGCGGCGAGATCACCCGCTTCGGCTCGCGCTCGGTGTGCTGGCTGGGCGTGCCGCTGAACTGGGGCGACAAGGTCCGCGGCGTGCTGGCGGTGCAGAGCTACAGCCCCGAGCATACCTACACCGAGCGCGACCAGGAGCTGCTCACCTTCGTCAGCTACCACGTCGCCAATGCGCTGCAGCGCAAGCATGCCGACGCCGCGCTCAAGCAGGCCTACGCCAGCCTGGAGCGGCGCGTGGCGGAGCGTACCCGGGCGCTGGGCCTGGCCAACCGCGACCTGCGCGAGCAAATCGCCGAGCGCGAACGCATCGAGCGGCGGCTGAAGTACGAAACCCTGCACGACTCGCTCACCGGACTGCCCAACCGCACGCTGCTGCTGCAGCGGCTGGAGCAGGCGCTGCAGCGCTACCACGTGAATCCCAAAGAGCAGTTCGCGGTGCTGTTCATCGACCTCGACCGCTTCAAGGTCATCAACGACTCGGTGGGCCACCTGGTCGGCGACGACCTGTTGTTCCAGGTCGGCGGCCGCGTCCGCGCCTGCCTGAAGACCCGCGACGTGGTGGCGCGCCTCGGCGGCGACGAGTTCGCCGTGCTGCTGGAGCACGTGCCCGACATCGCCGCGGCGCAGCACGTCGCCACGCTCGTACTGAACGAGCTGCAGACGCCGTTCCGGCTGGGCACGCGCGAAATCTTCACCTCCGCGTCCATCGGCATCGCGATGGTCGACCAGCACTACCGCCAGCCCGAGGAACTGCTGCGCGACGCCGACGCGGCGATGTACAACGCGAAGGACGGCGGCCGCCATCGCGTTGCCTTGTTCGACGACCGCTTGCGCCGCGAGGCGCTGTCGCAGCTGCGCATGGAAGGCGACCTGCGCCACGCGCTGGCGCGCCGCGAATTCGTGCCGTTCTACCAGCCCATCGTGTCGCTGGCCGACGGTCGCGTGGCCGGCTACGAGGCGCTGCTGCGCTGGAACCACCCGGAGCGCGGCCTGATGCTGCCGCAGGATTTTCTGCTGATCGCCGAGGAAGCCGGCTGCGCCGAGGCCATCGATTGGCTGCTCTTCGAGCAGGTCTGCGCGCAGGCCACGCAGCTGCTGGGCGACAAGGGCACCATCAGCATCAACGTATCCGGCTTGCATTTCCGCCATTCCGATTTCGACGTCCGCCTGCTGGCGATGCTGGAGAAGCACCACGTGCGGCCAGCCAGCATCCGCGTTGAGGTGATCGAACGCACGCTGCTGGACAACCCGGCCCAGGTGAAGCAGATGCTGCAGAACCTGCGCCAGAAGGGCATGGGCATCTCGCTGGACGATTTCGGCACCGGCTACTCCTCGCTGAGCTACCTGCACCAATACCCGTTCGACTCGCTGAAGATCGACCGCTCTTTCGTCACCGAGCTGGACAGCGACCGCAACGACCAGGGCGCGGCGGTGATCCGCGCGATCCAGGTGCTGGCCGATGCGCTGGGCATGCAGGTGATCGCCGAGGGCATCGAGAACGCCGCGCAGCAGCAGACCCTGATCGACCTCGGCTGCCGCTACGGGCAGGGCTTCCTGTACGCGCGCGGCCAATCGGCCGAGTACTGGCTGCGGCCGGAAAACCAGCTGTCCTAGGCTCGCCGGGCGCACGGCGGGTTTCCGCGCCGCACGCGGCACGGCGTCACGCCGTGCCGGAAACGCCTCCGGCGCCGCGCAGCAGATGCTCCGCATCGATGCGGTCGAATTCGTAGCGCTGTGCGCAGAACTCGCAGTTCACTTCGATGCGGCCGCCCTGCTCCGCAAGCGTCGCCTCTACCTCCTCGCGGCCCAGCGAGCGCAGCATGGCCATCACGCGCTCGCGCGAACAGCTGCAGCCGAAGGCCAGCGGACGCGGCTCGTACAGGCGCACGGATTCCTCGTGGTACAGGCGGTACAACAACTGCTCCGGCGCAGTGGCCAGCAGCTCCTGTTTGCCCAGCGTGGCGGTAAGGTGCATCACGCGCGTCCACGCGTCGTCGTCCTGCGGCGCATCGTGACCGCCTTCGTCGGGCAGCTTCTGCAGCATCAGGCCAACGGCATGCTCGCCATCGGCGGCAAGCAATAGGCGCGCGGGCAATTGCTCGGATTGCGCAAAGTAGTTTTCCAGCACGCCTGCCAGATTCGCGGCCCGCAATTCGACCAGGCCCTGGTAACGCTGGCCGCGCTCCACGTTGCCGATGGTGATCGCCATCACCGCCTGCGGCAGCGATTCCAGCGACAGCGGCTCGGGCAGCGGCGCGTCCCAACGCGCCAGGCCGCGCAGGCGTCCCCGGTCGGTGCACTCGGCAAACAGCAGGCGCAGCGCGCCCGCGCTTTTCAGCTGCACCGACAACTCGCCATCGAGCTTGATGTTGGCGGTGAGCAGCGCACTGGCCGCCAGCGCCTCGCCCAGCAGGCTGCGCAATTCGGCGGGATAGTCGACCCGGCCGGCCACCTCGCGCCAGGCCGGCCCCAGCCGCACCAGCGCTCCGCGCACGCCGGCGCGCTCGAGCAGGAAGCGGTGCAGCACGTCTTCGACAAGTACGGTTTCCACGGGAGGCACCTCGCAAACAATCCGGCTATATGGGGACAGGCCGCCGGCACGCAATGGTCGCACCTATACTGTCGCGACTGCCCGCCATCCGCACGCCATGCCCCGTCGCCCCACCCTCCGCCGCCTGCTGCGCTGGACCGCATTCGCCGCACTGGCGTGGCTGGGGGTGACCTGGCTGATGGTACTGGTGCTGCGCTTCGTGCCGCCCGTCACCTCGGCCGTGATGCTGGAACGCCATCTCGGCGCATGGCTGCATGGCGAGCGCGACTTCCATCTGCGCCAGCACTGGGTGCCGTGGTCGCAGGTATCGCCCTGGGCGCCCTTGGCCATGGTCGCCGGCGAAGACCAGAAGTTCCCCTATCACCATGGTTTCGACTTCGGCTCCATCCACCAGGCCATCGACGCGGCCGACGACGGCGCGCGCCTGCGCGGCGCCAGCACGATCAGCCAGCAGACCGCGAAGAACCTGTTTCTGTGGAACGGCCGCAGCTTCGTGCGCAAGGGACTGGAGGCGTACTTCACCGTGCTGATCGAACTGACCTGGCCGAAGCGGCGCATCCTCGAGGTGTACATGAACATCGCCGAGCTGGGCGACGGCATCTACGGCGTGGGCGCGGCCAGCGAGATCTATTTCCACGAGCCGCCTTCGCGCCTCACGCCGGAACAATCGGCACGGCTGGCGGCGGTACTGCCGAGTCCCAGGCGCCTGCATGCGGACCGCCCCAGCGCCTATGTGCTGCGCCGCGCGGACTGGATCGAGCGGCAGATGCGCCAGCTTGGCGGACCGTCCTACATCGACAAGCACTGAGCTCCGCGATCGCCTCGATCGCAAGAACCAGGCACGCGGCCGTCCATGGTCCGTTTCGCGTGAGTGCGCTTCACGATGCGGCTACGCCGCCCGCGCATGGCGGCGCTAGACTGGTGGCGCCCCACCATCGGAGATCAGCCATGCATCAGGTCAGGCATCTGCTGGAAAGCAAGGGCGGCACCATCCACGCCATCGCACCCGACGCCCCCGTGCTCGATGCGATCAAGCGGATGGCCGAACACCGCATCGGCGCGCTGCTGGTGATGCGCGGCGACCAATTGCTGGGCGTGGTGTCCGAGCGCGACTACGCGCGCAAGGTGATCCTGCAGGGACGCTCTTCGTCGCAGGCCACGGTGGGCGAGATCATGCGCACCGACCCGCTCACCGTGGGACCGTCGACCGACGTGCTGGACTGCATGCGCCTGTGCACCGACAGCCGCGTGCGCCACCTGCCCGTGATCGACGACGGCAAGGTGGTCGGCGTCATCTCGATCGGCGACCTGGTGAAGGCGGTGATCGACGCGCAGGCCGAGCAGATCGAGCATCTGGAACGCTACATCACCGGCTAGGCCGGGCAGCGACGCTAGCCGGCGCGCCGCCGCTCGGGCGCGAGATCGCGGGACCAGCCTGCCCGCGCCGACACCCACGTGGCCAACGCGGCCACGCCGGCGCCCGCCAGCGCCAGCCCGCCCACTCCCACGCCCAGCAGGCGCAGACCGCTCACGGCGCTGCTCACCACGAGGTCGCCGAAGCGCCACACCGCGGTCTCCACGAAGTTCTTGCCCTTGTAACGCGTCTCGCGCGGCACCCGCGTGTACAACGCATCCACCGCCGGCTTGGTCATGCCGTAAGCGAAGCCGCGCGTGGTCGCCATCATCACGGCCAGCATCGGCACGGTGGCGCCCAGCACGGTGATGCTGCCTTGGCCGACCATCGTCACCGTCAGCAGCAACGCCACGTTCACCAGCGAAGGCAGCACCAGCCCCCAGCCTGGCCCGAAGCGCACCAGCAACCAGCGCGTGAGCGTGAGTTGCAGCACTACGCCAAGCGTATTGGTGGCAAAGTCCAAGTCGCTGAAGAACTCGGTGCGCGCCACGTTGCCCGCGAAATGCAGCTTCGCGTAATCGGCCACCAGCGCATAGGCCAAGGTGCCGACGCCATCGCCGAACAGCATCAGCAAGGCCATGTAGCGCAGGAACGGCCGCGACCACAGTTCGCGTGCGCCGGCCCACAACGAGCCGCCGATCGCCTCGTTGCCCGACTGCGCCTGCTCGTATGGCGCGGACACGCGCAGCAGCAACATGAGCGCCATCACGAGCGCCAACGCCGACACCGCCAGCAACGGCGGCACGCCCAACCCGTGCGCCAGCATGCGCGCGAGCAACGGGCCGCAGATCGCCCCAACCATCCCGCCCAAGGCAATCAGCGAGAACACGCGGCGCGCCCGTTCGCTGGAGAAGATGTCCGCCATCACGCTCCAGAACAGCGACACCACGAACAGGTTGAACACGCTACCCCAGGCAAAGAACACCACGCCCAGCCCGCGCGCGCCAATGCGGTCCTGCGCCATGAAGGCGGGCACGAAGGCCAGCTGGCAGACCGCGAAGAAACCGTAGCTCCAGCCGAGCAGGCGCCGCCGCGAGAAACGCGCCACGAGCCAACCGAACAGCGGCGTGAACAACAGCATCACCGCGAACACCACGCCATAGAACAGCGGCAGCGAAGCCGACCCGACCGCACCGCTCAACTGTTCGCGCACCGGGCGGATGATGTAGTACGACGTCATCACGAAGAAGAACGCCAGCGCGGACAGCGCAGGCGCGGCGCCCTCGCGCGGCGCGGCGGTACGGATCGAACTCACTGGGGCATCCGGCGCGGGCAAGGCCCGGTAGGCCGCAAGGCTAGCACGCGCCTTTACGCATCGCGTGCGCATGGACGCATTGTCCCGGCGCGCGAAGTACCCGAAAATCGGCGCTCCCGCGCGGCCGCATGGATCCTGGCCGCGCATCACGTCGCGGCGATACCGCCCCGGCCAGCCTGCGAAGAAGATGCGGATTCGATACCTCCCCCTTGCCTGCATCATCAGCCTGGCCGCCGGCCGACTGCACGCCACGCAAACGACCCCGCCAGCCTCTCCACCGCCGCCCGCCGCGCAGGACGCCACGGCTATCGCAACCCTGCCGGCGGCGCGCGTGCAGGCCACGCTCGCCGACTACCAGCATTGGCTGGACCAACTCGATGCGCGCCACGGAGCCGCCGGCCTCGCCACGGCGGTGGTGATCGGCGACAAGGTGGTGTTCCAGCGCACCCTGGGCTACGCCGATGCCGCCACCCGGACGCCGGTGACGCCCGACACCGTGTTCCGGCTGGCCTCGCTGTCCAAGGCCTTTGCCAGTGCGATCACCGGCCTGATGGTCGACGACGGCAAGCTGAGCTGGAACACCCGATTGGCGAACGTGCTGCCCAACTTCCAGCTCAGGAACGCCCAGTACACCGAACAGGCCACCGTCGCCGACGTGCTCGGCCAGCGCCTTGGCCTGCCGCACAACACTTACGACAACCTGCTCGAAGCCCGCGTGCCTTACGACGAACTGGTGAACGAGCTTGGCGAGGTGGACAACACCTGCGCGCCGGGCCAGTGCTACGGCTACCAGAACGTGGCCTTCAGCCTGATCGGCGACGTGCTCCTCGCCTGCACCGGCCATCCGTTCGACCAGCTCGTCGAACAGCACATCTTCCAGCCCCTGGGCATGCGGACCGCGAGCTACGGCCTGGCCGCCCTGGAATCCAGCCCGGACTGGGCGCACCCGCACCGCGCCGGAAAGCATCACCGCTGGATACCCTTCGCGCCGAACGACACGTACTACCGCGTGGCGCCGGCGGCCGGCATCAATGCCAGCATCCGCGACATGGAGTTGTGGTTGATCGCCCAGATGGGCGGCCGCCCGGACGTACTCCCCGACGCGCTGCTCGACGTACTGCACGCACCCGGCGTGGACACCCCGACCGAGCTGCGCGCCACACCGTGGCGGCGCGCACGCCTCGAAAGCGCGCAATACGCGCTGGGCTGGCGTGTCTACACCTACGGCGGCGAAACGCTGATCTTCCACGCGGGCGCCGTGGCCGGCTACCGCACCATGATCGGCTTCTTCCCGAAATACCGCGTCGGCGTGGTCACGCTGTGGAACTCCAGCGGCGCGATGCCCAGCGGCCTGATGCCGATGGTGTTCGACGACCTGCTCGGCCTGCCGCACGTCGACTGGGCCAACCTGGACAAGCCGGACGAACCCGCCAAAGCCAGGCCTTCGCGCAGGCACGTGCGCCACTGACGGAGCGGCCAAACGAAAGCGGCGCATGCCAGGCATGCGCCGCTTTCGCCAACGTGCGGCTTGCCGTGCGGTCAGCGACCGGTACTGAACACGACCTTTTGCTGGCTGCTGCTTTCCACCGGATTGCCGTCGCGCATCGCCGGCTTGAAGCGGTAGTGGTCGATCGCCTCCATGGCGGCGCGGTCGAACACGTGGCGCGGCTGCGCGTCGACCACATGCACATTGGTGGTGCGGCCATCCGTCGTCACCGTGAAGCCCACCATCACCCAGCCGCTCAGGCCGGCACGCAAGGCCGCGGTCGGATACCTCGCCTGTTCCGCTTTGACCAGTACGGCCTCGCTGGTCTGGGTATTGGCCGCCGCAACCGGAGCGGCCTGCGCCGGCTTCTTTTCGCCCGCGGCCTGCTGCTCGGCAAGCTTCTGCTCCTTGGCCTTGGCCTGTTCGGCGGCCAGCTGCTGTTGCTCGGCCTGCTTGGCGGCCGCCGCCTTGTCCTCGGCGGCCTTTTGCGCGGCGAGCTGCGCGGCCTTCTGCTGGTCCTGCGCCTGCTGTTGCTGCTGGTCGGCCAGCTTGCGCTGGGCGTCGAGCTTGGAACGCAGGATGGTCAGCGTGAAGTTCGCCGGGTCGGCCTTGGCCAGCAGGTCGATCTCGCGCTGCGCCTCGTCGAAGTTGCGCGAGTTGACCGCCTGCTCGGCATCCGACGCGGCATACGGGAAGGTTTCGCGCAATGCGCTGGTCGCCACCGGGTTGCCCGGCTGTTTGGCCAGCACGCGCAGGTAGAACTCGAACGCGTTGTTGCCCGCCGGCGCCAGGTAGCGCTGATCCTTCAGGGCCTTGCTGGCCTCGTCCAGCAACTGGTTCACGTCCAGCTCCTGCAGGTCGGCAGGCGCGGCGGCGGCCGCCTTGCTGCCGTTGCCGGCTGCGGCGCTTGCCACCGGCAGGCCTCCGCCGTCCAGTTGCCGCTGCTCGAGCACGCGGCGGATGATCAGGAAGTACGAGGCGGCGGCCAGCGCGGCGATGATGGCGACGATGAGTACCGCTTCAAGCTTGACGGCCCCGCGCGCGCGGCGCCGGGCAATGAATGTATTTCGGGTATCCATGGCTTCTCGCTGAAGTATCGGTAGATACCCGCGCTTCCCCCCTGTGCATCCAGGATGCGGCCGTCGAGGACGCCGCGGCGCGGATAGGCGAAAGGTACCCGCATGCGTCGAGGTGCGCAAATAGCGACGGACGCCTCGGCAGCACGGTGGATATTCTGCTGGCGCCGGGACCGCCCGGACCTCGGAAACGAAACGTCCCGGCAGGGCCGGGACGAAGTTTCGAATCGGCCTCCCCGCGCTGGGCATCGCAGGGAGGCAAGTCGAGAATGACGCTTGTTGTTGTGTCGCTTACTTCTTGGCAGCGGTCTTGACGGCCTTCACCACCTTGGCGGCGGCAGGCTTCTTCGCAGCAGCTTTCTTGGCTGCCGGCTTCTTGGCAACCTTCTTTGCAACAGCCTTCTTCGCGGCCGCCGGCTTCTTGGCGGCAGCCTTCTTCGGAGCGGCCTTCTTGGCAACCTTCTTCACGGCAGCCTTCTTGGCGACCGGCTTCTTGGCGGCGGCCTTCTTGGCGACCTTCTTCACAGCGGCCTTCTTGGCAGCCGGCTTCTTTGCAGCGGATTTCTTGGCAGTGGCCATGGTTCGTCTTAGCTCCTCATCGGTTGGCAGTGGTTGCCCAGTAAAAGCGTGGAGGAACGCCTCGACCAGCAAGTCGCTGTTCGTGGCATGCCTCAAATTCTTCACCTGACGTTCGGTACGCAGGTCGGACAGCGTTCGCAAAACATGGAGCGGAATCGAAACGGTGATCTTGCGTACTGCATTCGCTTTCTCGCCGTGCTCCACGTAAGGCTTGATGAATTTCGGTGATGCCATGTTGCCGTTCCCCGTGAACTTGGGCGAAAGCTATTCCGTAAGATTTCAGCTGTCAATGGATTTTGATTGACGAATCAAACCCTTTCGATCCGGGCCGCGCAACGCGCGCGCCGACCAGCCCCTCGGCGCGGCCAACCGCTTTTATTTGTTTGGATGTCTGGACGTCCAAACGTCGATTTGGACAACTACCGAACAGCGACGCGAATAACGCCTGAAACAAGGGGTTTTCCGTTTTCATCGACCATGGTGTCCGGCACCAGGCCGTTCAATCGCGCCTGACGGATGCAACAGCGCCGCGCGACCGAAGGGGGCGTCCGGAGGAGATGAACGGTACACGACCGGAATTTTCCGGAGCGGACGCCGGCGGGGGTGTTTTTCCGTCGGCGCGGATGCCGGATGCGCACCCACGGCCTCCGACGCCGCCACCGCAACGACACGACGGCGGCGACCGGAAATGCCCCGGCAACCGTGCCGCACAGGACAAATGGACGTCCATTTCAAAGAGCACCGGCACCCGGAAACGACGACGGCCGCACCAGGCGGCCGTCGCAGGAGCACACCGCAACGATGCGGTCAGTGGTCTTCGTTCTCGACGACTTCCTCGTAGGCGCCGGCATCGAGCAGTTGGTCCAGCTCAGCGCGGTCGCTCATGCGCACCACGTAGATCCAACCCTCGCCGAAGGCGTCCTCGTTGATCGTCTCGGGCTTGTCGCTGAGCGACTCGTTGACTTCCACCACCTCGCCGGACACCGGCGAGTAGATGTCGGAGGCCGCTTTCACCGACTCCACCACCGCGGCAGCGTTGCCGGCCGTGACGCTCGCACCGATCTCCGGCAGCTCGACGTAGACCAGGTCGCCCAGTTGGGCCTGCGCATGGTCGGAAATGCCCACGCGCACCAGGCCGCCATCCTCGACGCGGGCCCATTCGTGGGTTTTGTTGAACTTCAGGTCGCCGGGGATCTCGCTCATGATCGGGTCCAGTGTCGGGTCGGGGGATGGCGGCCATTCTAGCCGCTGGAAATGCACAGGGAAGAGGCGGTCAGATGCCTTCGCAGGGCTTGCCGTCGCGCACGAAGGGATACTTGACCAGGCGCACCGGCAGTTCGCGGCCGCGGATGTCCACGCGCAACGCGCCGGGCTCGCCGGCGGGAATGCGCGCGAAGGCCACCGCCTTCTCCAGCGTGGGCGCGAAGCTGCCGGAGAGGATCTCGCCCTCGCCGTTCGCGGTGAGCACCTTCTGGCCGTGGCGCAGCACGCCCTTTTCGTCCAGCACCAGGCCCACCATCACGCGCTGCACGCCGTCGGCCTTCTGCTTTTCCAGCGCGGCGCGGCCGATGAAATCGCGGCCTTCGTCGAGGGCGACGGTCCAGCCGAGGTTGGCTTCCCAAGGCGACACGGTCTCGTCCATGTCCTGGCCGTAGAGGTTCATGCCGGCCTCCAGGCGCAGCGTGTCGCGCGCGCCGAGACCGGCCGGCGCCACGCCGGCGGCGGCCAATGCTTCCCACAAGGCCACGGCGTGCTCGGCCGGCACGATGATCTCGAAGCCGTCCTCGCCGGTATAACCGGTGCGCGCGACGAACAGCGGCATGCCGTGCGGCCCCTGCGCGGCGGCGGCGGCGAACTTGCCGAGCTTCTCGATGCGCGGGCGGTCCACCGCGTGCAGCAGGCCCAGCACCTTGGCGCGGGCATTCGGGCCTTGCACCGCGATCATCGCGAACTCGGGGCGCTCCTTCACTTCCACACCGAAGGCGGCGGCCTGCTGTTCGATCCACGCCAGATCCTTGGCGCGGGTGGCGGCGTTCACCACCAGGCGGTAATGCGCGTCGCCGAGAAAGTACACGATCAGGTCGTCGATCACGCCGCCCTGCTCGTTGAGCATGCAGGTGTAGAGCGCCTTGCCGTGCACCTTGAGCTTGTCCACGCTGTTGGCCACGAGGTGGCGCAGGAAATCCTTCGTGCGCGCACCGTGCAGGTCGATCACCGTCATGTGCGAGACGTCGAACATGCCGGCGTCGCGGCGCACGGCATGGTGTTCCTCGATCTGCGAGCCGTAATTGATCGGCATGTCCCAGCCGCCGAAATCGACCATGCGTGCGCCCAGCGCGCGATGGGTGGCGTTGAGTACGGTCTTCTCGGTCATCGCGGGGGCGCCTCGTGGGGAAGTCAGACGCCCATTATCCCCTGCCCCGGCGCGGCAAGCCACGCTGCAGGGCGTCAAGGCGGCGACGTATCGACCCGGCGGAAGGTGAGGTTGATGCGGGCCTCGGCCAGATGGCGCACGCGCGGGAGGTCGTGCTTGTACAACCGCTGCGTGTCGCCGGCCATGCGCAGCAGGCTGCCGTGCGGCAGCGTCAATTCCAGGGTGTCGCCGGGTTGCGCCGGCTCGCCGCGCGCGCGGCGGCGGCGCAGGCGGAAGCGGCGTTCCGCGCCCAGGCTCAATGAGGCGATCACCGGCTGAGCGCCCAGCTCCGGTTCGTCGTCGCTGTGCCAGCCCATCGCGTCGTTGCCGTCGCGGTAGAGGTTGGCCAGCACACTGTTGAAGCGCGCACCGCAGACCTGCTCGATCCGCGGTCGCAATGCAGCCAGCGTCATCGGCCAAGGCTGCGGCTCGAAGCGGTTGCGCGAATAGGTGTAGGCCGCGCCGGCATCGCCGATCCAGCAGCTCAGGCGCGGCGACGCGACCTCGCGCCCGAACAGGCGGATGCGGTGGGTCTCCCAGGCAATCGCCTGCCGCAACTCGGCGAACAGCGCATCCGCCTCGGCCACCCCCAGCCAGTGCGGCCACAGCTGCACGTCGGCCGCCGGCAAGGCGATGCGCTGCCAGCCGCCCATGGGCTCAGACGGCGTAATCGTCGTCGTGCGCCGGCGCAGCGATGCGTTCCAGCAGCTGCGCCGTCACCTGTTCGGCCAGCTGCTCGGCGCGCAGCCCGGCGGTGTGCAGGTGCACCTCGGGCGACTCGGGCTGCTCGTAGGGCGCGTCGATGCCGGTGAAGTTGCGGATCTCGCCGGCGCGGGCCTTGCGGTACAGGCCCTTGGGATCGCGCTGCTCGCACTCGGCCAGCGGGGTGTCCACGAACACCTCGACGAACTCGCCCTCGTCGAACAGCTCGCGCACCGAGCGCCGCTCGCTGCGATAGGGCGAGATCGCGCTGACCAGCACGATCAGGCCGGCGTCCACCATCAGGTGCGCCACCTCGCCGATGCGGCGGATGTTCTCCACGCGGTCCTCGGGCGTGAAGCCGAGATCCTTGTTGATGCCATGGCGCACGTTGTCGCCGTCGAGCAGGTAGGTGTGGTGGCCCAGCGCGTGCAGTCGTTTCTCCACCAGGTTCGCGATGGTGGACTTGCCCGCGCCGGACAGGCCGGTGAACCACAGGCACAGCGGGCGCTGCCCCATGCTGGCGCCGCGCACCGACTTGTCCACGTCCACGTGCTGCCAGTGCACGTTGGCGGAACGCGTCAATGCAAAGTCGATCATGCCGCAGGCCACGGTGGCGTTGCTCTGGCGGTCGATCAGGATGAAACCGCCCAGCGTGCGGTTGGCGGCGTACGGTTCGAACGCGATCGCCTCGTCCAGACCCACCGTGCAATAGCCCACTTCGTTGAGCGAGAGATGGCGGGCGGCCAGCTTGGCCTGGGTGTTGACGTCCACCTTGTGCTTGATCGACATCACCCGCGCGTTGACCGTGCGCGTGCCGATCTTCAGCGCATAGGTGCGGTTGGGCAGCAGCGCGTTGTCGCCCAGCCACACGATGTGGCAGGCGAACTGGTCGGCCACCGGCGCGGGACGCAGCGCATCGGCGATCACGTCGCCGCGGCTGGCGTCCAGCTCGCGGTCGAAGCACAGCGTCACCGCCTGGCCCTCACCCGCACTCTCCAGGTCGCCGCCGGCGGTGACGATGCGTTCGATGCGCGCGCGCTGCACACCGGGTTGCACTACCACCTCGTCGCCGCGCGCCACGCGGCCGCCGCAGATCGTGCCGGCGTAGCCGCGGAAGTTCTGGTCGGGACGATTCACCCATTGCACGGGCATGCGGAAATCCTCCGCACGCGCGGGCGTGGCGTCGGCGGCTTCCAGCAACTCCAGCAGGGTCGGCCCCTGGTACCACGGCAGGCGCGCGGAGCGCGTGCCCACGTTGTCGCCGCCCGGCGCGATCACCGGCAGACAGTCGACCCTGGCGATGCCCAGCGTTTTCGCCAACCCCCGATACGCCTCGGTGATCTCGCGATAGACGACCTCGTCGCAACCGACCAGATCCATCTTGTTCACCGCCAGCACCACCTGGCGGATGCCGAGCAGGCTGCATATATAGCTGTGGCGGCGCGTCTGCGGCAGCAGGCCCTTGCGCGCGTCCACCAGCACCACCGCGAGATCGGCGTTGGAGGCGCCAGTGGCCATGTTGCGCGTGTACTGCTCGTGTCCGGGGCAGTCGGCCACGATGAAGTTGCGCCGCGCGGTGTGGAAATAGCGGTAGGCCACGTCGATGGTGATGCCCTGCTCGCGCTCGGCGTCGAGGCCGTCGGTGAGCAGGGCGAAGTCCAGCGCGCCGCCGCTCTCGGCGTGCAGCTTGCGGCTGTCGCGTTCGAGCGCGGCGAGCTGGTCGTCCGGCACCATGCCGGCGTCGTACAGCAGGCGGCCGAGCAGGGTGCTCTTGCCGTCGTCCACGCTGCCGCAGGTGATGAAGCGCAGCAGGCCATGGCTGGTGTCGGGGGCGGCCATCAGAAATAGCCCTCCTGCTTCTTGCGCTCCATCGAGGCGGTGGGATCGTGGTCGATCACCCGCCCCTGCCGCTCGGAACTGCGCGACTCGACCATCTCGTCGATGATCTCGTCCAGCGTGGCCGCGGTGGATTCCACCGCACCGGTGAGCGGATAGCAGCCCAGCGTGCGGAAGCGCACCATGCGCGTCTCCACCTGCTCGCCTTCGCGCAGGGTGAAGCGTTCGTCGTCCACCATGATCAGCGCGCCGTCGCGCGCCACCACCGGGCGCGGCTTGGCGAAATACAGCGGCACCACCGGGATGTTTTCGCGGCGGATGTACTGCCATACATCCATTTCGGTCCAGTTGGAGATCGGGAACACGCGCACGCTCTCGCCCTTGCGGATCTGCGTGTTGAAGGTGTGCCAGAACTCCGGGCGCTGATGCTTGGGGTCCCAGCGGTGCTGCGCGTTGCGGAACGAGAACACGCGCTCCTTGGCGCGGGACTTCTCCTCGTCGCGCCGCGCGCCGCCGATGGCCGCGTCGAACTGGTACTGGTCCAGCGCCTGCTTCAGGCCCTGCGTCTTCATCACATCGGTGTGCACGGTGGCGCCGTGGGTCAGCGGCGAGATGCCCTGGCGCACGCCGTCCTGGTTGATGTGCACCAGCACCTCGACGTCGCCCTCGGCGGCCACCTGGTCGCGGAAGGCGATCATCTCGCGGAACTTCCAGGTGGTGTCCACGTGCAGCAGCGGGATCGGCGACCTGGCCGGATAGAACGCCTTGCGCAGCAGGTGCAGCAGCACCGAGGAGTCCTTGCCGATGGAATACAGCATCACCGGCCGGCGGAAGCTGGCGGCCACCTCGCGGAAGATGTGGATGCTTTCGGCTTCGAGCTCGTCGAGATGACCGGTACGTGGAGCAAGGCGTGCGTTCATGGAGGACCGACTTCGTAAACGGTATGCGGCCCGCTACCCGCCAGGCCGATTGGGCATCCTACGCGAGCAGGGCCGATTGCCCAAACAACCATGCCGATGAAGCTGCGCGGCGGACGGCATATGCCGCCGCGCCGGGCAAGCCGCACGATCAGGCGATTGCCGGATAGGCCGGATCGGCGTCCAGCGTCGCTGCGCACACCGCCGCCAGTTCCAGCAGTCGCAAGTCGGAGCCGCGCGCGCCGACCAGTTGCAGGCCCACCGGCAGGCCGTTCGGCAAGGTGCCCATCGGCAGGCTCACCGCGGGACAGCCGGCCAGGCTGGCGAAGCTGGTGAGGTCGGCATGGCCGGCCGGCTCCGCCGCACCCAGCGGGAACGCGCCGCACGGCGTGGTGGGCAGCACCAGCACATCGATCTGCGCAAACAGCCGGCGCATCTTCAAGGTGGCCGCGTCGAGCACGCGATCGGCCTTGGCGTAGTCCGCCGCGCTCTTGCGCCCGGCATAACCCAGCATCTCGCGGAAGCGCGGCGAGACCGGACGCGCCGTATCCGCCAGGTCGGCGGCGAAGGTGCCCAGCATCTCCGCCTCCATCAGCAGCAGGCCGGCGCGACGGGTGCGCGCGAAGTCCCAATCGGCGAAATCCACCGTGCGGCGGTTGCCCAGCGCCAGCGCGAGCTTTTCCAGCGCCGACTCGAACAAAGCCGCCACCTCCGGCTCGACGCCGACCGCGGCGAGGTCGGGCAGCACGCCGGTGCGCAACTTGCCCGGCTCCCAGTCCGGCAGGTCCAGCGCCACGCGGCGACGGCGCGAGCGCGCGTCGTCGGCGTCGTAGCCTGCCAGTACCTGCAACAGCACCGTGAGGTCGTCCACGCTGCGCGCGAGCAGGCCCACGGCATCCAGCCGCCGCGCCGCCGGCACCAGGCCGCGCGCGGAGATCTCGCCATGGGTGGGCTTGAGCGCATACACGCCGCAATAGCTGGCAGGAATGCGGATGGAACCGAGGCTGTCCGAACCCACGGCCGCCGCGGCCAGACCGGCCGCCACCGCCGCCGCCGCGCCGCCCGACGAGCCGCCGGCACTGAAACCGTGCTTCCATGGATTGTGGGTGGGGCCGTGGTGCGGGTTGTCGGTAGCCGCACCCAGCGCGCCTTCGTCCATGTTGGTCTTGCCCAACAGCACCGCGCCGGAGGCACGCAGCCGCGCCACCGCGTGCGCATCGTCCGCGGCGGGCGTGTCGCGTCCCGGCAATCCGGCACGGGTAGGCCAACCGGCGATGTCCAGGTTGTCCTTGACCGCCACCGGAATGCCATCGAGGCGACCGATCACGCCTTCGCGGCGGCGATGTTCGGCCGTGCGCGCCTGTTCCTGCAGCATGGCCGGACTCAAGCCCACGTAGGCATTCAACTGCGGATCGATGCGCGCGATGGCTTCCGCGTACGCCTCGGCCACGGCCTGCGGGTTGGTACGCCCGATCGCCATCCAGTGCAGCAGCTGGCACACGGTGGCACGGCGCAGGTCCCGATCGGCGACTGGCGGCAACGAACTCATGCTTTCTCCTTGTGGCGGTATGAGGGGATTATGGCCGCCCCACGTGAAGCCGTTGCAAGCGTGTTTGCCGCGCAGCGCGCGAAAACGGACAATACCGCACCGAATGTGTCGCACGGGCGACACCGTCCATCTTGAATGCCGGGGAAGCCATGAGCGAACGCGAAACCATGGAATACGACGTCGTCGTGGTCGGCGCCGGGCCGGCCGGGCTGTCGTTCGCGATACGCCTGAAGCAGCTCAAGCCCGACACCACGGTGTGCGTGATCGAGAAGGCTTCCACCATCGGCGCGCAGATCCTCTCCGGCGCGGTGATCGAACCCGGCCCGCTGGACACCCTGCTGCCCGGCTGGCGCGATGCCCCGCCGCCGATCTGCGTGCCGGCGACCGAGGACGAATTCTGGCTGCTCAGCAAGACCGGCGGCCGCAAGCTGCCGGTGCCGCCGGGCATGAACAACCACGGCAACTATATCGTCTCGCTGGGCGCCATGTGCGCGTGGCTGGCGCCGCAGGCCGAGGCGCTGGGCGTGGACGTGTTCCCCGGCTTCGCCGCCGCCGACACCGTATTCAACAAGGACGGCTCCGTCGCTGGCGTGCGCATCGGCGACATGGGCGTGGCGAAGGACGGCGCGCACAAGCCCGGCTACACCCAGGGCATCGACATCAAGGCCAGGGTCACCGTGCTGGCCGAAGGCGCGCGCGGCAGCCTCACCAAGCAGCTGATCAAGCGCTTCAAGCTCGATGCGGACAGCGACCCGCAGAGCTACTCCATTGGCATCAAGGAGCTGTGGCAGGTACCGGCCGGCCGCGCGCAGCCCGGCAAGATCGTGCACAGCTTCGGCTGGCCCGCCGACAACCACACCTACGGCGGCAGCTTCCTCTACCACCTGGACCAGGACCGCATCGCGCTGGGCTACGTCAGCGGGCTGGACTACAGCGACCCCAACTACCAGCCGTGGGAAGCCTTCCAGCAGTGGAAGAACCACCCGCACGTGAAGGACCTGCTCGAAGGCGGCAGCATCCTCTCCGCCGGCGCGCGCGCCATCGTCACCGGCGGCTGGCAGTCGCTGCCGAAGTGCGAGATGCCCGGCGCCCTGCTGATCGGCGACACCGCAGGCCTGCTTAACGTGCCGAAGATCAAGGGCACGCACCAGGCCATCCGCTCAGGCATGCTCGCCGCCGAACACCTCGCCGCCAGCGCCCTGAACCCCGCCGGCTTCGACGCCAAGCTGCGCGGCTCCGAGGCGATGGCCGAACTGAAGAAGGTGCGCAACGTCAAGCCCGCCTTCAAGAAAGGCCTGTGGTTCGGCCTGCTCAATGCCGCATGGGAAACCGTCACCGGCGGCCGCTCGCCGTGGACACTCAAGAACAAGGCCGACTACGCATCGCTGCACAAGCTCGGCCAGTGCGAGGAGCCGAAGCGCGACTACGTGCAGCCGCGCGAACTCGCCCCGCGCGACCGCCTCGCCGCGGTCTACTTCGCGGCCACCGAGCACGACGAAGACCAGCCCGTGCACCTGCGCGTGGCCGACACCAACGTCTGCGTGACGAAATGCGCCGAGGAATACGGCAACCCCTGTACCCGCTTCTGCCCCGCCAACGTCTACGAGATCGTGCAGGACGAGGCGGGCAAGCGCCTGCAGATCAACGCCGCCAACTGCGTGCACTGCAAGACCTGCGACATCAAGGATCCGTACCAGATCATCGACTGGGTCACGCCGGAAGGCGGGTCCGGGCCGAATTACCAGAACCTCTGATCGCCGGCACCCAGTCCGTTGGACGGCAAGCTCACCTGGCGGCTCAAGCGCATCGCCTACCTGCTGCAGCGATTGCGCGGCAGCGTGGCGCTGCGCGGCTGGCGCGGCACGCTGGCACGCGTGCGGCAGGAGTTTCAGCCGGTCGCCGCGCATGACGACTCGCTCGCGCTGATCGCGCTGGACGAACCCTTCGCACCGTTCGCCCTGCCCTGCCCAAGCGCACCGAAGGTCTCGGTGGTAGTCCCGGTACACGGCAAATGCGCGTACACGGTCGCCTGCCTGCGCTCGCTGGCCCGCCATGGCGCAGACGCGCCGTTCGAAACGATCGTGGTCGACGACGCCTCGCCCGACGACACCGCAGCCATCCTCGCAACCGTCGAAGGACTTCGCCTGCTGCGCAACTCGGAGAACCTCGGCTTCGTCGGCAGCTGCAACGCCGGCGCCGCACGGGCGCGCGGCGAATACCTGGTGTTCCTCAACAACGACACCCAGGTGACACCCGGCTGGCTCGACGCACTGCTCGCCTGTTTCGCCGAGCGCGCCGACTGCGGCATCGCGGGCAGCCGGCTGATCTACCCGGACGGCCGCCTGCAGGAAGCCGGCGCACTGGTGTTCGGCGACGGCAGCGCCTGGAACTACGGACGCTTCGAGCCGCGCAACGACGCCGCCTTCCGCTACCGCCGCGACACCGACTACGTCTCGGGCGCTGCGCTGATGATCCGCCGCGAAACCTTCCAGCGCATCGGCGGGTTCGATGTGCGCTACGCCCCGGCCTACTACGAGGACGCCGACCTCGCTTTCGCCGTGCGCCAACTCGGCATGCGCGTGTACTACGAGCCGGCGAGCATGGTGGTGCATTGCGAAGGCATCAGCGCCGGCACCGATACCGACAGCGGCATGAAGCGCTTCCAGCGCCTCAACCAGGCAAAGTTCGTCCAGAAATGGAAAAACGAACTCACCCACCAGCCGCCCCCCGGCACGCCGCTGGAGCGCGCTATCCGCTGGCGCCGCCGCGGGCGCGTGCTGGTGGTGGACGCCATGACACCCGACCCCGGTCGCGACTCCGGCTCGCTGCGCCTCACCGCCATCCTGCGCGTCCTCGATGCGCAGGGCTGGAGCGTGGCCTTCTGCCCCGACGACGGCCGGGCCTCCGCAAGCGAAATCGCTGCATTGGGCACACTCGGTTGCGAAGTGCTGTGCAGGCCGGAAATCGCCAACCTTCCCGACTGGTTGCGCCGCCACGGCGGCGAACTGCACGCCGTAATGCTCTGCCGCCACACCGTGGCCGGCCAGTATGCGGCGCTGGTGCGCCGCCACGCGCCGCAGGCGAGGTTGCTGTTCGATACGGTTGACCTGCACTTCCTGCGCGAACAGCGCGCCGCGGAACTGGCGGGCAGCGACGCCATGCGCCAACAAGCCGAAAGCTCACGCCGCAACGAACTGAAGCTGATCGAACAAGCCGACATCAGCTTCGTGGTCAGCCCGCACGAGCAGGCGCTGCTGAAGCAGTTATTGCCGAGCGCGCGCGTGGAACTGCTCTCCAACATCCATGAAGTGCACGGCTGCCGCCGTCCGCATGCCGAACGCCGCGACCTGGTCTTCATCGGCGGCCACGGCCATCCGCCTAACAGCGACGCGATGCGCTGGATCGCCAGCGAGATCCTGCCCCGCATACGGCAGTCCCTGCCGGACATGCGCCTGCATGTGCTCGGCGACGTTCCCGAAACCATGCGCCAGGAGCTTGCCACGCCCGGCCTGGAGTTCCATGGCCGCGTACCCGACCTCTCCCCGTGGCTGGACAGTTGCCTCGCCTCGCTCGCCCCGCTGCGCTTCGGCGCCGGCGTCAAGGGCAAGATCAACATGGCGATGAGCTACGGCGTGCCGGTCATCGCCACCCCTATTGCCGTGGAGGGCATGCAACTGGAGCATGGCCGTGATGTGCTGGTGGCCGAGGACGCCGATGGCTTCGCCATTGCCACGCAAGCCCTCGACGCAGACGCTGCATTATGGCAACGCGTTTCCATGGAAGGACTGGACAACGTCCGCCATTACTTCTCGCAACTGACTGCTGTCCGGGCTCTGGATACCGCATTGAATTGACCCGCTGAACGATGGGCTTCATTTCGACGTCTACACAAAGTCCGCCAAGACCATACGCATCCGCACGGAGCGCTCGATCAGGTTAGAATTCGGGTTTACGTGAATTCTTGGCGCACCTTGCGGCGCCCCTCTGCTGAGGAGCACACATGAAAATTCTGGTCGGCTACAAGCGCGTCGTGGACTACAACGTGCGCATCCAGGTGAAGCCCGACGGCACCGGCGTGGTGACCGACGGCGTGAAGCTCTCCGCCAACCCGTTCGACGACATCGCGCTGGAAGAAGCGCTGCGCCTGCGCGAGAAGGGCATCGCCACCGAAGTCGTCGTGGTGGGCATCGGCCCGGCCGACCTCACCGCCCACCTGCGCAACGGCTTGGCGATGGGCGCCAACCGCGCCATCCACGTCACCACTGCCGACGCCGTGCAACCGCTCACCGCCGCGCGCGCCTTCCTCAAACTGGTCGAGAAGGAGCAGCCGGGCCTGGTGCTGCTTGGCAAGCAGGCCATCGACGACGACGCCAACCAGACCGGCCAGATGCTTGCTGCGCTGTGGGACCGTCCGCAGGCCACCTTCGCCAGCAAGGTCGAGATTGCCGATGGCAAGGCCACGGTGACGCGCGAAGTGGACGCCGGCCTCGAGACCATCGAGGTGGATCTGCCCGCCGTGGTGACCAGCGACCTGCGCCTCAACGAGCCGCGTTTCATCAAGCTGCCCGACATCATGAAGGCCAAGAGCAAGCCGATCGACGTGGTCGAACTGGGCTCGCTCGGTGTCGACAGCGGCGACCACCTGAAGACCACCCATTACGCCGCGCCGGCCAAGCGCAGCAAGGGTGTGATGGTGAAGGACGCGGCCGAACTGGTTGCGGCGTTGAAGCAGAAGGGTTTGCTTTGATCGCTCGTCATCCCTGCGCTTGCAGGGAACCAGCGACTGTAGTCCACACCAAGCCAAAGACACCGGATTCCGTCATCCGCCGGAATGAAGGTACGAGGAACCGAACATGTCCAAAGTCCTAGTTATCGCCGAACACCTGGACGGCAAGCTGAACTCCTCCACCGCCCGCGCTGTGAGCGCGGCCGCCGCGGTGAAGCCCGAAACCATCGACGTGCTGCTGCTGGCCGACAGCGTCGCCGCGCTCGCCACCGAGGCCGCGAAGATCGACGGCGTGAGCCGCGTGCTCACCGTGGAGCGTGCCGAGAACGCGCATCCGCTGGCCGCCGTGCTGGCACCGCAGATCGCCAAGGCCGCCGCCGGCTACAGCCATGTGTTCGCGCCCTCCACCACTTTCGGCAAGGACGTGACGCCACGCGTGGCCGCCCTGCTCGGCGTGGCCCAGGTCAGCGACGTGATGAGCGTGGAAGGCGCGCATGTCTTCAAGCGGCCCATCTACGCCGGCAACGCCATCGTCACCGTCGAGGCCGAACCCTCGCACACCGTGGTCGCCACCGTCCGTACCGCCTCGTGGCCTGCCGCAGCAACGGGCGCGAACAGCGCGCCGATCGAAGCGCTTGTTCTGGACGTCGCGTTGCCCAGCCACACCCGCTACATCGGCCTGCAATCGGGCAAGAGCGATCGCCCCGACCTGCAAAGCGCCAACAAGGTGGTTTCCGGTGGCCGCGGCGTGGGCTCGAAGGAAAACTTCGACATCATCTTCAAGCTCGCCGACAAGCTCGGTGCCGCGGTGGGCGCCTCGCGCGCCGCCGTCGACGCCGGCTACGTGCCCAGCGACCTGCAGGTGGGCCAGACCGGCAAGATCATCGCGCCGGAGCTGTACATGGCCATCGGCATCTCTGGTGCCATCCAGCACCTCACCGGCATCAAGGACGCTGGCACCATCGTGGCGATCAACAAGGATGCCGAGGCACCGATCTTCGAGGTGGCGGATTTCGGGCTGGTTGGGGATTTGTTCAAGCTCATACCGGAGCTGGAGCAGGCGTTGTAAGCAAAAGCCGCCCACATGAATCTCAACAGTTTCAAGGCATACGACATTCGTGGTCGAGTTCCGGATGAATTGAACGAGGATCTCGCGCGGCGCATCGGCAACGCTACAGCACAGCTGTTGGCGCCTGGCCCGGTCGTCCTCGGACGCGACGTGCGCCTCAGCAGCCCCGCCCTGCAGCACGCGCTCGCAGACGGCATCACAGCTAGCGGGCGCAACGTCATCGATATCGGCCTGTGCGGCACTGAAGAGGTTTACTTCCAGACGGCACAGCGAGGCGCGGCTGGCGGCATCATGGTGACCGCCAGCCATAACCCGATGGACTACAACGGGCTCAAGCTGGTCCGCGAACAATCGAGACCCATCAGTGGCGATTCGGGCCTATGTTCGATCCGCGATGCTGTTGCCGCCGGAACGTTCATCGAAGCTCGCGCACGCGGCGAGATCGTGCAGGACACCGATAAGCATGCCTATATCGATCACCTGCTCGGCTATGTCGAGCGGGCCTCGCTCAAGCCGCTCAAGATCGTCGCCAACCCCGGTAACGGCGGCGCCGGACTGGTGATCGACGCGCTTGCACCCCACCTGCCCTTCGAGTTCGTGCGCATCCAACACGAACCCGATGGCCGCTTCCCGCATGGCATTCCCAATCCGCTGCTACCGGAAAACCGCGAGGCGACGGCACATGCGGTGCGCAACCATGGGGCTGACCTAGGGATTGCATGGGATGGTGACTTCGACCGTTGCTTCTTCTTCGACGCCCAAGGGCGCTTCATCGAAGGTTATTACCTCGTTGGCCTGCTGGCCAAATCCTTGCTGGCCTCGCATCCAGGGGCCAAGGTCATCCATGATCCACGCCTGACCTGGAACACCATCGCCATGGTCGAACAGGCCGGCGGCGAGCACGTTCAAAGCAAGACGGGCCATGCCTTCATCAAGGAGCGTATGCGCGCCGAGAACGCCGTCTATGGCGGCGAGATGAGTGCCCATCACTACTTCCGGGATTTCGCCTATTGCGATTCGGGCATGATTCCGTGGCTCCTGATTGCAGGCCTGATTTCTCGCACAGGCCAACCGCTTGCCGCCATGATCGAGGATCGAATACAGGCCTATCCATGCAGTGGGGAGATCAACTTCAAGGTGAAGGATGCCAAAGCCGCAATGGACCGGGTTATGAGTCGGTATGCGCCTCTCGACCCCATCCTGGACCACACCGATGGCATCAGCGCAGATTTTGGGCGATGGCGATTCAACCTGCGCTGTTCCAACACGGAACCTCTTCTCCGCCTCAACGTGGAGGCGCGTAGCGATGCCGAACTGGTGCAGCATCAGGTTTCCGAGATCGCCGCGTTGATCACAGCCAACTGAATGCGTCACCACCATAATTCCCCGTGATGAACAGCAACTACGTCCTGATTCACTATCACATCTTCAAGAATGCCGGCAGCAGCGTGGATGCAAGCCTGCGGCATTCCTTCGGTGACCGCTGGGGTACTTTCGAGGGTGCACACGCCCACGACATCCGGTCAAGCGACCAGTTGGCGGGCTTCATCGCTGCTAACACGCATTTGTCTGCGATATCCAGCCACCTGGCGCGCCCCCCGCTTCCCAAGCCTTGTTGCCTACCTGTAGTCTTCCTGCGCCATCCATTGTTGCGAGCCTATTCCGTCTATCAGTACGCCCGGTTGGATAGCTCGCAACCCTTTTCCGACGTCGCCCAGACATTGTCGTTCCCCGACTACATAAAATGGGCTCTCAAAAAGGAGAGTGGCAGCATCGTTATCCGCGACTATCAAGTGGTACATCTATCAGACGCATCATGGCGGGGAAGCGACATCCTCGAGGCCGTGGCCACGCAAGCCGATCTGGAACAGGCACGCGACCTGCTGTCGGACTGGGGAATGGCAGGCGTCGTCGAAGAGTTCGAGTTGTCCGTAGCTGTTTTCCAATCAAAGTATGGCAAACACCTGCCCGACCTCAAATTTCTCCCTCGATGGGATAACGCCACTTCGCGCGACAGCATCCCGTTGTCTGACCGTTTGGATCAGCTGAGGCAATTGCTCGGCGACGACCTGCATGGTGACTTCATGGAAGCCAACAGCCTCGACCTGGATCTATACATGCATGCCCAAGCGTTGCTGCACAGCGAAGCAGCTTCCATGGCCGCACCGCACCCGTAGTAGATATCCATCAATGCGCTGCAGCTTGCGATCCGCGCATCGGACAATCCGGCTACTTCAAGTTGAGGTTCGACCGCAGGGCAAAATCAGAGAGTAAAAAGAGACTTCTCCGTCCTATCGGCCTCGAGGGCCATGATGGTGTTGGCACAACCGTCAGCAGTCAGATGATCCCTAACACCTTCTTTTCCGGCAGTTATGGACATGTGATCTTGCCCCGCGTGTTGCGCATCGCCAAAGCAATTTTCCTAGCGAGTTTTAGAAAACCTTCCTTGCGGATAGCAACATACATACCTGCACCAACAAGAGCGAAGCCAAACCAGGACAGATTGGTGCTTTCTGGAATGGAGTGGCCTATAAAAATGTTCCACAAATTGGAAAGTGATGCGACCAGCAGGTTGACCGTCAATGCCACACCGCACCAGTTCAGCCCCTTGAGCAGCCCCTTGATGATGCCTTGCAACCTGGCCACCTCTCGCTGAGCAAACGCATATGTACCATCAAGCTCCGCCATGAACGTGACCCGCCGGTCAAACGCCCCTTCCATTTCGGCAGCAGCCTGCAGCGATGGGGGTTCGTGCGCGGGCTGCTGAAGTTGCGCGCTGAGCCGCCTGGCGTGCCTGACCAGCTCTTTGTCAGTACCAGGTTCGCCAGCATGAAAATCTTCCGGAACGTGTGAGCTGTTAATCTTCACCTTTAATGGCTCGCTGCACTCCGGCATGAATGCCTCGCCCAGAAATTCAAGCACCTCACGCATGGCTTGAATGGGTCGCTGCACTAGTTCGTCGTATCGCAGCCGGCATATGACATCCGGACCCAGCGCAGCCTCAGCCTGCACGCAGGCCTGCACTGTTCGCATCCAATATTCGTATGCCTCCTGCTCGGTCTTCACCAGGCGGGCGTCGCCATCAGTCTTGAAGTTCAGCATTGAAGCAACGACAGACTCCACATCGCGCACGATATGCACGAATCTCGCGTCCGGAAAGAGCTTTTTGAGGCCGGCGATATACATCGAATTTTCCGGCGTGCCGTCCACCCAGCGCGACTTTGACTCGCTGTCTGATCTGGCGATATTGAACGCGGGATGCGTCTGCTCAGGATGCCTCTCGGCGCAGGAGCGGCTTCGCTCCTCCATCTGAAGGCGATGGCGCAAAATCATCTCATTGATGCTACCGCCGATCGTCTCGAAGAATTCCGCTCGCCCGATGCCCGATGCGCTCAATGGGGACCGATCGCCCCGTCGGCACCCCACCCGGTACTGGACCTCAACGCCAACGGCAAACTCACCCAACCAGTTGGACTCCTCCAGCGGAAGGATGTTCGCGTGCTGCCCCAGGCACCAAGTGAGTACGCTTGTCCCGGACCGCGGTGAACCAACAACGAAAATTGGCCCACGGTCCTGGGCCGGAAGAAATTCAGACATGATCCGGCCCCCACCGAATGATGTATTTCAAAGCAAGAATGCGACCTGACCCATCCTGGAGCGGTAGCTGCGCTGTCGTCAACGCAACCATGCCGAGGCGGAGTCCGACATCGGTCGGACGCACACGGCGCATGTAGCGTGCACCAAGCTGGAGGCCGCGCGCAACCAGAGCTGCTTGGGATCCCGACGTTCCCGATCAAGACTGGCGCTTGCCCCGTTGGCAAGCACATCCCAGCAAACCATGCCGTCAAGCTGGTATCTTTAGCTACTTCGTATTCCCTGCTTCAGGAGCATCCCCATGCACCTCAATCGCATTGCTTTTTTGGCCCTTGCCATGCTCACCCTCGCCGCTTGCCAACAGGAATCCGCGCCCCCCGTCTCGGCACAGTCGAAAAATGGCGCTGGCTCCAATCAAACCATTGCAGCCAAGTCAAGCCCGGCGATTTCGATTGATCCAGCCACGATGAAGAGCTGCGATGGAATCGCGGCAACCGTGCATTGGGATGCCAGCAAAGTCGGCACTAATACGGACAGCACCGAGATCTGGGTCGGCCCATCTGATAGCGACACCAAGCTTTTTTCGGCTGGAGGGGCGACTGGCGACACCCAGACCGGCCCATGGACACACCCGGGCACGCATTTTCTTCTCAAGAACAAGCAGGATGGCAAGGTGCTTGGCGAAGCCATCGTCGGCGGTCCCGCGTGCAGCTAGGAGCCGATCGAACCACGTATCTAAACATATCAACCGTCTGGCGTGACTCGCTGCCGGTAACGAAGATAGCCTTCTCTGATTGAACACCAGCCACCTCTAGTGAAATCCCCGATGACCATCATTCCTGTTAACGCGTTGGACCGCCATATTTTGCCGCTCAAGGATTGCCTGGCGCAGGCTAGCGCAGCCGTCATCGAGAGTGGCTACTTCGTCCTGGGCCCCAACGTGAAAGCCTTCGAACGCGAATTCGCTGCTTACTGTGGAGTCTCAGACTGCGTCGGCGTTGCCAACGGCACGGAGGCGCTTGAGCTTGGACTCCGCAGTATTGGCATCACTGGAGGCAAGCGCGTCGCCGTGGTTGCGAACGCTGCTATGTATGGAACTACGGCGGTGCTTGCCTGTGATGCCGAGCCCGTTTTTGTCGACATCGACCCTGTCACCCATACGCTCGATCCCAAATCACTCGAAGCAACGCTCGCCAGCAGCCCGATCGATGCGGTTATCGTCACCCATCTTTATGGGCGGCTCGCGAACATGGAGGCCATCTTGGCGCTTGCGGACAAGCACGGCTTTGCTGTTTTCGAGGACTGTGCGCAGGCCCATGGTGCACGCGATGCGTCCGGTCGTCGTGCCGGAAGTTTCGGAAGAGCAGCAAGTTTCAGCTTCTATCCGACTAAGAACCTTGGCGCCGTTGGCGACGGAGGCGCCGTGGTCACCAACGATCCACTTGTAGCCGATACGCTGCGCAAGTTGCGCCAATACGGCTGGACCGCAAAGTATCGCAATGAGCTGGCCGGTGGCCGCAACAGCCGCTTAGACGAGCTGCAAGCGACCTTCCTGCGCACCATGCTACCTTTGCTCGATGGCTGGAATGCCCGTCGACGCGAAATCGCAAACCGCTACTCCAGGGAAATCCGCAACGACCGCATTAGCACGCCATTGGAAAGTGGCGAGGAATACGTCGCGCATCTCTATGTGGTGCAGGCATCGGATAGGAATGGGCTGCAGAAGCATTTGGCTGACGCTGGCGTCGGCAGCGATATCCATTACCCGATTGGAGATCATCGTCAGCCGCTCTTCAACCAGCAGTTCAGCTCGTTAACTTTGCCAACCACCGAATCGGCCTGCGAGAACGTGCTGACGTTACCGTGCTTTCCTGAACTTACCGACCTCGAAGTCGCAAGAGTGATCGAGGCGTGCAATCAGTGGTGAACTCTCGCTATTCCATCGTCATACCCGTATACAAGAACGAAGGCTCCGTTCCCGCGCTGCTGCAGGCGCTGGAGGAGCTGTCGAAGTCTCTCGACGCACTGCTCGAGGTGGTGTTTGTAGTAGACGGAAGCCCAGACGCCAGCTTCCAGACGCTTGAACGCGGCCTGCACGCAGTAACGTTTCAGGCAAAGCTTGTATTGCTATCGCGGAACTTTGGCGCGTTCGCTGCTATTCGTTGTGGCCTGTCCGAAGCAACCGGCGATTACATCGGCGTCATGGCGGCGGATTTGCAAGAACCGCCATCGCTGATGCTGGATTTTTTCGACGCGTTAAGGACGAAGCCGCTCGACGTAGTGTTTGGCCAGCGCTTGGGTCGATCCGATCCCGGCTTAACCAAACTGGCATCTGGAGTTTTCTGGGGAATTTATCGCCGCCTGGTGGTACCTGATGTGCCTGAAGGTGGCGTCGATGTATTCGCTGTTACCGCAGCATTCCGTGACCGCCTCTTGGCCCTTGGCGAAGCGAACAGTAGCTTGCTGGGCTTACTGTTCTGGCTGGGGGGGCGCCGGGAATTCATCGGATATCAGCGCCTTGAACGGCTCCACGGCACGAGTGCATGGACATTCCGCAAGAAGCTGACTTACTTACTGGACAGCGTATTCGCGTTCTCCGATCTTCCTGTTCGCGTTCTTATGTCACTGGGCCTCCTAGGCTTAGGGGTTGCCTTCGTACTCGGCGTGATCGTGCTGCTTGCAAGGCTGCTCGGCGCACATGCAGTGCCCGGTTATGCCGGATCAATGCTGGCCATCCTTTTTTTTGGGGCTTTGAACACCTTCGGTATCGGTATCGTTGGAAATTACGCTTGGCGCGCTTATGAAAACACCAAGCAGCGCCCCCTCAACATAGTTTCAACGCGTATCGAATTTCCAGGAAAGGTGATATGAGCCACTTTGTGCATCCGAACGGGCTATGTGAATCGCCAAACATTGGCGAGGGAACCCGCATCTGGGCATTTGCCCATGTCCTGCCCAACGCAAGGATCGGCAGCGGTTGCAACATTTGCGACGGCGTGTTCATCGAAAACGATGTCACGGTGGGCAACAACGTAACAGTCAAGTGCGGTGTTCAGCTGTGGGATGGTGTGACGCTCGAGGATGATGTGTTCGTCGGCCCCAACGCAACCTTTACCAATGACTTGCGCCCGCGAAGCAAGGTCTACCCGGAAGCCTTCCTGCGCACCGTCGTCGAGAAGGGTGCATCCATCGGAGCCAATGCCACCATTCTTCCTGGAGTTCGGATTGGCCGAAATGCGATGGTCGGCGCTGGTGCAGTCGTCACTCGCTCCGTACCTGCCAACGCGGTCGTTGTTGGCAACCCTGCCAAGATCGTTGGATACGTCGGCACGTCAGAGACACCTGCTAGCGAGGGGACGCCGTCTCAGATCCAGCCAAAGCGGGGGGCCCGTCCAACAGCTGTCCGGGGCGTACAACTGCACACCTTCAATGCCGTCACCGACATGCGCGGAACTCTCTCTGTTGGCGAGTTCGAGCACGAAATCCCTTTTGCAGTAAAGCGCTATTTCCTCGTTTACGATGTGCCTACGTCAGAGGTGCGCGGCGAACACGCACATCACCAGTGCCATCAATTCCTGATTGCCGTACGAGGCAGCGTACACGTCGTAGCTGATGATGGACATAACCGCGAGGAATTTGTCCTGGACCGACCCCACGTTGGTGTCTACCTCCCACCCATGACCTGGGGTACCCAATACAAGTATTCCAACGATGCGATGCTGCTTGTCTTCGCTTCACACTTCTATGATGCCAGCGACTATATCCGCGAGTACGACAAGTTCCTGGAACTGGTGCGGTAGAATTTCGTATGAGTACAACCGCGCTATCGCGGCTGCGAACATTGGTGGAACGCTCCCGGTTCCTGCGCTTCCTGGTCTCAGGCGGTCTCAACACCGCCGTGACCTACATCATCTATGTCGCCTTGCTTCAAATACTTGAGTACAGGCTCGCGTACACCGTCGCGTACGTAGTCGGTATCTTGCTGTCGTACTCGCTCAACCGCGCGTTTGTCTTTCGCAGTCATCGCGGCTGGTCATCCGTGCTGCTATTCCCCTTCGTATACCTGGCCCAATACTTAGTCAGTCTCGCAATTATCTGGATTTGGGTTGGCAAGCTAGGGCTGCCCAAGCTATTGGCACCGCCAGTCGCTGTTCTAATTTCCATCCCGTTAACCTATCTTTTTTCCGGATTCGTCTTTACTCCGAAGCCATCGCAATTTAAGTAGTGTGGATCGTCCAACTTGCCAAAGTGGACGGTACGTTGGCGATTATTAATGGTGTGAGCCATGATGCCGATCGTTGGGTCTTTCATGAAATGGCTGTCTACTGCTCCTCGGAGGTCACCGAAACCGGCGCAAGATCGCCCAGCGCCGAAGATTCGATCGTTTTCATCGCTTATCGATTGCCAGCGCCAACTTGAAGCAGACAGCGCCGAATTGCAAGGACGTCGGCTCTTGGAAGCGACGTCCCCCCGCGTTGAGTAGCGGGTCGGTTTAGAGTCCAGAGTTATTTTAACTGCTTCGCGTAGGCGGCAGGGGTCAGCCCGCCCAACGCCTTCTTCGGTCGCTCCTCGTTGTATTCCCGCCGCCAGCGTTCAATCTCGGTGCGGGCGTGCAGCAGGCTGGGAAACCAGTGTTCGTTGAGACATTCGTCGCGCAGGCGGCCGTTGAATGATTCGATGTAGGCGTTCTGGTTCGGCTTGCCCGGTTCGATCAGGCGCAGTTGCACGCCGCGCTCGTGCACCCAGGCGATCCAGCACGCGCGTCACACCGATCCCGGAGATGGCTCGTTCGACCTCGATGCCCACCGATTCATGGGTGGCGTCGTCGACGATGGTCAGGCACTTGAGGACGCGGGCGTCGGCGGTGCGATCGAACACGAAGTCCATCGACCACACCTCGTTGGGCGCCGATGGACGACACAGCGGCTGCCGCTCGCTCACCGGCACCTTCTTCCGCTTGCGCCGGCGCACCTGCAGCCGCTCCTCCCGATACAACCGCTCCACACGCTTGTAGTTCACCGGCTCGCCGCCCTCCTGCCGAAGCTTCAGGTGGATCATCCCCACGCCGTAGCGCTTGTGGCGCTGCGCCAGCTCCACGATCCGCCGTCGCAGCACCACGTTGCGGTCCGGCTGCGCCTGATAGCGGTACGCGCTGGCGCTCACGCCCACCACGCGCAACGCGCACCGCTCGCTCAGCCCCTTGTCGATCATCTGGCGCACCAACGCGCGTCGGGCCGATGCGCCTACGGTTTTTTTCGCAGGACGTCCTTGATCACCTCGTTCTCAAGCATCTGCTCGGCCAGCAGCTTCTTCAGCCGCGTGTTCTCCGTCTCCAGCTCCTTCAGGCGTTTGGCGTCCGGCACGCTCATGCCGCCGAACTTGCTCCGCCACAGGTAGTAGGACGCCTCGCTGAAGCCGTGCTTGCGGCACAGCTCCTTGATCGGCAGGCCGGCATCCGCCTCACGCAGGAAGCCGATGATCTGTTCTTCGGAAAAGCGCTTCTTCACGTCCAATCTCCTTCGGTTGGGGGATTGGACTCCAAACCGCCGTGCTACTCAAAACCGGGGGGGCGTCGCTGCTGGGCGGCGATTGATCAGATGATCCTTAGAGCCTCCGGCCCCCATCTCTTTCACAGACATATGAGTAACCTGTCAAAAGTACGCCCAAGTGTCGCCTGTCACTCGATGCACTCATCACGGCAGCAGGCACCGTCGTGGCCGAGACTGAAAGATCTACCACTCTTTCATTTTTGGAAACTCCAAATGGAACTTGTTCACTTTGCCCAGGAAGTAACCTGATTTCGGCATTCGAAGCAGAATCTTGAACTCTCAAAGTACGCGCCGGAAAGTTTGCAGGCAAATAAACTTGGGCGACAAGATCGCAATGACATGCAGGAATTAGCATGCGCGCATGCCCCTCCATCCACGTACTATCCCCTTCACTCAAGTACCAGCCTTTCAAAAGCTTCACACCATCATTTCTGCATTCTTCAGACTTCAACTTTGAATACAAAGAAAATCCATGATTACGCATTACCTGATCTCCTCGTCGCGCATTATCCAGCGGCGACTGCAACAAATTAGCAGCCGCCTGATCAGGAACTCCATTCAACAATGCCTCATTCATTGCTTTGAACGTCAATGCACGATATGGCGCTATCCTCCACTCCTGCTTGTAATTAAGATATTGCCCTGCACCAACAACAAAGCAAAGCACTATAAATCCAGTCAACGTTCCCTTGGATTCTCTCACATTTGCTCGAATCAAATTCTCAAACCAAAGCCAAATCAAGCCCACGCCAAAAAGCATGATATCCATGTAATAGCGCGACGCCATGACCGCGCCGGGACCATCATGACCCCGCGCGACACTCACCGAAAATGCCGTGAAAAAGCCGTACGCCATCAAATAGAAAGGGAGCACCGAATAAGCACCCAGCGCATTACGGCGAAATCGAGAAAGCGTCAAGACAACAGCTGCCACAAACATACTTGCGCCAATTAATTTTGGAAGTGCGGGAAAAGTTGTGAAATAACTGTGCATTACATCTTGATCAACCACCACAGATCCAAGCGCGTAAAATACAAGTCCAGGGATATGAATCAAGGCCGCGGACTTTGCACTCGCCGGACTTCCACCAAAGCCGACGAGACTTGCGACGACATATACAGCCTGAGCAATTAGCAATGCTATTAACGGAAGAAATTTAGCAGCCGACCTTCGCCAGCCCCCTTGTTTGAACAAACCAATCATTTCAATTGCACTAGCAACCATTACAGCGGCCACAAAAGCATATGACCATCCCATGGCCACAAACAAAACGATAACAGGCCCAGCTGAAATTAATCCGAGGCCAGCTATCCATGCGACTCGACGATTAAGAACCGCACGCAGATACCAAGAATAGGCAGAAAAATAAATCACAAACAGCAGATTCTTTACCCATAGTGCAAAGCCCAAATCATTCGTAAAGAGTTCAAAGCCCGCACGACCAAAACAGATCGCTGCAATCAAAATTAAAATGGCCGTTTGAAACACCAAATCGGCCAGCGTTTTTCTTTCCTCTCGGACAGTCGAAACAAAATTCGACAACAAAATCAGCGCCAATAACGCCACGACCACGCCAGTGGCTCTATTGGCTAAAATGATGTCAAGCGAAAAAAATTTGGTATTTCCAAGCAAGATCAGCTGAAAGATAAACCCAAGATGCTGCCCCTGCCTCCAGTACTCCCAAAACGACATGCGCCCCGACAGCCATTGCTCAAGCTGGTACACCAACCTCAACGTATCCATGAATGGAGCATCAGGGTTAGCACGCGTCACATATGCCTGATGAGCAATTAAAAAACAGGCAACAATCACCAAGGAAATCAGATGCCCTGCGACACTTTTGTCTTTTATGATCTTCATGCTTCAAATGCTCGAGAGTAAATTTCATGCAAAATTTCAAATCGCATAGTTAAGGATCATCTGATCAATCGCCGCCCAGCAGCTTCTGCGTGTGATTAAGCGCGCTACGCGCACGCTTTTCTTCGCCAAACCCGTGGCCTTTTACGCCGCAGGGGCTCCACGGAGCCCCCTGCGGACGCAGTCATCCTACGTTGCCTGCAACAACGTCCTGCGTGCCATCCACAGATTCACCAGCGCGAACAGCGTCGTCACCTGCGCACCGTTCTTCGCTAGCCCCTTGTAGCGCACCTTCGCGTAGCCGAACTGCCGCTTCAGTACCCGGAACGGATGCTCCACTGCCGCGCGGATCGAGGCCTTGGCGTGTTCCAGTTGCTCGGTGATCGCACGCAGCGTGGGGTCTTCGATGGCTTTCACCGCGCTGCACCTGGCGGCAATCCAGAACTTCCGACCTCGCCTGGGTGCGCGCTTGTGCGCGCCGGTGTAACCGGCATCGCCGAACACGTGTCGCTCTGTACCGTGCAGCAGGTTCGCCACCTCGGTCACGTCCGCCACATTCGCCGCCGTGCTCACCACGGTGTGTACCAGGCCTGTGCGCTCATCCACGCCGATGTGCGCCTTCATCCCGATGTGCCACTGCTGGCCCTTCTTCGTCTGGTGCATCTCGGCATCGCGCGTCTTGCTCTTGTTCTTCGTCGAGGGCGGTGCCGCGATGATCGTGGCATCCACGATGGTGCCTTGCGACAGCTTCATGCCGTGCCGCTTCAGGTGCTCGCTCACCGCCGCGAACAGCTCACCGGCCAAGCCGTGCTTCTCCAGCAGGTGCCGGAACTTGCACACCGTCGTCTCGTCCGGCGCACCTTCCTGGCCCAGGTCGATGCCCACGAACCGCCGCATGGCGGCTGAGTCGTACAACGCTTCTTCCACCGCCGGATCGGACAGCGCGTACCACTGCTGCAGGAAGTGGATGCGCAACATCCGCTCCAGACCGACCGGGCGGCGACCGCCGCCCACGGGATCCTTCGGGTAGTACGGTCCGATGACCGCGCACAGCTCCGCCCACGGCACTACCTGGTCCATCTCGGCCAGGAACACGTCCCGGCGCGTCGGCTTGCGGTGCCGCTCGAAACGGGCGTCGTGATGCATCCACAGACTCATTTGCTTCGACGTCATCGCGTACCATCCGTCCTCAGGTCGAACTTCGACCGCAGGGCAAAACAGAGAGTTTCCCTAGAGACGGCTACGCAGATGCACCCAGCATGCGTCTCAATGCTTCTGCCATGCTCGCCGCCGAAAAATGCTCCTTGATATAACCCTGGGCTGCATTTGATGTTGCGCGCCAATGCGCATCGTTCGTCAACATATCGACCAGCGCATCGGCGATTCGCTCCGGATCATCAGATACGGGAATAGCCTCACCCAGGCCAGGCAGGCCCTGCGCCCCAGTCGTAGTCGTGGCCACGGGCACACCGTGGGCCATTGCTTCTAGCACCTTCATCTTGACGCCCGCGCCGTAGCGCAGCGGCGCCACCACTACACGCGCGAGTCCGTACAGCATCGCCAACGTGGGGTCATCCACATAACCCAGAACTTCGACATTGCTACTGGCAAGAGCCTTTACTTCATCGGTGGGATTGGAACCCACCAGTTGCAACCGTACATCGGGCAGGCGCGCACGAACGAGCGGCAAGATGGTCCCGACCAGCCACTGCGCCGCGTCTACATTCGGTGGATGTCCGAAACCGGCAACGAATAGAATGTCCCTGCGTTGGGCCAAATTGATGCCTGGATCGCGTTCAATATCGCGAAAACAGTACAGCGGCACAGCCAATGCGTGAAGCGAAGGGGCCATCGAACGTACTTGAGCGGCCTCTTCCTCGGATGGATAAACAACTACGTCGCAGCGATGCCACAAATCCCGCTCGGCGCTTTCCATCGTGTCAGCTTCAATCCCATACCGATCGTCGCCGGTAGCTTGTTGTTGACGGCGCAGACGCATGAAGTGCAGGTCATGGCCAAAGTAACTTAGGCGCGCACTCGTCTGACGGCGCAATGCATCGATGTAGTGGACAGCGATATGCGGACGACTCAGCAAAACATGATCGATCTCTGCCCCACGCTCAGCAATGAACCTGTCGAACTGTCCGACCCAGTTGTTGCCATAGATAACCTCAATCCCCATCGCCTGCAGCCGCTCCGTATAACCAGGCATGCGCCAGAGATTGTCGGGCCAGAAGATGACCTTCATACCCATGTCGATGAACTGGCGCATGAATTCAATCATGACCCGCGAGCCCGCGTCGCGATCAGGCTGCGGCACGTAATGATCGATCACTAGGATGGTCTTGGTTGGAACATTGCGCTCACGCGCCCGGGTAACATTTTGCGCGTTGGGGTAATGGTCTCGGTTCAGCGACTCACGCCAGCACTCCAAGAACTTTTCCTTGTTCGCGACCTGATACGCCTTGATGCCAGAGTTCTCGTCGGTGCCGTGCGATATGCCTTCGTAGTGGATCACAGTAGAAAGTGGCGTGTAGTACACCCGCTTGCCCGCCGCCATAACCTTGAACGCTAGATCAGTGTCCTCGTAATAAGCCGGCACGTAACGCTCGTCAAAACGGCCGACCTGCTCGAACAACGAGCGAGGCACCAGCAGCGATGCGCCCGAACAGTAATCCACAGTACGTACATAGTTGTATTCCGGCAATGCTGGATCCTGAAGCCGGCCGTAGTTCCAGCCGGATCCGTCGTTCCAAATAATGCCCCCGGCTTCCTGAAGCCTTCCGTCCGGATAGACCAGCTTCGACCCCACCATGCCGCAGTCGTCGAAGCGCGTGAACACGTCGAGCATGGCGTCCAGCCAGCCGGACGTCACTTCGGTGTCGTTGTTGAGGAAGTAAAGGTACTCGCCCCGGGCCATGCCGGCTGCGCGGTTGCATGAGCGGATGAAACCCAGGTTCTGCGGATTGACCTCGTAGCGCAGGCCCGCGACAGAAAAGAGCGCCTGCATGTCCGCATCTCCGGACGCATCCTCAGCCACCAGGATCTCGATCTCGACTGCAGGCATGTTCGCCTGAATCGAGCGCAGGCAAGCTGCGGTGTAGTCCAGGCGGCCGTAGGTCGGGATGATGATACTGACCAAGGGGCGGGGCGCGTCGGGAAACGCGAGGCCTTCCAGTATCCGCATAGCCTCCGGCGCACTGGGGACTTGGAGCTGGGCAATCGCGCGCTGTGACTCTTCTGCTTTGCGCATGAGCCATTTCTTGGCACCACCCCTGATTGGGCTCAGCCAACCGGCACGCGCCAGCGGGCTGCCACGCAGCGACGCCACCACGCCAGACCAGTCTCCTCGCACTAGCCGGCTCGTGAATCGCAGGGGTTTCGTCAATCGCCACGAATGGGAACGCACCAGCGCATCGTTCTGCTGGCGCAGCTGCTGAATTTCGTCGCGCAGGCTGCGGATGATTTCCTGCACGTTCCGTTCGTGTCGAGCATGCAGCTTGACTGACTCAAGCTGTTCGGTGAGCTTGCCTTCGAGGGAGGAGAGTTGCTCCCTAAGCAAGCGGTTTTCGTCACGACGAGCCGCGATCTCATCCATAAGCGTGGCGTGGCGTGCAAACAGGCTGGCGCTCAGCGAGTCGCTTTCTTCATGGCGAGTGTCACCCAACAGGCTCGCGCCCAACCGATCGAGCTTTTGCTCGATTCCCCTGGCCCACTGCTCCATTTCCCCCTGCTCCTGTTCAAGGCTTACAACACTCGCAAGTGTATTCTCAAGCTCGCCTAACGCAAGAATGAGTCGTCTGTCACGGTCCCGCAATGCCGATTTGTGCTCGCCAACTTCTTCCTTCTCGATGGCCAATTCGCGAGACAACTCCACGATTCGGGTCCGATAGCCCTCGCACTCGGCCCTGGCGCGCAGTGCCTCGTCGCGCTCACGGGCCGTGGCCGTCAGGGCTTCGGCAAGTTGATCGTGCAGGAACCTGATCTTCGTCAGCAACACCTGCTGCTCAGCGTCGAACCGCTGTTGATCCTCCTGGGCGCGCAGCCTTCCCTGCCTGATCTGCTCCTGCGCCGAACGGAGATCGTCTTCCAAGGCCTGGGTATCGCCGAGTTGAATCTCCAAGCGTTCGACACGCTCACCCGCCCGCGCAAGCTCTTCATCCAGGCTCTTGGCCCAAACAGCCACTTTTTCGTGCTCCGCCAGGGCAACGGCGTGCGTCTCACGGAGGGAGCCCAGTTCCTGATCCAGCTTTTTTGCCCACCCGGCAAACTCTTCCTTTTCGGCCTGCAAACGCTTGACGTGCTGGCCAGCGACTTCCAACTCCCCGTCCAGGGACTTGGCCCAGTTCACCGCGCCGGCGTGCTCGTCGACCAGCTTCCCGTATCGGTCCTGCAGCGACGCAAGTTCACCGTTGAGCCCCGTCGCCCAGCGAGCTACTTCGCGGTGGTGGGTATAAAGATCCTCGGCCTCGGAAAACAGCACCGACGGCTGCAATTGGGCGGCAATACCGTCATCCACGGCGCCGGTGACGGCGATGAAGTAGACGGGATCAGCCAGTGATGCAGCGCGTTCGACAACCTCCGAACCGGTATCCGTCAGTGCGTGAAGGGACCGGATGCTTTCGTCGCTGTGCAGGCCGAAGATCGAGGAACCGACAGCCAATCTCTGCCCGAAATACACCACCCGATCGAATTTCTCCTTCAGCACCGCGTCGAATTCGTTGAAATCGAGTTCCTTGACGTGGAATTCGTTGTGATGGCCCGCAAGGTCGGTATAGACGACACGGTTCGGCGAAGAAATCACCAATATTCCATCGGGACGCAGAACCCGGCGGATCTCGCTGACCATTTCGCTGTGGCGGTCATGGTGTTCGATGGTCTCGAACGAGATCACGACGTCGACGCTGTCGTCGGACAAGGGAATCCTGGCCGCATCGCCACGGAGAAATTCGAGCCCGGGAATGTCGCGGTACTGAGCCCTGGCATGCAGGACCGCCTCGTCCGAAATATCCACGCCAGTGACGGAACGCGCTCCGCGCGCGAGCATGGCGCTGCCGTAGCCCTCGCCACAAGCGATGTCCAGCACATCTTTTCCGCTGACCAACGGAGCACACCAGGCGTAGCGGTGCAGGTGCTCGTGCCTGATCTCGCCGGCCTCAGTGGGCACGTAACGCTCGCCCGTAAACTTCATGTGCTCGCCTCGATGCGCTCGATGACGATGGCCTGCATCGGAATGCCCACCAAGCCATGCCGCATAGTGCTCTCTCTGGCCTTGAACGCGAGTGCGTCATGGATCCAATGCTGTTGCGTGTGATCTTCCTGTGTCCCGGTGGCCAATGCTACATCGATCGAATAGTCGCCGCTGGGCAGGATGGGCACGCGGAAGCGGAAACGCGCGCGCAGCCGATCTCCAGGCTCAGTCTGGATCGGCGCGTCCCTATAAGCGATGTAAGTGTTGTCGCCAAAGAGGCGCTGACCTAGGCGGTCCTTGATGTAGAAACCGAAGATGGGTCGGCTCGATGGTTCGATGACGTCCGCCTCAATGTCCAGATCGATCAGTTCGCCACCGTAGGTCAGCTGACATTGGCCGCCGCTTTCGTCACGCAGACACACGTTTCGAATACGCAACGTTCCTGCGCCGAACTCGGAGTCGATGCAAGCCTCGTCAAACTCGAAAATCTCCACCAGATTCCGCTGGGCCTTGCCGTTCAGGATGTCGATACGCGAGTCGATGACGTCGTGCGTCCCGCCGCTGGTGCCTCCCTCGACATTCTTCGCCGCGGCAACGCGCAATGCGACTTTCTGCCCCAAGGAATCGCGATCCGCGGCGTGCTGAACGGCCAGGTACTGTTCGACCACATCCCGTGCCGCTCCGTCCATCACCATTTGGCCCGAATCCAGCCAAATGGCCCGGTCGCACAGATTGAGCACCGCCCCCGTATCGTGACTGACGAAAAGCAACGTCCCGCGCTGCTGGAAATCACGCAGGTACCGCATGCACTTCTGCGTGAAGCGCACATCGCCCACGCTCAGCGCTTCGTCGATGATCAGTGTCTCGGCGTCTACGTGGGCGGCAATCGCGAACGCCAAGCGCACGTACATACCACTGGAATAGGTTTTGACCGGCTGGTCGATGAAGTTGCCGATGTCGGCGAATTCCACGATTGCGTTGAAACGCCGGCGCAACTCGTCCTCGGCGATGCCATAGAGCAGGCCACTCAGGAAGATGTTTTCCTTGCCCGTGAATTCGGGATTGAAGCCTGCCCCCAATTCGAGCAAGGCGGCGATTCGGCCAGGTACCCGAACGGACCCTTCGGTCGGATGCAGGGTGCCGCATACCATCTGCAGAAGCGTGGATTTGCCGGAACCATTGCGACCAATGATGCCAACGGTCTCTCCGCGCCGTACGCTGAAGCTGACGTCTCTAAGCGCCCAGAACTCATCGAAGTACCGGCGCTCGCTCCGGCCAATGGCCCTCCAAAGGCGCGGCAAGATCATCTGCCTTAGACGATCGGTGGGTTCTGCGTAGATCTCGTAGCGCTTGCTCAGACCCTCGACGCAGATGCTCAGGTCATTAGAGGACATCGGCGAACCCCTTGCGTGTGCGCTCGAACCACACAAATGCCAACCACGCAAACAGGCACGAGCAGACCGAGTAACCCATGAGCAGCAACCAATTGGGTAGCCGACCCCAAACCAGCACATCCTGGGAAGACTCCACGATGATGGTTAGCGGATTCAGCAGCATAAAGTGCCGGTATTGCGCAGGGATCGTGGTGCGCGGATACATGATCGGGGCCGTGAACATCATTGCCACGGTTATGATGCCGACCGCTTGCTTCAAATCGCGCAGGAACACACCCAGCGATGCAAACAGCCACATGGTGCCCGCAAGAAACGGTACGAAACAGGCCAATACGACAGGGAACAGCACCACGGTCCAGGGTACGGACCTATCCGCGAACAGGGATATGACTAACAACACCAGGGTCGATACAGCCAGATGAAACAGCGCGGAACCTAGCGTGCTCCATGGCAAGGTCTCCAGCGGGAAAACTACCTTCTTGACGAAATTGGTATTTTCCACAATCAACATCGGCGAACGATTCGCGCACTCGGCAAACATGGCATTGATGTTGAGCCCGGCGAACAGAATCACCACGAATTCCGCATGGCCACCGGCCGGACCAACCCACCGCGACTTGAAGATGTAGCCGAACACAAATCCATAAATGGCCAACATCAGCAGCGGATTGAAGAAGGACCACAGGAGGCCGATAAACGAGCCTCGATAGCGGCCAATCACATCGCGCTTGGCCATCTGCAACACGAGCGCGAAATGACGAAATAGCGCACGATAAGGCGCGGTCGGATCAGAGAGGCGGTAACCTGAGATCATTTAATTTTGTCTGTCCCTAAAACTTGCGGAGTCAGCTGCCTGGAGCACAACAGGTTTTCATTTCGGGGCGTCGCGGCGCCGGATTCCGTAGAGGCCGCCTGGATCCTGGCAGATCGCAATATTTGTCGCGCACTGCCCAGCAAGCCCTTTGACGCGTTCCAGCCCTGAATCGAGCGGCCGGTGTGACCCCTGTCAGCCAAGGGCAGCTTCCAATTCGCACCGCAGGTCCGTCACATCCTCAACGCCAACCGATAGCCGAACCAATCCATCACTGATACCGAGCTGCTTGCGATTGACGGGAGGCACCGAGGCGTGGGTCATGATCGCCGGGTGTTCGATCAGGCTTTCCACACCACCCAACGACTCGGCCAGCGCGAACAACTCGCAGCGCTCCAGCATGCGGCGCGCCTTCTTCAGGCCGCCCTTGACCTCGATGCTGATGATGCCGCCGAAGCCGTGCATCTGGCGCTTGGCCAGCGCGTGCTGCGGGTGGCTCTTGAGTCCGGGGTAGACCACCCGTTCGACGGCGGGATGCTTGTCCAACCAGCTGGCCAATTCCAGCGCGCTGGCGCAATGCTGGCGCATGCGCAGGTGCAGGGTCTTCAGGCCTCGCATGGCGAGGAAGGCGTCGAACGGGCCGGCCACCGCGCCGACTGAGTTCTGCAGGAAGGCCATGCGTTCGGCCAACTCCTTGTTCCCGGCGACCACGATGCCGCCGACCATGTCGGAGTGCCCGTTGAGATACTTGGTAGCCGAATGCAGCACCAGGTCCGCGCCGAATTCCAGCGGGCGCTGCACCATCGGCGAGCAGAAGGTGTTGTCCACCACCAGAATCAGGCCGTGCTTTTTCGCGAAGGCGGCGACCTTGGCCAGGTCGACCAGCTTGAGCATGGGATTGGTCGGGGTTTCCGCCCAGATCATCCGCGTGTTCGGTTTCAGCGCGGCTTTCAATGCCGCGCCGTCGTTGAGGTCGATGAAGCTGAAATCCAGGCCGGCGGATCGACGACGCACCCGCTCGAACAGGCGGTAACTACCGCCGTAAAGGTCATCCATTGCGATCACGTGGCTGCCCGAGTCGAGCAGGTCCAGCGTGGTGGCCGCCGCCGCGAGCCCCGAGGCGAAGGCGAAGCCGGCCACGCCGCCCTCGAGATCCGCCACGCAGCGCTCGTACGCCATGCGCGTAGGATTTTGCGTGCGCGAATATTCGTAGCCCTTGTGCTTGCCCGGACTCTCCTGCACGTAGGTCGAGGTGGCGTAGATCGGCGTCATGATCGCGCCGGTCGACGGATCGGGATGCTGGCCGGCATGGATCGCGCGGGTGCCGATTCCAAGGCGGGCAGCGGACATCTTTCTAGGCATAAGTGGGCAACCGTGCGGGAGACAGGCGCCATGGGCGGCTGCGGCTAAAGGATCGTTCATTGTACTTGCGGCGCGTCGATTTGCCTTAACCGTGCATTGCCATCGCGAACCACCTGCGCACGCACGCAGGCATGGGTACGGCGCGGCCATGCGAGAATAGGCCTCTTGCAGCCACACGGATCCCGCGCTTCATGAAAACCCTCCTCGTCACCGGCGGCGCCGGCTTCATCGGCGCGAACTTCGTGCTGCAGGCCGTGGCCGACGGTTTCACCGTGGTGAACCTCGACAAGCTCACCTACGCCGGCAACCTCGACACGCTGGCCTCCTTGAAGGACAACAACCGCCACGTGTTTGTGCAGGGCGACATCGGCGATCGCGCACTGGTGGCAAAGCTGCTGGCCGAGCACCGCCCCGACGCCATCGTGAATTTCGCCGCCGAATCGCACGTGGACCGCTCCATCGACGGCCCCGCCGAGTTCGTGCAAACCAACGTGGTGGGCACGCTGGGTCTGCTGGAATGCACTCGCGACTACTGGCGCGGCCTCGAAGGCGACAAGCGCGACGGCTTCCGCTTCCTGCACGTTTCCACCGACGAGGTCTACGGTTCGCTGGGCGAAACCGGCATGTTCACCGAGACCACGCCGTATGCGCCGAACTCGCCCTATTCGGCATCGAAGGCCGCCTCCGACCATCTGGTACGCGCCTTCCACCACACCTACGGCCTGCCGGTACTCACCACCAACTGCTCGAACAACTACGGGCCGTTCCAGTTCCCCGAGAAGCTTATCCCGCTGGTCACCGCCAAGGCGCTGGCCGGCGAGGCGCTGCCGGTGTACGGCGACGGCCTCAACATCCGCGACTGGCTGTTTGTGGGCGACCACTGCAGCGCGATCCGCCGCGTGCTGGAAGCCGGCCGTGTGGGCGAGACCTACAACGTGGGCGGCAACGCCGAACGCACCAACATCACCGTGGTGAAAGCGATCTGTGCGCTGCTGGACGAGCGTCGTCCGCTCGCCGATGGGCGCCCGCGCGAGTCGCTGATCACCTATGTGCGCGACCGCCCCGGCCACGACCGCCGCTACGCCATCGATTCCTCCAAGCTGCAGCGCGAGCTGGGCTGGAAGCCGTCGCAGACCTTCGAGAGCGGCATCGCCGCCACGGTGGATTGGTACCTCGCCAACCAGCCGTGGGTGCAACGCGTGCTGGACGGCAGCTACCGGATGGAGAGGCTGGGCGCATGAGCACCAAGGGCATCATTCTCGCCGGCGGCTCCGGCACCCGCCTGCACCCGATCACCCGCGCGGTGAGCAAGCAGCTGCTGCCGGTGTACGACAAGCCGATGATCTATTACCCGCTGGCCACGTTGATGCTGGCGGGCATCCGCGAAGTGCTGATCATCAATACGCCGCACGAGCAGGCGATGTTCCAGCGCCTGCTGGGCGACGGCTCGCAGTGGGGCATCGACATCCAGTACGCAGTGCAGCCCACGCCGGACGGCCTGGCGCAGGCCTTCACCATCGGCCGCGATTTCATCGCCGGCCAACCCAGTTGCCTGGTGCTGGGCGACAACATCTTCTACGGCCACGGATTCACCGAGCGCCTGAAGCGCGCCGCCTCGCGCGAACTGAGCGCCACCGTGTTCGGCTACTGGGTGAAGGACCCCGAGCGCTACGGCGTGGCCGAGTTCGACGCCACCGGCAAGGTGGTCGGCCTCGAGGAAAAACCCGCGCAGCCGAAGTCACACTATGCCGTCACCGGCCTGTATTTCTACGACAAACGCGTCTGCGACTACGCCGCATCGCTGAAGCCGTCGCCGCGCGGCGAGCTGGAGATCACCGATCTCAACCGCTGCTACCTCGACGACGGTTCGCTGCACCTCGAGCAGCTCGGCCGCGGCTTCGCCTGGCTCGATACCGGCACGCACGAGTCGCTGATGGAGGCCGGCAACTACATCGAGACCATCGAGAACCGCCAGGGCCTCAAGGTCTGCTGCCCCGAGGAGATCGCCTACATCAACGGCTGGATCAACGCCGAGCAGTTGCTCGCGCTGGCCGAGCCGCTGGCCAAGACCGGCTACGGCCAATATCTCAAACAACTGATCGGGCAGGGGCTGGTGCGATGAAAGTGATCGAGACGCGCCTGCCCGGCGCCGTGGTGATCGAGCCGCAGGTATTCGGCGATGCCCGCGGCTTCTTCTACGAGAGCTACAACGAGGCCAAGTACCGCGAAGCCGGCATCGACCGCCGCTTCGTGCAATCCAACGTGTCGCGCTCGGCGCGCGGCGTGCTGCGCGGCCTGCATTACCAGTGGCCCAACCCGCAAGGCAAGCTGGTCAGCGTGCTGGAGGGCGAGGTGTACGACGTGGCGGTGGACATCCGTCGCGGCTCGCCCACCTTCGGCCAGTGGGCCGGGGTGATGCTGACCGCCGAGAACCACCGCCACTTCTGGATACCGGAGGGCTTCGCCCACGGCTTCTGCGTGGTCTCCGAATTCGCCACCTTCGCCTACCAGTGCACCGCGCTGTACGACGCCAAGGCCGACGCCGGCGTCCGCTGGAACGACGCGGCGCTCGGCATCGACTGGACCATCGCCGAACCGCTGCTGTCGGACAAGGATACTAAGACACCGCTGCTGGCCGACGTGCCCGCCGATCGCCTGCCGGTATACGCAGCATGAGGGTCCTGTTGCTGGGCACGAACGGCCAGCTTGGCCGCAGCCTCGTCGAGGATAGCGGCCTCGCCGCGCGCGGCGCATTGATCGCCGCCAGCCGCGACGGCCGCCGCTACGACGGCGCCCGCATCGAAACTGCCGACCTCGCCGCACCCGACACCCTGCCCGCCCTGCTCGACCGCGTGCGCCCCGACGTGATCGTCAACGCTGCCGCCTACACCGCGGTGGATCGCGCCGAGCAGGAAGAGACGCTGGCCACCCTTGTCAACGGCGAGGCGGTTGGCGTGCTGGGCCGCTGGGCGGCTGCGCACGATGCGCTGGTGGTCCACTACTCCACCGACTACGTGTTTGACGGCACGGGTTCTGCCCCGTACCCCGTCGATGCGCCGACCGCGCCGCTGGGGGCCTATGGCCGCAGCAAGCTGGCCGGCGAACGGGCGCTGCGCGACAGCGGCGCGGCGCATCTCATCTTCCGCACCGCCTGGGTGTATGCGCCGCACGGCCACAACTTCCTGCGCACCATGCTGCGCGTGGGCGCCGAGCGCGACGAACTGCGCGTGGTGGCCGACCAGGTCGGCGCGCCCACCAGCACGGCACTGATCGTGTCCGGCACGCTGGCCGCACTGGATGCCTGGCATGGCGCCGACGCTGCAGGACGCGCCGCATTGACCGGCACGCATCACCTGGTCGCCAGCGGCCACACCAGCTGGCACGGCTTCGCTACGGCGATCTTCGAAACGGCGCACGCCCGCGGCCTGCTACAGCGTATACCTTGCGTGACGGCCATCACCTCCGCCGACTACCCCACGCCAGCCAGGCGCCCGGCGTGGTCTGTGCTGGACAACTCAGGTTTTGCCGAACGCTTCGGATATGCTCCGGCGGCTTGGCAAGACGGCTTGTACGACGTCATCGATTCACTATGCTCCAACTAAGGACGGCAGAACCATGTTGATCCCCTTGATCCTCAGCGGCGGCAGCGGCACCCGGTTGTGGCCCGTCTCCCGCCGCAACCTGCCCAAGCAATTCCTGTCGCTGGCCGGCCACGGCACGCTGTTCCAGCAGACCGTTGCACGCACGCGGGCCCTGCCCGAGGTGACCGCACCCATCGTGGTGGCCAGCGAGGACCATCGCTTCCTCGCCGCCGAGCAGTTGCTGGAGGCCGGCATCGAAGGCGCCGCCATCGTGCTGGAGCCTCTGGCGCGCAACACCGCGCCGGCCATTGCGCTGGGCGCGCTGGAAGCCTTGAAGCGCGATCCCGAGGCATTACTGCTGGTGCTGCCGGCGGATCACCTGATCGGCGACACCGCGGCCTTCGCGGCTGCCGTCGCGCGGGCCTTGCCGCTGGCCCGGCAAGGCCGGCTGGCCACCTTCGGCATCCGCCCGGATCGCGCGGAAACCGGTTTCGGCTACATCCGCCGCGGCGAGTCGATGGGCGAAGGCGCGTTTCGCGTCGAACGCTTCGTGGAAAAGCCCGACCTCGCCACCGCCGAAAACTACCTCGCCGACGGCGGCTACGACTGGAACTCCGGCATGTTCCTGTTTCGCGCCGACCGCTACCTGGCGGAACTCGGCGAACACGCGCCCGCGATGCTCGCCGCGGTGCGCGCGGCGCACGCCGCCGCACACGTCGACCTCGACTTCGTGCGCGTGGACAAAGAGCTCTTCGCCAAGGTGCCGGAGGATTCCATCGACTACGCCGTCATGGAGAAGACCTCGCATGCGGCCGTGGTCCCGGTGAGCTGCGGATGGAGCGACATCGGTTCGTGGTCGGCGCTATGGTTGGCCGGCGAGCGCGACGCCGACGGCAACCTGCGCGAAGGCGACACACTCACGGTCAACACGCGCAACTCGCTGCTGCGCTCGCACGGCCGCCACCTCGTCGCCACCGTGGGCATGGAGGACGTGGTCGTGGTCACCACGCCCGACGCCACCCTCGTCGCGCACCGCGACGCCGCGCAGGACGTGAAGAAAATCGTCGACCAGCTCAAAGCCGGCGGCCGCAGCGAGCACTCGTTCCACCGCGTGGTGCATCGCCCCTGGGGCAGCTACGACTCGCTGGAGGCCGGCGAACGCTTCCAGGTGAAGCGCATCGTGGTGAAGCCCGGCGCCAGCCTCAGCCTGCAGATGCACCACCACCGCGCCGAGCACTGGATCGTGGTCTCCGGCACCGCCGAGGTCACCTGCGACGACAAGGTCTACCTGCTCGGCGAGAACCAGAGCACCTACATCCCGCTGGGCAGCACCCACCGCCTGCGCAACCCCGGCAAGGTGCCGGTGGAATTGATCGAAGTGCAGTCGGGCAGCTACCTCGGCGAGGACGACATCGTGCGCTACGACGACGTGTACGGGCGCGCCTGAGCGCGCGCCTTTGCCGCAGCCGGACGCGCCAACCGCACGGCCGAAGTTCTCTTATCGAGACTTCTGCCGTTTGCGCAAGCGGTACTCGTCGCGCGCCACGTAACCCGCGGCACCCAGCACCATCAGCGCCAGCACGTACCAGGTGATCAGGTAGTTGAGGTGGTGGTTGGGGAAATGCACCACCGTCATGCCGCCGCGCGGCCAGGCCGACGGATGGACGCCGGCGTCGGCGTCCACGAAATACGGCGCCACATCGGTGAGCCCGCGCGCCTTGGCGATGGCCGGCACGTCGCGGGTGTACCAGGTATCGGCAGCCGGGTCGTTGCGCGCAAACAGGCCGGACGGTTCGCTGATCCGCAGCAGGCCGGTCACCGTGACCTTGCCTGGCGGCGCGGCCGGGCAATCGCCCTGGTAGTCGCACCAGCCGTCCGGTGCGAAACCGCGGTTCACCAGCACGATGCTGCCGTCGTCGCGGCGCAGCGGCGTGAGTATCCAGTAGCCGCTGCCCGCGGCGGTGGCCGTCCACACGCGGATCTGCCGACCGGCCACCCATGTGCCGCTGAGCCGCACATGGCGGTACGCGGCATTGGCCGCGGTCAACCCGGCCCAATCCGCCCGGCCCGGCGCAGGCACGGGCGGCGCATGCACGCGCTCGTTGGTGTGCGCGATCAGCGCGGTTTTCCATGCCAGGCGATGCACCTGCCAGGTACCCAGCGCCACGAAGGCTGAAAACAGCGCAATGCCGAACAGCGCCAGCAACGCGAGCGCGAACGGTCCGCGCACGTGGCGTGGATGGACGTCCAGGGAGTTCGAAGTGTCAGGCATGATGCGGGAGACCGCCTGCCGCACGGCATGCGGCAGGCGATGGGCGCGAGGCCCGCCTCGTCAATCGTTGGGCAGGCCGCCTTGGCGGCTGAACCACAGGGCCAGAAGCGTGCCGACCGCACCCGTCAGCAGGTACAGGCCGACGTAAGGCACGCCGGCGTAGATGGCTAGCGACAACGCCACCAGCGGTGCGAAACCCGCGCCGATCAGCCAGCCGAAGTCCGAGGTGATCATGGCGCCGGAATAGCGGAACTCCGGCGGGAAGTTCGCGCTCACCGCACCGGCCGCCTGGGCGTGGGCGAAGCCGAGCAAGGCGTAGCCGACGATGACGAACAGGTAGCTGTTGACCACGCCGCCAGACAGCAGCAGGGCGGTCCAGCCGCTGTACACCGCGATCAGCAGGCTACCCACGGCCAGCGTGGTGCGGCGACCGAAGCGGTTCGCCACCTTGCCGGAAATGATCATGCAAGGCATCGCCACGAAGGCGCCGACCACCTGCACGACCAGGAAGCTGGTGACCGACTGCTGCGTGTAGAGCAAGGCCCACGACAGCGCGAAGATCGTCACCAGATGGAACAGCGCGTAGCTGGCCAGCGGCGCGAAGGTGCCCAGAGCGACGTTGCGGCCCTGCGCGCGCATCAGCAGGCGCATCGAGGTGGGCTCCAGGTCGCGCTCCTTGAGCTGCTCGGCGTAGCGCGGCGCCACCACCATGCGCAGGCTGGCGAACAGCGATACCACATTGATCGCGAACGCCGCGAAGAACGGATAGCGCCAACCCCAGTCGACGAATTCCTGCGGCGTGAGGGCCGCCCAGATGTAGGCGAACAGGCCGGCCGCGAGGATGAAACCGATCGGATCGGCCAGCTGCGGCAGCATGGCATACCAGCCGCGCTTGTCCTTCGGCGCCTTGAGCGCCGCCAGCGAAGCCAGGCCGTTCCAGCTGCCGCCCAGCGCAAAACCCTGTGCGAAACGCAGCGCCGACAATGCCGCGATCGCAGCCCAGCCCAGCGTCGTATAGCCGGGCAGGAAGGCCGTGCCTGCAGTGGCCATGCCCAGCAGGAACAACGCGATGGTCAGCTTGGCGGCGGCGCCGAACTGGCGCTGCAGGACCACGAAGAACATCGAGCCCAGCGGACGCGCCACGAAGGCCAGCGCGAACAGCACGAACGAATAGAACACGCCGTCCATGTGGCTGGCGAAGGGGAAGAACACCTCAGGGAACGCCAGCACGCACCCCAGACCGAACACGAACAGGTCGAAGGACTGGCAGATGCGGCCGATCACCACGCCGATGGCGAGGTCGCCCGAGGTGAGCTGGTCATGGGGATTCGCGCCGTGCGCAAGGGATGCCGGATGAGCGGCCGACTGGGCGTTGCTGATTGACATGGGGATTCCGTGGAGAAGCGCGTGCAACGGGTATTGTCGAATAAACCGGCCGCGGCGCACTGGCAATGCGACACCTGACCACATCTGGACAACCCCGCCCAGCCGGGAAACTCGACTTCATAACGGGTATTATAGGCGCCCCCTGCGGGAGCGGTGTAAGCGGCTCCTCCTTGCCTCCCTAAAAAAAGATACACGCGTCCATGACAGTGAAACGTCTCCGCGGCTTGCTGCTGCTTCCGCTCGCGCTGCTTGCCGGCTGCCACCTTGCCCTGCTCGACCCCGCCGGCGACGTCGCTCGCCGCCAAAGCGACATCATGGTCGTCACCACGGTCATCATCGCGCTGATCGTGGTGCCGGTGCTGGTCGCCATCGGCGCCATCGCCTGGCGCTACCGCGCCTCCAACAAGAAAGCGCACTACGACGCCCATTGGGACCACTCGCCCAGCCTGGAGCTGCTGGTATGGGCCGCGCCGCTGGTCATCATCATCGCCGTGGGCGCGATCAGCTGGATCGGCACGCACCAGCTCGATCCCTACCGCCCGCTCGACCGCGTCGCACCGGGGCAGCCGGTACCGGCGGACACCAAGCCGCTGGAAGTGGACGTGGTGTCGCTGCAATGGAAGTGGCTGTTCTTCTATCCGCAGTACGGCATTGCCACGGTGAACCAGCTGGCCGCGCCGGTGGACCGCCCGATCGAGTTCAAGCTCACCGGCGACGCCATGATGGACGCGTTCTCGGTGCCGGAACTGGCCGGCATGATCTACACCATGCCCGGCATGCAGACCGTGCTGCACGCGGTCATCAACAAGCCGGGGCAATACCAGGGCTTCTCGGCCAACTACAGCGGCGCCGGCTTCACCGACATGCGCTTCACCTTCGACGGCCTGAGCCCGCAGGATTTCGACCAGTGGATCGCCAAGGCCCGCGCCGCCGGCGGCACGCTCGACCTGAAGGCCTACGAGCAGCTGCGCCAGCCCGAACGCAACGTGCCGGCACGCTTCTTCGCCAGCTACGCGCCCGGCCTGTACACGCGCATCCTCGACCGTTGCGTGGACGCCACGCAAACGTGCATGAGCCAGACGATGTCCGACGGCGCCCACGACGGCGACGCCATGTCCGGCATGCACGACGGCCATGCCGCGCCCACCGATGCCGCCCAGCCTGCCGCCACGCAGGCCGCCGAGACGCACTGACCTGCGCACACCGATCTGTTTTCCGGGATCCAGACCATGCTTGAACCAACCGCCCATCCCGCCGCCAGGAGCTTCCTGTTCGGCCGGCTAACGCTCGACTCGCTGCCGTTCCTGCAGCCCGACCTCGAGGGCCGCATCGTCCTCGTCACCTTCATCGCCGTGTGCCTCGGCGGCCTGGCCCTGCTCGGCCTGATTACCTACAAGCGCCTGTGGGGCTACTTGTGGAACGAGTGGTTCACCAGCGTGGACCACAAGAAGCTGGGCATCATGTACATGATCCTCGGCACAGTGATGCTGCTGCGCGGTTTCGCCGACGCCGCGATGATGCGCGCGCAGCAGGCGATCGCCTTCGGCCCGAACATGGGTTACCTGCCGCCCGAGCACTACGACCAGATCTTCACGGCGCACGGCTCGATCATGATCTTCTTCGTGGCGATGGCCTACATCGTCGGATTGATCAACTACGTGATGCCGCTGCAGATCGGCTCGCGCGACGTGGCCTTCCCGTTCCTCAACAACCTGAGCTTCTGGTTCACGTTCTGGGGCGCGATCACCTTCATGGTGTCGCTGTTCGTGGGCGACTTCTCCACCGCCGGCTGGCTGGGCTACCCGCCCGTCTCCGAGCTGCAGCAGGGCCCGGGCGTCGACTACTACATCTGGGGCCTGCAGCTGTCCGGCGTGGGCACCCTGCTCAGCGGCGTCAACTTCGTGGTCACCATCATCAAGATGCGCGCGCCCGGCATGACGATGATGAAGATGCCGGTGTTCACCTGGACCTCGCTGTGCACCAGCGGCCTGATCATCGCCACCTTCCCGGTGCTTACCGCCACGCTGTTCCTGCTCTCGCTGGACCGCTACATCGGCACGCACTTCTTCACCAGCGACTTCGGCGGCAACGTGATGATGTACATCAACCTGATCTGGGTGTGGGGCCACCCGGAGGTGTACATCCTGATCCTGCCGATCTTCGGCATCTACTCCGAGATCGTGCCCACGTTCTCGGGCAAGCCGCTGTTCGGCTACTCGTCGATGGTGTACGCCACCTGCGCGATCATGATCCTGTCGTACCTGGTCTGGCTGCACCACTTCTTCACGATGGGCTCGGGCGCGGACGTCAACTCGTTCTTCTCGCTGACCACGATGATCATCTCGATCCCTACGGGCGTGAAGATCTTCAACTGGCTGTTCACCATGTACCGCGGCCGCGTGCAGTTCACCGTGCCGATGCTGTGGACGATGGGCTTCCTGTTCACCTTCACCATCGGCGGCATGACCGGCGTGATGCTGTCGGTGGCGCCGGCCGATTTCCTGCTGCACAACAGCCTGTTCCTGATCGCGCACTTCCACAACGTGATCATCGGCGGCGTGGTGTTCGGCGTGTTCGCGGGCGTCAACTACTGGTTCCCCAAGGCGTTCGGCTTCAAGCTCGACGAGTTCTGGGGCAAGGTCAGCTTCTGGTGCTGGCAGATCGGCTTCTGGCTGGCGTTCGGTCCGCTGTACATCATGGGCCTGATGGGCGTGACCCGCCGCCTGAGCCACTTCGACAACCCGGCGCTGCAGCCGTACTTCATCGTCGCCGGCATCGGCGCCGCGGTGATCGCGCTGGGCATCGGCAGCTTCATCCTGCAGATCGCGGTCAGCATCATGCGCCGCAAGCAGTACGCGGTGGGCGGCGACCCGTGGAACGGCCGCACGCTGGAATGGGCCACCTCCTCGCCGCCGCCGGACTACAACTTCGCGTTCACACCCAACGTGCATCAACGCGACGCCTGGATGGACATGAAGAAGCACGGCTACCAGCGCCCGCTGGAAGGCTTCAACGACATCCACATGCCGAAGAACACCGCCGCCGGCGTGGTCATCGGCGTGCTGTCCTTCGCCTGCTGCTTCGGCCTGGTCTGGTACATCTGGTGGCTGGCCGTGGCGTCCTTCGTCGGCGTGATCGTCGCCAGCATCGTCCACACCTTCAATTACCGCCGCGACTACCACATCCCGAAGGATGAAGTCCGCGCGTTCGAACACAGCGGCAACTGGCAGGACGCCGCCCAGGGAGCACACGCATGAGCAGCATGGCTGTCGATACCGCACGATCGCCATTCCTCTGCCACGAGGAACCGCACGCGCACAACGGAACCCTGCTCGGGTTCTGGATCTACCTGATGAGCGACTGCTTCATCTTCGCGTCGCTGTTCGCCTGCTACGCGGTGCTCGGCACCAACACCGCGGGCGGCCCGAGCGCGGCGCAGGTGCTCGACCTGCACGGCCTCGCGGTGAATACCGCGCTGCTGCTGATCTCGTCGGTGACCTTCGGCTTTGCGATGCTGGAGATGGCGCGCAAGCGCAAGGGCGCCGTGCTGGCGTGGCTGGCCGTGTCCGGCCTGCTTGCCGCGGGCTTCGTGACGCTGGAAATCCGCGAGTTCCTGGGCATGATCGCCGACGGCGCCGGCCCAGACCGCAGCGCCTTCCTGTCCTCGTTCTTCACCCTGGTCGGCACGCACGGCCTGCACGTGTCGGTCGGCATCCTGTGGCTGATCGTGCTGATGGTGCAGTTGGGCAAGCACGGCTTCAACGAAGCCAACATCCGCCGCCTGCAATGCCTCAGCATGTTCTGGCACTTCCTCGACCTGGTATGGGTCGGCGTCTTCAGCTTCGTCTATCTGGCAGGTGTGCTGCGATGAGCCATTCCCACTCCCACGACCACGCCGCGCATGGCCACGGCGAACAGCCCAGCCACGGCAGCCTGCGCAGCTACCTGACCGGTTTCGTGCTGGCGAGCATCCTCACCGTCATCCCGTTCTGGCTGGTGATGGGCCATGTGTTCCAGAGCCACTGGCTGACCATCACCCTGGTGCTGCTGCTGGCCGTCGTGCAGATCCTCGTGCACGTCATCTACTTCCTGCACCTCGACACGCGCTCGGAAGGCGGCTGGAACATGCTGTCCTTCGTCTTCACCATCGTGCTGGTGGTGATCGTGCTGGGTGCATCGATCTGGGTGATGTACAACGAGAACTCCCTGATGATGCCGATGTCGCAGCAATCGCACCAAGGCACGTGAGCTTGGCGCATCGGCGGCCGCTCGCGGTCGCCGATGCCGCACATACGGCCGTCCATGGCCGCTCCGCTCAGGAAAAAGCCGGCATCGCCGGCTTTTTCCGTTTCTGCCGGCCGTGTGCGCCGAGCCGGCAACACGCTTCAACGCACCCCGCGCACCGGCAGGATCGCCCAGGCGCCCAGCGCAACCAGAGCCGCCGCCACGGCGAACAGCACCGAATAGCTGCCGTCGCCCAGTCGCAGGATGACCGGCGCAATGGCCGGCATCAGCGATTGCGGCATGACGCTGGCGATGTTGAAGATGCCCAGGTTCCTCGCCGCGTGGGTTTCGCGCTCCGGCAGCACATCGGTCACCAGCGCGAGATCGACCGCCACGTACACGCCCTGCGCGACGCCCGCGGCCGCCATGCCGACGAGGAACAGCGACAACGAGGCGGCGAAGGCGATCAGCAGCAGGGCCAGCGCGTAGAACAGCGCCGCGCCGCAGACGAAGGCCTTGCGCCGCCCGACAGCATCCGACAAGCCGCCCCCTGCCGCGCTGAACACGGCCACCGCGCAGGACTGCACAAGGGTGGACAGGAAGATCAGGTGCGGCGCCTCGGCCGGCACACGTCCCAGGTGCTGTATCAGGTAGAACTCCTGATAGGTCATCAGCAGCGCGACACCGGTGAAGAGCAGGAAGCGGCTGCTCCATACCCAGGCAAAGTCGGGAAAACGCAGCGGATGGATCCAGAAGCTGCCGAGGAATTCACGCCACCCGTAGCGAGGGCGCTGCGCCACCGCCAGGCGGCGATCCGGCAACACCATGGCCAAGGCAAACGCGCCCGCCAGCGCAAAGGCCGCGGGCAACAGGAAGATGGCGAGTGTGGAGTGCTCGACGGCCTGTACCAGGAAGGTGCCCGCCGTCATGCCCAGCGGCAGGCTGACGCCCACGATGCCGGATACCGTGCCGCGCTGGGCCGCCGGAATCTGGTCGGAGAAGATCGCCACCAGTGCGGCCAGCTCCGCATTGCAGGCGAGCTGCGTCAGGCACCAGCCGAGCAGAAGCACGGGAATCGACGACGCCGTCGCGATGACCGCCAGGCCCGCGAAGCCGCCCAGCGCTCCGGCGATCAGCCAGGGGCGGCGCATGCCGAAGGACGACACCGTGCGGTCGGACAGACGCCCGAAGAACGGATTGCCGAACAGCGCGAGCAGCGCCCCCACGCTCACCACCAGCGACAAGCTGCCGGCGGCATCCGCCGGCGCGATCTGGCGCACGCGCAGGCCCAGCCCTACCAGGATCGGCGGCAGCAGCGCCATCCACAGGCCCGTATAGGCCATACCGTAGGCGGCAATGAACGGCCAGCCGACGCGGGCCGCATCGGCGTTCGCCGCAGCCGGCGGCACTCCCTGCATGGCAGCTTCGGCGTTGTCGTCGGTCACCCTGCACATCCCCGTGAAGCCGCCGGCCGGCCCCTTGCGGACCCGGCGGCAGCACGAGGCCATCCTACGGCTTTCCGGGACCCGCCGTGGATGCGCGCAAATGTATCTGGTAGGGCACGCGCGCCTGCTGCCGCAAGGCCGGGTCGCGGATCGACTGCAGGACGCTTTCGGCGGCCAGGCAGCCGATCTCCCGGCACGGTTGTCGCACCGTGGTCAGGCCGGGCGAAACGAGCAGCGAGGCGGGCGTGTCGTCGAAGCCGCAAACCGACAGGTCGCCGGGAATGCTCAAGCCGCGCTCGTAGGCTTCGCGCATCACGCCGCAGGCCATGTCGTCGTTCGCCGCGAAGATCGCCGTGGGCGGACGGCGCCGGTCGAGCAAGGCCTTGGCCCCGGCCGCGCCCGACCCGAAGGTGAAATCGCCCGCCACCACGAGCGACTCGTCGAAGGCGATGCCTGCCCGGCGCAGCGCATCGCGGTAGCCGCTGAGCCGCCACACATGCGCGCCATGGCCTTTCAGTCCGGTGATGTGGCCGATCCGCCGGTGCCCCAGCGAAATCAGGTGCTCGACGATGTCCGCGGCCGCCCTGCGCTCGTCGAAGCCGATGTCGATGCGCGACTGGCGGAGCTTCGAGGAAATCGTGGAATAGGGAATTTCCAACTCGTCGAGCCGCTGCAGCAGCCGGGCGTTGTTGGCGTGCGGCGGCACCAGCACCAGCGCGTCCGGGCGATGCTGCGCCACGAAACCGTCGATCTGCGCGGCCAGGTCGTCGGTCGATTCGAACGGGTGCAGCACCGCGTTGTACGGCGTCCCCTTGCAGGCCTGCAGCACGCCGACGATCAACTCCATCGTGTAGCTGGAGCCGGCCATCGGGTTGTCGTACAGCAGCGCGACCAGATACGAGCGGTTCCCCGCCAGCCCGCGCGCCGACGGGTTAGGCACGTAGTTCAGCGCGAGGATCGAGGCCTCGATGCGCGCGCGCAGCTTCGGCCGCACGTTCGGATATCCGTTGAGGACACGGGACACTGTTTTGGTGGATACGCCGGCATGCGCAGCGACATCTTCGATTCTCGCAGGCATGTACGGCCTCCCCCGTGTGACGAGCAGCGCCACATGCTACCTGAAGTAAGCGCCCCGTGACCGGTCGCGGCCGCCTGTTCCGGTCAAAAAGTCCAGCGCTTGTATTTTCTGTTGACAGCGCATGTATGTTTGACTAGCTTGCGGCGGGCGCAGGCAAAGCCACGCGCTGCAGCGCACAACAAACAGACGCATAAAAAACAGGATGGAGCCGAGGGGAAAAGCTCCATCCGACGGCTCGCTGGCGACGCCCGGCGACCATGGGGTTCGACGGGATACACGCGACATGCGAGGGACAGGGTTGATGAATGCTCGTCACTGGAGTCGGCTGGCCACGATGGTGGCCGTGGCGTGCGTAGCTTCCGGCCAGGCGGCCGCCCAGGACGTGCCATCCGTCACGCACTACGCCGACTGGCCGGCGATCGAGGGCCCCTACGGCAACGATGCCGCGCTCGATGCGCGCGTGCATCGGATCGTGGCCGGCATGACGCTGGCGCAGAAGGTCGGCCAGATGACCCAGGCGGAGATCAAGTCGATCACGCCGGACGAGGTGCGCCGCTACTACATCGGCTCGGTGCTCAACGGCGGCGGCACGTGGCCGAACAACGACAAGCACGCCTCGATCAAGGACTGGCTGGCGCTCGCGGACAGCTACTACGACGCCTCCATGCACACCGACATGGCGGTGAAGATCCCGGTCATCTGGGGCACCGACGCGGTACACGGCGACAACAACGTGTTCGGCGCCACGCTGTTCCCGCACAACGCGGGCCTGGGCGCGACGCACGATGCGGAGCTGGTGCGCGAGATCGGCGCCGCCACCGCCAAGGCCGTGCGCGCCACCGGCGTCACCTGGGCCTTCGCCCCCACGCTGGCGGTGGCGCAGAACGTGCGCTGGGGCCGCAGCTACGAAAGCTTCTCCAGCGAGCCGCAGTGGGTGCGCGCCTACGCGCGCGCCTACATCGAGGGCATGCAGGGCGCGTTCGGCCCGCGCAACGTGATGGCCACCGCCAAGCATTTCGTCGGCGACGGCGCCACGTGGCAGGGCGTCGACCAGGGCCAGGCCCGCGTCGACAAGTCCACCATGATCAACGTGCACGGCGCCGGTTATTTCGGCGCGCTGCAGGCCGGCGTACTCAGCGTGATGGCCTCGTTCAACAGCTGGGACGACCGCGCCGACGGCGTGGACTACGGCAAGATGTCCGGCTCGCGCGCATTGCTCACCGGCGCGCTGAAGCAGAAGATGGGCTTCCGCGGCTTCGTGGTGTCGGACTGGAACGCCATCGGCCAACTGCCCGGCTGCAGCAACGCGGACTGCCCCCAGGCGATCAACGCCGGCATCGACATGGCGATGGTGCCGTCCGACTGGAAAGCCTTCATCGCCAACACCGTGCGCGAAGTGCGCGACGGCCAGATCCCGATGGCGCGCATCGACGACGCGGTGAGCCGCATCGTGCGCGCCAAGCTGCGCATGGGCCTGTTCGACGGCAAGCGACCCTCGCAGCTGCCCGGCGCCGGCGACGCCGGCCTGCTGCAGGACCGCGCGCTGGCACGGCGTGCGGTGCGCGAATCGCTGGTGCTGCTGAAGAACAACCGCAACGTGCTGCCGCTGAAGCGCGGCATGAAGCTGCTGGTGGTCGGCAAGAGCGCGGACAGCCTGCCCAACCAGGCCGGCGGCTGGTCGCTCACCTGGCAGGGCACCGACAACACCAACGCCGACTTCCCCGACGCGCAAAGCATCCTCGGCGGCCTGCGCGACGCCGATGGCGCGGCCAACGTCACCTTCAGCGAGAACGGGCTGGGTGTGGACGCGAAGGACTACGACGCCATCGTGGCGGTGGTCGGCGAAACGCCGTCGGCGGAGATGATGGGCGACATCGCGCCCTCCTCGACGCTGCGCTTCGGCGACCGCTACCCGGAAGACGCGGCGCTGCTGCGCAAGGTGGCGAAGTCCGGCAAGCCGCTGGTGGTGGTGTTCGTGGCGGGGCGGCCCTTGTTCGTGAATTCCCTGCTCAATCTTTCCAGCGCCTTCGTGATGGCCTGGTTGCCCGGCAGCGAGGGTGGCGGCGTGGCCGACGTGCTGTTTGCCGCAGCCGACGGCCAGCGGCGCGACAACTTCACCGGCACGCTGCCGCGGCCCTGGCCGGGCGTGCCCTGCCCCTACGCCGCGCACGCCGGCGCATCGGCCTGGTTGTTCGCGCCGGGTTACGGCCTGCGCTACCCCACCCGGCACGACCTGCCGGCACTGCCCGAACATGCCGACGTGAAGGCCTGCGCCGACGCTTCCAGCCTGCCGATCTTCCACACCCTGGCCGTTGCGCCGTTCACGCTGTACCTCGCCGACGCGGCGCACGGCGCGCAAGCCGTGGGTTCGGACTTGAACGGCAGCATCGCGTGGCCCGCCGACCGCCCGCTGCTGCGCCTGCGCACCGCGCAGATTGACACGCAGCAGGATGCCAAGGCCATCGAATGGCTGGGGGCTGGACGGTTCCTCGCGCGCAGCGCGAAGCCGGTCGACCTGACCCGGCTGGCCGCCGCACACGCGGCGCTGCAGTTCGACGTGGTGATCCAGGCGCCGGCCAAGGGTCCGGTGATCCTGCGCATGGAGTGCGGCGCCGGTTGCGGCACCGGCGCGCAGGCCGGCCTCGATCTCGGCCCGGTGTTCGCCGGCTACGCCGCCGGCACGCGGCAAAGCGTGTCGATCCCATTGGAGTGTTTCGCCAGGCAGGGCGTGAACCTGGCACACGTCGATGTGCCGTTCGAAATCGAAGCCGATGCGCCGTTCGCCGCATCCTTCGCCGATATTCGCGTCAGCTCCACGGCCACCGCGAACCGCCACGATCTGCCATGCGCCAGTTTGGGGAAACCGGCCGGCAGCATCGGCAACAAGTGACAAACAACGCGGCGCAAGGCCGCAACAATCGAAAACTCATTGGATGTCCGGAGGGGAAGATGAACCAGCAAGCCATGCATGCACGCCACGCCAAGCAACCGTGCCGACTCTCGCTCGCGATCGCGATGGCGTTGTTCGCCGCCGGGCAGTTGCATGCGCAAACCGCGCAGCCGGCGCCGCAAGCCGCCGACCAGGCCGCTCCCGTCGCCAAGAACGACGCGAAAGCCGCCGACAAGAAGAACGCCGCGCAGGCGGACAAGAACGTCACGCAGCTCAACGGCATGACCGTCAACGGCTTCTCGGGCAGCCTTAACCGGGCGCAGGAAATCAAGCGCTACGCCGATACGGTGGTCGACGCCATCTCCGCGCAGGATGCCGGCTCGCTGCCCGACCTGTCGGTGACCGAAGCCCTGCAGCGCGTGCCCGGCGTGGCGGTCAGCGCCTTCGGCATCGCCGCCGACCCGGATCACTTCTCCATCCAGGGCTCGGACATCAGCCTGCAGGGCCTGCCCTACACCAGCACGCTGTTCAACGGCCGCGAGGTGTTCTCCGCCGGTGGCGGCCAGGGGCTGAATTTCGCCACCGTGTCGCCGGAACTGATCGGCTCGGTGCTGGTGAGCAAGAACCAGACCGCGGACATGATCGAAGGCGGCATCGCCGGCTCGATCGACCTGCGCACCCGCAAGCCCTTCGACAGCGACAAGGACACCCAGGCCTCGATCACCCTGGGCGACTACTGGGGTAGCCTGGCCAAGAAGGGCACGCCGCAGATCGCCGCCCTGTTCAGCCACAACTGGAATACCGATATCGGCCGCTTCGGCTTCCTCGCCAACGTGGCTTACGATCGCATCGACCAGACCGACAATGCGATTTCCGTGGTCGACTACCAGCGGCGCTGCGATGGCTGCAGCCTGCCGGGCGGCAGAACCGACGCTTTCCCCGGTCTGGCGCCCGGCCAATCGGTGTACGTGCCGGTCGGCGGCGACCTTCGCCATCAGGACGAAACAAGCACGCGCTTCGGCCATGCGCTGGCCCTGCAATGGGAAAGCCCGGACAAGGCCTGGCAGGCCGCGCTGACATGGAACCGGGCTTCTGACACCGAAACCACGTTCGAGCACACCCTGCAGGCCTCGACCGATGCCTGCAGCGGCCAGACGCTGGCCGGGTGCGCCGTACCGCTGGCGGGCACCACGCCGGTGTACGACGCCAACGGCATCTTCCAGTCCGGCACCATCTCGGGCGCGCCGGCCGCATCGACCTTCCTGCCGTTCACCTACGGCGGCGTGCCCACGCAGCTCGACACCGCCGGCTTCGCGCGGCGCTACGTGACCAACGACTACGCCTTCAACCTGAAGTGGAACGTCAATGACCGGCTGCACCTGAGCCTGGACGCGCAGGACACGCATTCCGATTACTCGGATTCCTACTACTACATCCGCCAGATGACCCAGGCCAACTGGTACATCGCCACGCACGGCGACAACGTGCCCACGATCAAGGTGTTGTCGCCCGATCCCAACCAAACCACGGCCCAGTATTTCTCCAACCCCAACAACACCTACTGGTCGGCAGCGCAGGACCACCAGGAAAAGTCCTGGGGCAACCAGCGCGCCTTCCGCCTGGACGGCAGCTTCGACGTGGACAAGGGGCCGCTCAACGACATCCAGTTCGGCTTCCGGCACAGCGATCAGGAGGAAACGCTGTACTACTCGCCGTACAGCTACTTCTGGGACATCAGCACGCCTTACGCGGGCGGCCCGGGGCTGGCGGTCACTGCCGCCGACACGCCCGGCTACGTGTCGCCGTACCACGTCGACCTGCCGGCCTTCGGCGGCGGCGACTTCGGCGTGATCGCGCCCTTCTTCAACCTGAATCCCCAGTCGCAGTTCTGGCAATCCGTCGCCGCGATGAAGCAGATCAACCAGCAGTCGCTGGCCATCAATCCGGGCTGGAGCTGGTGGAGCCCCTACTACACCAACTACGAGCGCGATCAGTACGGCTATACCTTCGTGCCGGGCACGCATTACCTGCCGCAGGAAATCTCCTCCAACGGGGAGAAGACCAACGCCACCTATCTGCGCCTGAACTTCGGCAACAGCAACATGGATTTCCTGAGCGGCCTGCAGATCAGCGGCAACATCGGCGTGCGCTACGTGCATACCCAGGACGACGCCTCGGGCTACCTGTTGCTGCCGGACATGAAGCAGACCCTCGGCAACGCCAGCATCGCGCAGTACTGCCAGGGCGTCACGAAGAACGGCACCCAACCGGCCTCGCCGGGCACGTTCTGCGCGCTCACGCCTTCGCAGCAACAGCAATACGTGACCTTCGCCAACGGCGGGTACAGCCCGATCACGGCCAGCAGCGGCTACGGCAACTGGCTGCCCAGCTTCAATCTGTCGATCGGATGGACCGACGATCTCATCACCCGTTTCGCGTTCTCCGAGTCGATCTTCCGGCCGGCGCTCAACCAGCTGGAGGCGGGCCAGTCGATCAGCGGGCTGCTGCCCTACGGCACCAACGGCAGCACCGAGCCGACGGTGGGCAACGGCTACAACGGCACCAACCCCTACCTGCGGCCCATCACGGCGCACAATTTCGACCTGTCCCAGGAGTGGTACTTCGGCAATGCCGGATCGCTCACCGGCATGTTGTTCTACAAGCAGTTGAACCACACCATCCAGTACATCACCAACGTCGTGGATGTCTCGGTGACGAACAACGGCGTGACCTATCCGGAGCAGTACACGGCGGGGCTGGCCAACCTCAACCAAAAGGGCAGCGTGAGCGGCGCGGAACTGGCCTATCAGCAGAAATTCGATTTCCTGCCCGGCTGGCTGTCCGGCTTCGGCGTGCAGACCAACTACACCTACATCAAGCCGCACGGACTGTCCTTCGGCCAGGTCAACTATTGCCCCGTCACGTACCTGGCGGCCACGCAGTGCGTCAACCAGCTCAAGCTGCCGCCGGGCGAATTGTCCCGCGACACCTTCAACTTCACCGCGTACTACGAAAAAGGTCCGCTGTCGGCCCGCCTGGCCTGGAACTGGCGCTCGCAGTTCCTGATCACGGGCCAGGAGGCGGATTACCCGCTGCTCCCGGTCATGGCCGACTCGCAAGGCCAGTTGGACGGCTCGCTGATCTACTCGCTCAACGACCACGTCAAGGTGGCCTTGCAGGTGGCGAACCTGCTGAACTCGACGTTCAAGAGCCGCGAGATCATCGACACCAACGGCACCACCGTGCCCAAGGGCTTCTTCCGCGACGACACCCGCTACAACCTCAGCCTGCGGGCAAGCTTCTGACCGTGTGCGCCCCGTCCTTCCTTGCCGGCGTTCCGGCAAGGAAGGACGGATACGACAACTTATTCCCCGTTGCCTTCATGCCTGCGCCGAGGGGCAACCATGAAGGCATTTTTTCGTTCCTGTGGCCGTGACGCGACACTATGCGCTCGCGCTCTCGCGGCAGGAACGGAGAGGCGGTTCATGACTGCACGCCCTGCCATCCGCATCGGCAAGCCGCGCCACGGCCGATTGGTAGCAATCGCCATGGGCCTGGCACTGGCCGTCTGCGCACCCGCGACAGCGACTCCGCCATGGAACGCGGCCATCGCGACGGCCGCCGCGAAAGACGGAAACCTGGCAAGTCCGGGTTGCCGCATCATCGCCACGCGCGTCGACGCGATACCGGGAACGGGACCCGTCCTGCTGCGCAGTTACGACAGCCGCCGCGGGCAAGGCGCCCCCGACCTCCCTCCGCTGCACTCGGCAGCCTTCAGCTACGACAATGCACTCGCCGTGATCGCCCTGCTCGCTTGCGGCAGGCAGCCGGAGGCTGCACGCATCGCCGAAGCCTTGCGGCTTGCGGCAATGCACGACACGCGCCTGCGCGACACCTACCGCGCCGGCGCCGTCGAGGGCAGGCGGCCCCTGCCGAACGGCTGGTGGGATGCGGAACGCAAGCGTTGGGTCGATGCCGCGCACGACTATTCCGGCGCCTACCAGGACGGCACCTCAAGCGGCAACGTCGCCTGGGTGGCACTGGCCTTGCTCGCCATGCACCACGCCAGCGGCGCAACACGCTGGCGCGACGCGGCCGCAAAGCTTGCCGAGTGGGTGGTTGTCCATGCCTCGGACACGCGCGGTGCCGGCGGCTTCGACGGCGGCATCGAGTCCTGGCAGCTGACGCCGCGCAAGGCATCCTGGAAATCCACCGAACACAACATCGACCTCGCCGCACTGTTCGATTGGCTGGCCCGCATCGACGCACCGGGCGGCGACTGGAACGCGCAGGCAAGGCATGCCCGCGATTTCGTGGCCGCCCAGTGGGACGCGGCGAGCGGGCATTTCTGGATGGGCACCACGGCCGATGGCGTGACGCCGCTGCGCTCGCCATCCGCCCTCGACGTGCAGCTCTGGGCGCAACTCCTGCCGGATGCGCCGCGGGAATGGCAACGCGCTTTGACCTGGGTCGAACACCACCACGCCGTCGACGGCGGCTTCGATTTCACCGACGTCCGCGACGGGTTATGGACAGAAGGCACCGCGCAGGCTGCGCTCACCTATCGCTGGCTGGGCCACAAGGCCGAAGCCAGCCGGCTGCTGATGTCCGTCGCGCAACAGGCATCGCCCGGCGGATTCCTCTACGCGACGCCGCAGGCACGCATCACCGCAGCCTATGCGTACTACTACCATCAGCCGCATCTCGCGGCGACCGCATGGGCCGTGCTTGCCGCCCTGGATCGCAACCCGTACCTGCCCCAGGGCGGCGCGACCGCACCGTGACATCCGCTCGCCCGACGGTTTATTCCACCGTCACCGATTTCGCCAGGTTGCGCGGCTGATCGACATCGGTACCGCGCAGCACGGCCACGTGGTAGGCAAGCAGTTGCAGCGGCACGGTGAACACCGCCGGCGCGATGAAATCGCCGCCGGCGTCGACGCGCAGGATGTGGCCGCGCGCGGCGTTGCCGTCCATCGGCGCATGGCTGTCGGCGAACACGATCAGCTCGCCGCCGCGCGCGCGGACTTCCTGCAGGTTGGATTTCAGCTTGTCCAGCAGCGGACCGCTCGGCGCCACCGCCACCACCGGCATGTCCTCGTCCACCAGGGCCAGCGGGCCGTGCTTCAGCTCGCCCGCGGGGTAGGCCTCGGCGTGGATGTAGGAGATTTCCTTGAGCTTGAGCGAACCTTCCAGCGCCACCGGGAACTGCGCGCCGCGACCGAGGAACAACGCGTGGTGGCGCGGAATGAAGTGCGCGGCCAGCTCGACGATCAGCGGCTCCAGCTTGAGCGCGTCCGCGATGGCGTGCGGCAGGTGCTGCAGCTGCGCGCAGAGGTCGAGATAGCGTGTCTCGTCCAGCCCGCGCTGCCTGGCCAGTTGCAGCGAGAACAGCGCCAACGCGGTGAGCTGGGTGGTGAAGGCCTTGGTCGAGGCCACGCCGATCTCGGGGCCCGCGCGCGTCATCAGCTTGAGGTCGGCCTCGCGCACCACCGAGGATTCCGGCACGTTGCAGATCGCCAGCGTGCCGAGGTAGCCGCGGCGGCGCGACTCGCGCATCGCGGCCAGCGTGTCGGCGGTTTCGCCGGACTGCGAGATCGCCACGAACAGCGTGCCGTCCGGCACCACCGCCTCGCGGTAGCGGTATTCGCTGGCCACCTCCACGCTCACCGGCAGGCGCGCGTGCTCCTCGATCCAGTACTTCGCCACCATGCCGGCGTGGTAGCTGGTGCCGCAGGCGACGATATGCACCCCGCGCACCCTGGCCAGCAGCTCGTCGCCGCCCACGCCGAAGATGTTCGGCAGCACGCCGTGCGCGCCGATGCGCGACTCCAGCGTGTCGGCCACCGCGCGCGGCTGCTCGAAGATTTCCTTCTGCATGTAATGGCGGTATTCGCCGCGCTCCACCGCGTCGGCAGACAGCTCGCTCTCGTGCAGCGCGCGCTCGACCGGCTGGCCGGCGAGATCGAACACCTGCACGCGCTCGCGGCTGATCTCGACGACGTCGTCCTCGTCGAGATAGATCATCTTGTTGGTGACCTGGATCAGCGCCTGCGCATCGGAGCCGAGGAAATGCTCGCCGATGCCCACGCCCACCAGCAGCGGCGCACCGCGGCGCGCGCCCACTACACGGCCGGGTTCGTCGCGGCTGATCGCGGCGATGGCGTAGGCGCCTTCCAGTTCGCGCACCACGGCCAGCACCGCTTCGCGCAAGCCTGCGCCCGCGGCGAGTCGCTGCTCGATCAGCGCCGCGATCACCTCGGTGTCGGTCTCGGAGGTGAACACGTGGCCATGCGCCTTCAGCTCCTCGCGCAGGCTGGCGTAGTTCTCGATGATGCCGTTGTGCACGATGGCGACGCGGCCGGCGACGTGCGGATGCGCGTTCGCCTCGTTCGGCACGCCGTGGGTGGCCCAGCGCGTGTGCGCGATGCCGGTGCCGCCGGGAAACGGCGCCGCCTGGTACTGCGCTTCCATCTCGCGCACCTTGCCCTTGGCGCGCACGCGACGGATCTCGCCGCCTTCCAGCACGGCCAGGCCAGCCGAATCGTAGCCGCGGTATTCCAGCGCCTTGAGGCCGGCGATCAGCAGCGGCGCCACGTCACGCTGGGCGGCGGCGGCAACGATTCCACACATGGCTAGGCTCCGTATCGGCGAGTGCAAGCGAAGGCGGCGACTCTGCCGCCCACGCGTTTCAACCGGCTTTCGACACCGATGTCAGTTCACCTTGCGGCGCAGCCAGTTGAGCAGGTCGATGCGGGTGATCAGGCCCATGAACTGCTCGCCGTCCATCACGATCGCCACGTGGCCGCGCTCGAACACCGGCAGCAGCGATTCGATCGGCGAACGCACGTCGAGCATCTGCAGGTCCGCGATCATCGCCACCGACACCGGGTCGCGGAAACGCGACTCGTCGGCGTGCACGTGCATCAGCACGTCGGACTCGTCGACGATGCCCACCAGCCTGTCGCCGTCCATCACCGGCAACTGCGAGACGTCGTACAGTTTCATGCGCGTGTAGGCGGTGATCAGCAGCTCGTTCGGGCCGATCACCACGGTGTCGCGCTTGGCGAACGGACGCAGCAGCAGGTCGCGCAGGTCGCCGTGCCGCTCGCGTTCGAGGAAGCCGTTGTCCAGCATCCAGTAGTCGTTGTACATCTTCGACAGGTACTTGTTGCCGGTGTCGCACACCAGGGTGACCACGCGCTTCGGCGCGGCCTGCTCGCGGCAATACTTCAGCGCGGCGGCGAGCAGGGTGCCGGTGGAGGAACCGCCCAGCACGCCTTCCTTCGCCAGCAGTTCGCGCGCGGCGAGGAAGCTCTCCTTGTCGGTGATCGGGTAGGCCTTCTTCACCCGGCTGAAATCGCTGATGGTGGGCAGGAAATCCTCGCCGATGCCTTCCACCATCCAGCTTGCCGACTTGGCGGAGAGCGTGCCCTCGTTGATGTACTGGGCGAGGATGGAACCCACCGGATCGGCCAGCACGATCTCGGTGTGCGGCGAGACCTTGGCGAAGTATTGCGACAGGCCGGTCAGGGTGCCGGACGAACCGCAACCCAGCACCACGGCGTCGACCTTGCCGTCCATCTGCTCGAAGATCTCCGGCCCGGTGGTCTCGATGTGCGCACGCGGGTTGTCGGGGTTGCCGAACTGGTTGATGAAGTACGCGCCGGGCGTTTCGCGCGCGATGCGCTCGGCCATGTCCTGGTAGTACTCGGGATGGCCCTTGGCCACGTCGGAGCGCGTGAGCACCACCTCGGCGCCCATCGCCTTCAGGTTGAAGATCTTCTCGCGGCTCATCTTGTCCGGCACCACGAGGATCAGCCGGTAGCCCTTGGCCTGCGCCACCAGCGCGAGGCCCAGGCCGGTGTTGCCGGCGGTGCCTTCGACCAGGATCGCGCCGGGCTTGATCTTGCCGGCTTTCTCGGCGCCTTCGATCATCGACAGGCCGATGCGGTCCTTGATCGAGCCGCCGGGATTGGCGCTTTCCAGCTTCAGGAACAGCTCGCACGCGCCCGTGTCGAGGCGCTGCGCGCGCAGCATCGGGGTGTGGCCGATCAGTTCAAGGACGCTGCGCCGTATCGTCATGGAAAACCCATCGCTCGCTGGAAAGGCCTGCATGATAGCCGAGCGCGGGAAACGCACTGCCTGAAACGTCGCGGCCCCGGTCGGCTTCCTGCGCGGAAGCGGGCCGGGGCCGTCGTGACAGGGGTGGATCCGCGGTCAGCTGGATAACGAGCGCCGCCCTTCCCACATGCGCTCGAGGCGCGTCTTGGCGTGCAGCTTTTCTTTTTTCATGCTGGCGAGGGTGAAGTCGTCGAGCGGAAGTACGCCGATCTCGGCGTCGTGCACCTTGCTGTCGAGTTCCCGGTGATGCTGGAAGAGCCGGCGGAACTCCGCGTTGGCTTTCATCAATGCTTCGACGTCATCACGCTGCTGGTTTTCAAACATGATTCAACCTCCTCGTGAGAGAGCATTACGGGCGCATGGCGCGCCCATCCGCCGTCGAAAATGCGCGCACGCTCCCACCCGCCCGCACCGACGACTCGGTTGGCGGGCGGAACATGGGCGGAAATGTGGGGCATGGTTCGGACCGGCGGGCATGGAGCAAAACGGCTCCATGGCTTCGACCCTACTCTCCCCGGAAAAGTGCCGCAAGCCCGTTGCGCAGCGATCGCGCCGGGCTGCTAAAACCTTGTGAAATCAACATGAAAAACTGCCGGAACAGCTGATTTCCGCAACCCGCACGGCACCGCTTCCGCAGCGCCGTGTTCACGGATGGGGGCCGGACCGCTGCCCGGCCCCATGCGGTCAGGGACGATCGCAAAGACTCAAGGCTTGCCGCCGCCGGCATCCTGCTGCATCTGCTCGCGCATCGCCTTGGCCGCCTTCGCCGCCAGCGCCGCCTCGTGCCTGGCGGCACGCGCCACGCGCCCCTGCGCCTCGGCCAGCCGCTTTGCCTTGGCGGCCTCGGCCTGGGCCTGCTGCGCGGCCAGCGAATACGCCTCGCCCTGCTCCTGCAGGCGCTGGGCTTCCTCCTGCGCCATCTGGTTCAACAGCTTCTGGCGCTCCAGCTCGCGCTGCGCCGTCTCCGCCTCGCGGCGGGTGTTCTCCAGTTGGATCTGGTCGTGCTCGCGGTCGAGCTGGGCCAGCTTCACCTGGGCATCCTGCAGCTGCGCGGAGGCGCGCGCCGTGTCCACCAGGCGCTCCGCCATGTACAGCGCGTGCGGCCGCTCGCTGGAGTCGGCTTGCGCCAGTTGGGCGATGGCGTCGCGGGCCAACGACTGCTCGGCCTGCGCGTAGTTGCCGAGCACCGGATCGCTGGCCAGCTGATTGAGGTTGCTGGTCAGCCGGCTGACGTCGATGTCGTCGCGCCCGGCCTGGGCGGTGCCGGCCACGGCCAGTGCGATCAGGCTGGTGGCGAACAAGGTAGCGATGCGCTTCATGGCTGACCTCCGACAGGCTGGAAGCCCTGTGTCGCGCTGGAGTCCCCGCCCTGCCCCTGCGTTTGCGCAGGCACGGACTGGAAGCCCTGGCCCGAAGCCGGCTCCGACAGCACGGACGCCGACGGGGCCGGCATGTCCTCGACCGGCGCGGCCGGCGGCAGCGTGCTTGCGCTCGCCGGCGGCGCCGAGGAACCGGCGGCAGCGGGCAGCGGCAGCGGCTGGGCGAACTCGGCGGCGGCCGCGGCGGCGGCCTGCGCGCCCTTCTCGCGCAACGCGGCGTTGGCGTCCATCTTGGCCTGAATCTGTGCCCGCGCCGCGCCCAGGTTGGCCTTGGTCTTCGCCAGATTGGCGTCGGCGCGCGATTCGGCCGCCAGGTCGGCCGCCAGCGCGTACTTGCGGGCCGCCATCGCCGCCTGGGCCTGCTGGAACTTGTCCTGTGCGAAGCCGAGGTCCACCGGGTCGTAATCCGACGCCCCGGCATCGTTCGCGGCCTGCAACTGCGACTGCGCCAGGTTCATCGCCTCGTTCGGCGGGGGGACGCTGGCGCATCCGGCCAGCAGCAACAAACCAACCAGCAAACCGGCCCGCGCCGATGCGCTCAAGCCTGCCGGGCGCCGGGTCGATAAAAGAGAGATGTGCACCATCACGCATTCCTGATTAAGCTTCTGCGCTTATTGTGGGCGTGCGCATTCGCTCAATGCAACGAGAACAGACAGGGGACTTGGCGTGGACATCGGTTACTTCCTGAAGTTGATGGTCGACAAAGGCGCCTCGGACATGTTCCTGTCCACCGGCGCGCCGGTGAACATCAAGGTGGAGGGCAAGCTCTACCCGCTCGGCAACACCGGATTGCCCGGCGGCATGGTGAAGAAGATCGCCTACTCGCTGATGGACGAGGGCCAGGTGCCGCAGTTCGAGCGCGATCTCGAGCTGAACATGGCGCTGGCGGTGAAGGAAGCCGGCCGTTTCCGCATCAACGTGTTCAAGCAGCGCGGCGAGGTGGGCATGGTGATCCGCGCGATCAAGAGCGAGATCCCCAACGTCGAGCAGCTGCAGCTGCCGCCGATCTTCCGCGAGCTGATCATGGAGCCGCGCGGCCTGATCCTGGTGGTGGGCGCGACCGGCTCGGGCAAGTCCACCACCCTGGCCTCGATGATCGACCACCGCAACACCAATTCGTCCAGCCACATCCTCACCATCGAGGACCCGATCGAATACCTGCACCGGCACAAGCGCTCCATCGTCAACCAGCGCGAGGTGGGGCTGGACACCCACACCTACCACGAGGCGCTGAAGAACGCGATGCGCGAGGCGCCGGACGTCATCATGATCGGCGAGATCCGCGACACCGACACGATGGAAGCGGCGATCGCCTTCTCCGAGACCGGCCACCTGTGCCTGGCCACCTTGCACTCCAACAACGCCGACCAGACGCTGGAGCGCATCCTCAACTTCTTCCCCGAGTCGGCGCACAAGAACGTGCTGATGAACCTGGCGCTGAACCTGCGTGCGGTGATCAGCCAGCGCCTGGTGGTGGGCAAGGACGGCCGCCGCATCCCCGCGGTGGAGGTGCTGCTGAACACCCCGCTGATCCGCGACATGATCCGCCGCGGCCAGATCCACGAGGTGAAGGAGGCGATGGACCGCAGCCTGCAGGACGGCATGCAGACCTTCGACCAGTCGCTATACCGGCTCTACAAGGAAGGCCGCATCGAGCTGGACGAGGCGCTCAACAAGGCCGACTCCCGCGACGGGCTGGCGCTGAAGATCCGCCTCGCCGAAGGCGGCGGCAACCATTCGGACAGCAATGCGCTGATGGGCGGCAGCAACGACCCCTACGGCATGGGGTTCTGACCGGTTGCTTGCAGCAGCCGGTCAGCACGCAGGCCACGGATGGCCCGCACACCCGGCGATCGCATCAGCGATGGCCGGGCGGAGCCAAGTCCGGCATCGCTGGACTTGGCGAGCCAGGCGGGTGCAGGACTGCACTCGCCTGACATCAAACAACCGCCTTTGCCCTTCGAGCCACCACCGCTACGGCGCCGGCGCGTCCGGCTGCAACTCCGGCACAGCGGCCCGGAACGCCTCCAGCTCGTTGCACTCGGCATCGATGCGGCGGATCGTCGGGTAGTCGTCCAGCGGCAATTTCCAGCGCCGCGCGTTGTACACCTGCGGGATCAGGCAGGCATCCGCCATGCCCGGCATCTCGCCGTGGCAAAAGCGCCCGGTGGCCGCATTGTCCGCCAGCATCGTCTCCAGTGCCGCAAAGCTCGTGGCGATCCAGTGCCGCGACCATGCCCCTCGCTGCGCCTCGTCGGCACCCAGCTCGCGCTCCAGGTACTGCAGCACGCGCAGGTTGCCCAGCGGATGGGTGTCGCAGGCCAGCAACTGCGCCATCGCCCGCGCCTGGGCACGCCCGCGCGCGTCGGCCGGCAGCAGCGGCGGCTCGGGATGGACTTCCTCAAGGTATTCCATGATCGCCAGCGACTGGGTCAACACCCGGTCGCCGTCACACAGGCAGGGAATCAGCTGCTGGGGATTCATCGCGGCGTAGGCCGGCGCATGCTGTTCGCCGCCGTCCTTCACCAGGTGCACGGGACGGTTCTCGTACCCCAGCCCCTTGAGGTTCAGCGCGATGCGCACGCGATAGGCGGCGCTGGAACGCCAATAGCCGTACAGCACGAGATCGTAGGTCATGACGCGCCCCCCGCCGCCGAAAGGCCACAGTGTAATTTGCATCCCCTCCGAGCGGGCATGAAAATATGCGGTTCCTGCCGCCGCCGCGGCCATCGCCATCCCGGAGCCTGATGTGACCGTCCTGCGCATGAACGACCTCGACCTCCACGGCCAGCGCGTGCTGATCCGCGAAGACCTGAACGTGCCGATCGACGATCACGGCCGGATCACCTCCACCCAGCGCCTCGACGCCGCGCTGCCGACGATCCGGGCCGCCCGCGACGCCGGCGCGAAGGTGATGGTGCTTTCGCACCTGGGCCGGCCGAAGGAGGGTCAGTTCGACGAGGCCTCCTCGCTGGCGCCGGTGGCGGCGTGGCTGGGAGACAAGCTGGGCAAGCCGGTGCGGCTGGTGCGCGACTACCTGGACGGCGTGGACGTCGCCGACGGCGAAGTGGTGGTCCTTGAGAACTGCCGCATGAACGTGGGCGAGGGCAAGGACGACGAGGCACTGGCGAAGAAGTACGCCGCGCTGTGCGACATCTTCGTGATGGACGCCTTCGGCACCGCGCACCGCGCACAGGCCTCCACCCATGGCGTGATCAAGTACGCGCCGGTGGCCGCCGCCGGCCCGCTGCTCTCGGCCGAACTGGACGCACTGGGCAAGGCGCTGGAGCACCCGGCCAAGCCGCTGCTCGCCATCGTGGCCGGCTCCAAGGTCTCCACCAAGCTCACCCTGCTGGAAAACCTGATCGGCAAGGTCGACCAGTTGATCGTGGGCGGCGGCATCGCCAATACCTTCATCGCCGCGCTGGGCCATTCGGTGGGCAACTCGCTGGTCGAACCCGACCTGCTCGACGCCGCCAAGAAGGTTTTGGCCGACGCCAAGCGCCGCGGCGCCGAAGTGCCGTTGCCGGTGGACGTGGTGGTGGCGCCGGAGTTTTCCGCCAACGCACCGGCCACGGTGAAACCGGTGGACCAGGTACGCGACGGCGAGATGATCCTCGACATCGGCCCGGAAACCGCCCGGCGCTACGCCGAACTGATCGCCAAGGCCGGCACCGTGGTGTGGAACGGCCCGGTCGGCGTGTTCGAGTTCGATGCCTTCGGCAAGGGCACCGAAACGCTGGCGCGCGCCATTGCCGCCTCCAAGGCGTTCTCCATCGCCGGCGGCGGCGACACGCTGGCCGCGGTGGACAAGTACGGCATCGAGAAGGACGTGTCGTACATCTCCACCGGCGGCGGCGCGTTCCTCGAATTCCTCGAAGGCAAGGAGCTGCCCGCGGTGACTGCGCTGAAGGCGCGCGCCGGCCGGTGACGCTCTGCCTGTTCGACCTCGACGGCACGCTGATCGACTCCGAACCCGGTATCGGCGCGTGCATCCGGTACGCCTGCGACAAGTTGGGCGTACCGGCGCCGTTCGACCTGCGCCCCTGGATCGGGCCGCCGCTGCGGCACAGTTTCGCGCCGCTGCTCGCCCATGACCCTGTGCGCGTCGAGGCGGCCGTGGACTACTACCACGAACGCTTCGCCACGCTGGGCTGGCGCGAGCATGCGGTCTACCCCGGCATCGCGGCGATGATCGAGCGCCTTCAAGCCGCCGGCCACACGCTGGCGGTCGTCACCAGCAAGCCCGAACGCCACGCACGCCCCATCGTCGAACACCTGCCGTTCGGCGGCGCGTTCGTCCGCCTGTACGGCCCCGATCCGACCAGCCCGCACAGCGAGAAGGCCTCGATGATCGCCGCCGCGCTGGCAGATTTCGGCACATCGCCGGAACATGCCGCGATGATCGGCGACCGCCACTTCGACATCGAAGGCGCGATCGCCAACCGCGTGCGCGGCATCGGCGTGCTGTGGGGCTTCGGCAGCCGCGAGGAGCTGGAACTTGCCCGTGCGCACGAGCTGGCGCGCGATCCGGGCCATCTGGCGGATCTGCTGGCGGCGTGACGCCACTGCGACAAACAACAACGCCGCGGAATTCCGCGGCGTTGTTGTTTGGGCGAAGACCGCGGATCAGCCGGCGACGCGCTTCACCGCATCGACCACGTTCGCCACGGTGATGCCGAAGTAATCGAACAACTGCTCGGCCGGCGCCGAGGCGCCGAAGGTGGTCATGCCGATCACCTCGCCGTCCAGGCCCACGTACTTGCGCCAGTAGTCGGTAATGGCCGCCTCCACCGCCACGCGCGCGCGGCACCAGCCGGGCAGCACGCCTTCGCGGTATTCCAGCGGCTGCGCATCGAAGGTCTCGGTGCACGGCATCGACACCACGCGTACCGGCACGCCCTGCTGGGCCAGCGTGCGCATCGCCTCCATCGCCAGCTCCACCTCGGAACCGGTGGCGATCAGGATGGCCTTGAACTTCGTGTCCGCCGGGTCGGAGAGCACGTAGGCGCCGCGCGCGATGTCGGCCACCTGCTGCGCGCTGCGCTGCTGGTGCTTCAGCGTCTGGCGCGAGAACACCAGGCAGGAAGGACCTTCGCGGCGCTCGATCGCCGCCTTCCACGACACCGCCGATTCCACCGCGTCGCAGGGACGCCAGACGCGGTTGTTCGGGATGATGCGCAAGCTGGCCAGGTGTTCCACCGGCTGGTGGGTGGGGCCGTCCTCGCCGAGGCCGATGGAGTCGTGCGTGTAGACGTGGATGGAGTGCGCGGGGATCAGCGCGCTCATGCGCACCGCATTGCGCGCGTAGTCGGAGAACACCAGGAAGGTGGCGTCGTAGGGAATGAAGCCGCCGTGCAGCGCGATGCCGTTGCCGATCGCGGTCATGCCGAACTCGCGCACGCCGGAATGGATGTAGTTGGCCTTGGGGCTGGCTTCGGTGACGCTGACCGAACCTTTCCAGATCGTGAGGTTGGAGCCGGCCAGATCGGCCGAACCGCCGATCAGCTCCGGCAGCAGCGGGCCGTAGGCGTCCAGCGTCATCTGCGAGGCCTTGCGGCTGGCCACGTCCGGACCATCGGCCTGCAGCTTGTCGACCCAGGCCTGCGATTGCGCGGCCCAGTCGGCCGGCAGCTCGCCGGCAAGGCGGCGCTTCAACTCGGCGGCCAGTTCGGGGTGCGCCTTGGCATAGGCGTCGAACAGGGCGTTCCACTCGGCTTCGCGCTTCGCGCCGGCCTGCTTCGCGTCCCAGCCGGCGTAGATCTCGTCAGGAATCACGAACGGCGGCGAGCGCCAGTCGAGCATGTCGCGCACGGCGGCCACTTCGTCCTTGCCCAATGCCGAGCCGTGGCAGGCTTCGGTGCCCTCCTTGTTCGGCGAGCCGAAGCCGATGATGGTCTTGCACATCACCAGCGTGGGCTTGCCGGTTTCCGCCTTGGCGGCGGCCAGCGCGGCCTTGATCTTCTCCGCGTCGTGGCCGTCCACGCCGCGGATCACGTGCCAGCCGCAGGCCTCGAAGCGCATCGCGGTGTCGTCGGTGAACCAGCCCGGCACTTCGCCGTCGATGGAGATGTTGTTGTCGTCGTAGATCAGCACCAGCTTGCCCAGCTTCCAGGTGCCGGCCAGCGAGATCGCTTCCTGGGAAATGCCTTCCATCAGGCAGCCGTCGCCGCAGAACACCCAGGTGTGGTGGTCGACGATGTCGAAGCCCGGCTGGTTGAAGCGCTCGGCCAGCACCTTCTCGGCCAGCGCGAAACCCACGCCGTTGGCGATGCCCTGGCCCAGCGGGCCGGTCGTGGTTTCCACGCCCACGGTGTGATGCGCCTCGGGATGGCCCGGCGTCTTCGAATGCAGCTGGCGGAAACGCTCCAGCTCGCCCATCGGCAAGTCGTAGCCGGTGAGGTGCAGCAGCGCGTACTGCAGCATCGAGCCGTGGCCGTTGGAAAGCATGAAGCGGTCGCGGTTGAACCAGTGCGGATTGCCCGGGTTGTGGCTGTGGAAATCGTTCCACAGCACCTCGGCGATGTCGGCCATGCCCATCGGCATGCCCGGATGGCCGGAATTGGCCTTCTGCACGGCATCCATGGCAAGGGCTCGCACGGCATTGGCGAGTTGGCGGCGGGTGGTCATGAGGGGAACGCTCCGGACGGCGACGGAAAACGTGCATTGTCCCCGATCCGCGCCGGGCTGTCGCGCGCGACGCCCTCCGTGCGGCAGGCATCCCTTCCCTGAAAAGTTAATCGTGACTTAATAATGAACTAACCGGTATTGAATCTTTTGCCTGCGGACGCCATCCAAGGTTCTGTGCCCGGCATTTCCCCGATGCCGGGCATGCGGCGGCGCCCTTTCCCCAAGGCCGGCGACCGCTTTCCCAATAACAGGAGACTCTCCATGAAAAAGACTTTGCTCGCCCTTGCCATCGCTTCGACCGGCCTGCTGGCCGTCTCTGCCGCTTCCGCGCAGAACGCCCCCTCCGACAACGGCAACTGGTTCATCAACGGCAACGTGGGCCGCACCGCGATCAACCAGGGCCCCTACGACAACGGCCACGACACCGGCTACGCCCTCAACGGCGGCTACCGCTGGTCGCTGTCGCCGAACTTCCAGCTCGGTGCGGAAGTGGGCTACAACGACCTGGGCAACATCCGCGCGAAGAACATCTTCAATAGCCAGCCGATCGTCGCCCCCGGCAAATCGCAGCTGCACGGCTGGACCGCCGGCGTGAACGCCCATCTCGACCTCAGCCCGAGCTGGTATCTGAGCGCCCGTACCGGCCTCTACAGCTGGACCGGCCACGGCATGAGCAACGACGTCAACCCGGTGCGCAAGAGCCTGGACGACAACAGCTGGTACGGCGGCGTGGGCGTGGGCTACAACCTCACGCAGAACGTCAGCGTCGGCCTGAACTACGACTACTTCGACGCCAAGAAGCAGAACGTGGACCTCAGCACGGACATGATCTCGGCCAACGCGGAATTCCGCTTCTGATCCGAGCCGTCCCGTGAGGCAGGCAAACACGAAGGGCGCCGCAAGGCGCCCTTCGTGCTTTCAGCCGCCCTTGATGCCTGGAAAACACGCCCTTAACATCCGGCGGTCGCCGGAAAGGGCGACAGGACAATTCTCAGGGCTCAAGGAAAACCCTTCATGGACAACAAGAAACTGCTTCCGCTGCTGGCCGCTGCCTGCGGCCTCTTCGCTGCCAGCGCCCACGCCGACCAGACCAACGGCTGGTTCGTCAACGGCAATGCCGGCACCGCCCATTACAAGGCCACGGTCGATGGCGTAGGCACCGGCACCGACAGCGACACGGCCTTCATGCTCAACGCGGGCTACCGCGACCAGGGCATCCTCGGCTTCGAGGCCGGCTACACCAACCTCGGCAGCGTCAGCTCGAAGGACGGCTACGGCGACACCTACAAGCTCAAGGGCGACGGCTGGACCCTGGGCCTGAACGGCCACTTCAACTTCAACGACCACTGGTACATGTCGGCCCGCGCCGGCGGCTTCCTGTGGAAGCTGAAGAGCACGCTCTCGGTCGACATCCCTGGCCTCGGTTCGGCAACCTACCGCGACAGCAAGCAGGGCCTGGGCTGGTATGCCGGCGTGGGCACCGGCTACGACATCGACAAGCACTGGAGCGTGGGGGCGGATTTCGACTACTACTACATGCGTAACCGGGGCAACTACGAGATCGGCACGCGCATTTTCTCGGTCAGCGCCGAATACCGCTTCTGAGCCTTCGCGGCAGGCAAAGCAAAACGGGCGCCCCAGGCGCCCGTTTTGTTGCAGAGACAGGGTGTGCGGTTCCCGCGATCAGCCTTTCCAGCGCCCCTGCGCGGCGAGGCCGTTGTCCTTGGCACGCGCGTGCACGGTCTTCTGCGCCTCGGCGTAGTTGGCCTTCATGTCCTTGGCCCACAGCTTGAGCGCGGCCTGCTGCATGGCGCGGCCGTAGGAGAACGACAGCGGCCACGGATGCGGGCCGATGCGGTTCATCGCGTTGAGGTGGGCCGTGCTCTGTTCGTCGGTCTGGCCGCCGGAGAGGAACACGATGCCAGGCAGCGAAGCCGGCACGCAGGTCTTGAGCACGCGCACGGTGGCCTCGGCCACTTCCTCGACGTCGGCCTGCTCGGACGAATCCTTGCCCGGAATCACCATGCTGACCTTGAGGATGGTGCCCTCCAGCATCACGTTCTGCTCGTACAGCGCGCCGAACAGGCTGCGCAGCACGGCTTCGTGCACCTCGTAGCTCACCTCGATGCTGTGGTCGCCGTCCATGATCACCTCCGGCTCGACCATCGGCACCAGGCCGGCCTCCTGGCACAGCGCGGCGTAGCGGGCCAGCGCGTGGCAGTTCGCCTCGATCGCGGTGGAGGACGGGTTGTCCTCGGAGATGTTGATCACGGCGCGCCACTTGGCGAACTGGGCGCCGAGCTTGACGTATTCGGCCAAGCGCTCGCGCAGGCCGTCGAGGCCTTCGGTGACCACGTCGCCGGGGAAGCCGGCCAGCGGCACCGGGCCCTTGTCCACCTTGATGCCCGGGATGATGCCGAGCTTCTTCATCAGCTGGGTGAACGGCACGCCGTCCTTGGTGGACTGGCGGATGGTTTCGTCGTACAGGATCGCGCCGGAGATGTGCTCGTTCAGGCCCGGCGTGGTGAGCAGCAGTTCGCGGTAGGCGCGGCGGTTTTCTTCCGTGTTCTCGATGCCGACGGCCTCGAAGCGCTTCTTGATGGTGTTGGTCGACTCGTCGATGGCGATGATGCCCTTGCCGGGGGCGACCATGGCCAAGGCGACGCTTTCGAGATCTTCGATACTCATGACGGCTCCGTACGACGAGGCGTGATCCGCCCGCCCGAGGTGGATGCCGCCCGGACGGGCGGCGGGATAAAGGCCGCCGATTATAACGAAACCGACTTAGCGACGCCGTTTAGGACCCGTAACCGGGCAATTTGCAGGGTTCCATCACCTTCTGCATGCCGTCCGCCCCGTCGGGCGCGTTGAACGGCACGATGTAGTAGGTATCGACGGGGTCGTCGGCGCGGTTGGTGAGCGAGGGGCCGTAGCGGAAGTTCTTCACCGCCGTCACCGCCGCGTTGCCCAGGTCGCTCCTGGGCACCAGCTTGACCAATTGCACGTTCATCGGCACGCCGTCGGAACCGATGGTGAAGGTCACCGCTGCACAACCGGGCTTGTCCAGGTTGAGCCCGGAATTGGGCAGGTCCGTGCTCACCTTGGTGTTGAGCCGGATCCAGTAATGGTAGAGGTTCTGCGGATCGATCCGGTGCGACGACTGCGCCAGCGCGGGCAGCGCGCAGGCCAGTGCCGGCACCAGCAGCAAGGAACGGACCAGGCGAGGGACGCGTAGGTTCATGGCGATGCTCCGGCGAAGTGGGGACGCCGACAGTCTAACTGCGCGGCGTCATGCCGACGTCACGGCTCAGAGGTCGCGCATGCTGTCCACCGCGCCGCCCGCGCCCACCGCCAGCAGCTTGAGCGTGTTGGTGCCGCCGACGTGGCCCACGCGGTCGCCGTAGGTGATCACCACGCTGTCGCCCGCGGCCAGCTTGCCTTGCTCGAACAACTGGCGCACGGCGGCACGAGTGGAGGAGGCCATGCTCTGGTTCTGGCCGTGGCTGAATTCCACCGCGCGCACGTCGCGCAGCACCTGCATGCGGCGGCGTGCGGCGGCGAACGGCGACAGGCCGTAGATCGGCACGGCGCTGCGGTAGCGCGACAGCCACTGCGCGGTGGCGCCGGATTCGGTGAGCGCCACGATCGCGCGCACGCCGAGCTGGGCCGCCAGCACCATCGCGGCCAGCGCGATCGCCTGGTCGGTGCGGCTGAGATGGTGACTGGCGTTGGCCAGGTCTTCCTTCGGCTCGAACTGGCGTTCGGCGCCCAGGCAGATGCGCGCCATCGCCGCCACCGCCTTGTCGGGGTGGGCGCCGGCGGCGGTCTCTTCGGACAACATCACCGCATCGGTGCCGTCGATCACCGCGTTCGCCACGTCCAGCACTTCGGCGCGGGTGGGGATGGGCGAGCGCACCATCGACTGCAGCATCTGCGTGGCGGTGATCACCGCGCGGTTGCGCTGCACCGTCTCGCGAATGATCTTCTTCTGCAGGCCGGGCAATTCGGCGTCGCCGATCTCCACGCCCAGGTCGCCGCGCGCCACCATCACCACGTCGGAGGCGTCGATGATCTCGCCCAGCACGGGGATCGCGTCGGCGCGCTCGATCTTGGACACCAGCGCGGCGCTGCCGCCGGCCTCTTCGAGCAAGCGGCGCGCCAGGTGCATGTCGTCGGCCGAACGCACGAAGGAGACCGCGAGGAAATCCGCGCCGATCTCGGCAGCGAGCTTGATGTCGGCCTTGTCCTTGTCCGACAGCGCGGAGACGGACAGGCCGCCGCCCTGGCGGTTGAGGCCTTTGCGGTCGGACAGCTTGCCGCCCACCAGCACGGTGCAGTGGATCTCGGTGCCGGCGACCTTGTTGACGGTGAGCGCGACCAGGCCGTCGTCCAGCAGCAGCACGTCGTCGGGGCGCACGTCCTGCGGCAGGCCGAGGTAGCTCACGCCGACGCGGGAAATGTCGCCGGGCGGCGCATCGGCGCGGCAGTCCAGCACGAAGGGCTGGCCGACTTCGAGCTGGATCGGCCCGTTCGCGAATTTCTCCACGCGGATCTTCGGGCCCTGCAGGTCGGCCAGCACGCCCACTTCGCGACCCGCCGCCGCGGCCGCCGCCTTCACCGCCGCGGCGCGGGCACGGTGGTCGTCCGGCTGTCCGTGCGAAAGGTTGAGGCGAACCACGTCGACGCCGTTGGCAATGATGCTTTCGAGCATGCCCGGCGCGTCGGTGGCGGGGCCGAGGGTGGCGACGATCTTGGTGCGGCGTAGCGGCGAGTTGGTCATGCGGTGGCCTGATGAGCTATGGACGTCTAGATTCAGCAAGTCACGGAGGCTAACAGATACCCGGGGCCATGCGAGCCTGCATTCGTATGTAACGGCGCATGTAACGCGTCACTGCCCCAGCGCGAGGTTCAGCACTTCGGCGAGGCGGCGGCCGGCGATGCGCAATTGATCCTCGGCCACCGGCAGTTCGGCATCGACGTAGGCCGGGCCGATCTTGTGGCCGTCCGGATAGAAACCTGGCCTGGCGGTGATGCGGCACGACTCCTCGGCCCACTGCGCGTAGGGATTGTCCAGCGGCGCGATCGGCGGCGGCAGCGCCACCGGACCTTCCGCATCGAGCCGCTGCGCATAGGCCTTCCAGTCGAGGCCGCGCGTCTTCAACATGCCCGAGTCCCACACGCGGTGCAGGTTGCTGCCCTCGCCTTCGAACTGCACCTGGTACTTGTTGCCGCCGAGGTCGTCACGGTAGCCGGCGTGCAGCGGCTGATGGATGTCTCCGGCGAAATGCACCACGAACTTCAGCGCCTGCAGGCGCACGGCGTCCGGTTGCGACTTGTCGCCGAGGATCGCCACGTAATGCGCCAGCCCGTCCACCACGCATTCGCCGTCGCGGCAATCGCGCGGCGGCACGTAGTCGCAAGTCTGGCCGCCGCGGAAATTGATGTAGTGCAGCTTGCGGGTCTGCTTCCACAGGCTGTCCAGCGCCGGATTGTCCTGGATTTCGTCCGGCCAGCTGGCGATGTCGGCAAGCCGGGTGGTGTGGTCTGCGGCGAGCAGGTGTTCGACTTCGGCCTCGGCGGCGGGGCTCAGGCGCTCTTGCGCCAGCTCGGCGACGATGCTGTGCCCCAGCGGGCCCCAGGCCTGCGCAGCGGGAACGAGAGCGAACACGGCCGTCAGCGAGGCGACCAACAAGCGGCGGATGGACTTCATGGCGGCGCTTCAAACCAGGGGGGCTTGGCAGTGTGCCACAGCGTCAGTGCGACCAGCGCCTCGCCAGCCACCACCCCAGCAGCATCGCCGGCAGCAACCATAAGAGATCGGCATTGCCCAGGCCGACGCCCGCCAGCGCAGGACCGGGGCAATAGCCGCCGAGCCCCCAGCCAAGGCCGAACAGCACCGCACCGACCAGCAACCGCTTGTCGATGCGGCGATTCACGGGCACGTGGAATCGCGTGTCCAGCCACGGCCGCTCCCGTCGCATCACGAGTCGCCAACCGATCGCGTAAGTCAGCGTCGCACCCGCCATCACCAGCAGCAGGCTGGGGTCCCACGCGCCGGCCACGTCGAGGAAACCCAGCACCTTGTGCGGATCCGCCATGCCCGACCAGGCCAGGCCCGCGCCGAACAGCAGACCGGCCAGCCATGCCGCCAGCCGGTTCATCGCAGCAGCTCCGGCAACAGATGGCGCCACGCGTACACGCACGCCATCGCGGTGGCCATGAACACCAGCACCGCCGCCAGCGAACGCGGCGAGAAGCGCCCCAGCCCGCATACGCCATGACCGCTGGTGCAGCCCGAACCGATGCGCGTGCCCATGCCCACCAGCCATCCGGCCAACACAAGCTGCCAGGGCGGCGCATGGCTGGCCAGCACCGGATCGCCCAGCGCCAACATCCATACGGCCGCACCCATCGGCAGGCCGAGCACGAAAGCCAATCGCCATGCGGCATCGCCGCGATGCGGCGGCAACAGGCCCGAGGCGATGCCACTGATGCCGGCGACACGTCCCAGCGCGACCAGCAACAGCAGCGAAGCGAGGCCGATGAGGATGCCGCCGCCCAGCGCGCTCCATGGCGTGAAGTGGGCGATCACGGTTCCGTCGCCAGCGTGCCTGCATCCACCGGCAGTTTCAGGAAGCGCCGCCCTTCGACGTCCGCCGGCGGCAATTCGCCCGCGCGGATATTCACCTGCAGCGCCGGCCAGAACAGCCGCGGCACGGCCAGCGTGGCGTCGCGGCGCTCGCGCAGCGCCACGAAGTCTGCAACGCTGGTGCCGGCGGTGAGATGCGCATTGCGCTCGCGCTGTTCGCCCACAGGCACCTTGTCGCGCGGCGCGACATCGCCCGCAGGATAGTCGTGGCAGAGGTACAGCTGCGTGTCGTCCGGCAAGGCATACAGCCGGCGCACCGAGGCATGCAGCACCGCCGCGCTGCCGCCAGGAAAGTCGCAGCGGGCGCTGCCTGCGGCCGGCGAGAACAGCGTGTCGCCAATGAACACCGCATTTCCCACACGGTAACTCATGCTGTCGGCGGTATGCCCCGGAGTGGCCAGCACTTCGATCGTCGCCTCGCCCAGCGGCAACGTGTCGCCATCGCGCAGCAACCGATCGAAGTGGGAACCGTCGGCCACGAATTCCTCGTCGAGGCCAAGCCGCCGCTTGAATTCGGCCTGCACCCCGACGATGCCGGCGCCCGCGGCCACCGGCGCGCCGGTCCGCGACCGCAGCCACGCCGCGGCGGTGAGGTGGTCGGCATGTGCGTGGGTTTCCAGTATCCAGCGCAGATCCAGCCGGTGCGCGCGCAGATGGTCGAGCACCGCCTGCGCCGGCCCGGCGCCCACCCGCCCGCCCGCAGGATCGAAATCGAGCACGGGATCGATCACCGCCGCCGCGCCGGTGGCGGCATCGCCGGCCACGTGCGTCCAGGTGGAGGTGGCGGCATGGAAGAAGGACACGACATTGACTGGCATGGAGGTGCATCCGCTGGAATCACGCGGGCCACTATATTAGATATTTCTAATTTAGAAAAGCATGCAACAATAGCGGTATGAAGACCGCGACCGACCCCGCCCGCATGCGCACCCACGCAGGCAAGGCCAGCGAACTGCTGAAGGTGCTGGCGAACGAGCAGCGCCTGCTGATCCTGTGCCACCTGGCCGAGGGCGAACTGGCGGTGGGCGAACTGCTGGAGCGGCTGGAGCTGGGCCAGTCGGCGCTGTCGCAGCACCTTGCCAGGCTGCGCGAGGCCGCCGCGGTGCAGACCCGCCGCGAGGCCCAGGCCATGTACTACCGGCTCGCCGACGGCCCCGTGCAGGCGCTGATGGCCACCCTGCACGGCATCTATTGCGGCAAACCGGCGCGCGGCCGGCGCTGAGCCGGCAGTCGGGGCGTTTCCCCGCTAGAATCGAGGCTTTCCGGCCGCCTCCGCGCGGCTGCCCTTCCCCGGTAATTGGAGGACGCTGTCCCATGGCCATCAAGGTCGGCATCAACGGCTTCGGCCGCATCGGTCGCAACGTGCTGCGCGCTGCGGTGCAGAACTTCGGCAACGACATCGAGATCGTCGCGATCAACGACCTGCTGGAGCCGGACTACCTCGCCTACATGCTGCGCTACGACTCGGTGCACGGCCGCTTCAAGGGCGACGTGTCGGTCGAGAACGGCCAGCTCGTGGTCAACGGCAAGAAGATCCGCCTCACCCAGGAGCGCGATCCCGCCGCGCTGAAGTGGAACGAGGTGCAGGCCGACGTGGTGATCGAGTCCACCGGCCTGTTCCTCGACAAGACCACCGCGCAGAAGCACCTCGACGCCGGCGCGAAGAAGGTGATCCTGTCCGCGCCCTCGAAGGACGACACGCCGATGTTCGTGTACGGCGTGAACGACAAGAGCTACAAGGGCGAGGCAATCATCTCCAACGCCTCGTGCACCACGAACTGCCCGGCACCCATCGCCAAGGTGATGCACGACAAGTGGGGCATCAAGCGCGGCCTGATGACCACCGTGCATGCCGCCACCGCCACCCAGAAGACCGTGGACGGCCCGAGCAACAAGGACTGGCGCGGCGGTCGCGGCATCCTGGAAAACATCATCCCCTCCTCCACCGGCGCGGCCAAGGCGGTGGGCGTAGTGATCCCCGAACTCAACAAGAAGCTCACCGGCATGAGCTTCCGCGTACCGACCTCCGACGTCTCGGTGGTCGACCTGACCTGCGAGCTGGAGAAGCCGGCGACCTACGCCGAGATCTGCGCGGAGATGAAGGCGCAGTCGCAGGGCGCGCTGAAGGGCGTGCTGGGCTACACCGAGGACAAGGTGGTCGCCACCGACTTCCGCGGCGAGACCTGCACCTCGGTGTTCGACGCCGACGCCGGCATCGCGCTGGACGCCACCTTCGTGAAGCTGGTGAGCTGGTACGACAACGAATGGGGCTACAGCAACAAGTGCCTGGAAATGGTGCGCGTGGTGGCGAAGTAAATCGCCGACACAGGCATGGGTACGGACGGCCTTCGCCGACCGTATCCGCCAAGACAAAAAGCCCGCGCAAGCGGGCTTTTTGCTGCCAGCCGCCGATCGCTGCAAGAACCATCGTCCCATCGGCCGGCCAACGCCTTGGTCCCCAGCACGTGCGTAGCCAGCGCGAGCAACCCCAAGTGCCAAATCGTTCGCAACCATGACTTCCGGCGATGTCCCGCCGGCGCATGAAGTGGCAGGGTACGAGGTTGAATTCTTCACGGAGTCCTCGCCATGCGCCCCACCCTGCTTGCGCTCAGCCTCGCCATCGGCTTCGGCGCCGCTGCCGTCGCCCGTGCCGATACCGCGCTGCCATCGCAACCGCCGCTCACCGCGTTGACCAAGGACTCCGGCACACCGGAGCCGGCCGAGCAGAAGCGCATGCACTTCGACCATGCCGAACTGCACATCGCGGTGCATCCGGATACGCAGAGCATCGACGGCCGCGCCACGCTCACCTTCAGCGCGCTGGCCGCCACCGACGTGCTGCTGGTGGACCTCGACCGCAACCTGCCGGTGAGCGCAGTCAGCGTGGACGGCCAGGCCTTGCCCGCCAGCGCGTGGAGCAACCCCGAAGGCCGCCTGCGCATCCAGCTGCCTCGGGCCGTGGCCAAGGGCGGCAAGGTCAGCGCCACCATCGTCTACGGCGGCAAGCCGCACGTGGCGAAGAATGCGCCATGGGACGGCGGCTTCGTGTGGAGCCACACCAAGGACGGCCAGCCGTGGGTCGGCAGTGCGGTGGAAGGCGAAGGCTGCGACCTGTTCTGGCCCTGCATCGACCAGCCCGATGGCAAGCCGGACCTGGTCGACCTCTACGTAAACGTGCCCACGCCGCTGGCGGCACCGGGCAACGGTGTGCTGGTCGGCGTGAGCGACGAAGGCGCCACGCGCACTTGGCACTGGCGCGCCAAGCACCCCACCACTTACGCCATTTCGATCAACGTGGGCCCGTACAAGGAACTCACCGGCACATACAAGAGCCGCTACGGCAACACCATCCCGCTGGAGTACTGGTACCTGCCGGGCGAAAAGGCGCATGCGGAGCAGCTGTTCGCCCAGTTCCCGCGCATGCTGGATTTCTTCGAGGCGAAGATCGGCCCCTACCCCTGGGGCGACGAGAAGATGGGCGTGGTGGAGACGCCCTACGAGGGCATGGAGCACCAGACCATCAACGCCTATGGCAACCACTACGCGCAGGACGGCAGCGGCTTCGACTGGCTGCTGCAGCACGAGTTCTCGCACGAATGGTTCGGCAACCAGATGACCAACGCCAACTGGGACGACATGTGGCTGCACGAGGGCTTCGCCACGCTGATGCAGCCGCTGTACGCGCGCTACCTGGACGGCGACGCCGAATACTACGCCTGGCTCAACCGCCTGCGCATGATGATCGTGAACCGCTATCCGGTGGTGTCCGGCCAGCCGCGCACGGAGGAGGCGGTGTACGACGAAAGCCGCGGCGGCCCGGGCCAGGACATCTACAACAAGGGCGCGCTGATGCTGCAGTCGCTGCAGCACCTGATCGGCGACAAGGCGTTCTACGACAGCATCCGCGAACTGGTGTACGGCCGGCCCGATCCGAAGCCGGGCAACTTCCAGCCGCAGTACCGCACCACCGCCGACTTCATGCGCATCGTGAACCAGGTGACCGGCAAGGACTACGACTGGTTCTTCAAGGTGTACCTCTACCAGGCCGCACTGCCGAAGCTGGACGTGCAACGCCACGGCGACACGCTGGATCTTTCCTGGCAGGCGCCGGACAAGCTGCCGTTCCCGATGCCGGTGGACGTACAGGTGGACGACACCGTACACACCGTGGCGATGGACGGCGGCCATGGCAGCCTCGCGGTACCGGCCGGCGCCCTGGTGACGATCGACCCGCACTCGGTGCTGCTACGCGACGAGCCGCGCGTCACCGAGTTCCAGCATTGGATGCAGCAGCAACGCGCGCATGACAAGGCCGCGCAAAAGTAAGCTGCATCAGCCCGCACCGTAAGAGCACGCACCGGCGCCGTGCCGGTGCCCGGTGCGTGCAACCACCCCGACCATCGCAAGCAGACGCTATAGGAACAAGGCCAGCGACACGCCGGCGGCGCATGCATTGCTCGGGGATGGAAAGTCCGTGCCGCGCAAACGAACGGGGGCGCCGCAGCGCCCCCGTTCACACCGCCGAACCGCGGCGCTTCAGTGCGCTGCCGTGGCCGATGTCGCGCTGGCTGCCGGCTTGTGCATGGCATCCAGCGTGGCGAGGTAGTCGCTGCCGGGCGGCAGCATGTCGACGGCCAGCTTGGGATCGGCCTTGAGCATGCCCACTTCGTCGGCCACGATGTGCGCGGCCTCGCGCAGCTGGGCGTCGGGCGCGTCCTTGGCGTCCTTCTCCTGCTTGAGTTCGCTCTTGAGGCTGCGCTCGCCGGGATCGAGGCCGTCGTCCAGGGCGCTGTCCTCGTCCTTGAGGTAGGCGTCGCTGCCGTCGATCGCCTTCTGGCGCTCGCGGAAGCTGGCCTGTATCGCGTCCAGCTGCTTGCGTTCGGCTTCGCGCTTGGCGAAGTTGAGCGACACCGAGGTCTTGGCGCGCATCAGCTTGTACTGCGCCAGTTCGTCCAGCATCAGCTTCCACGCCGGCGACGATGCGATGCGGGCATCGTGCAGGGTTTCCAGCTTCGGCAGATAGAGCTTCACGTCGCCGTCCGGCTGGTAGGCGGCCGGGGCGATATGCGTCCAAGGCAGCGCGTTGTCGTAGGTGGACTCGCCGAAGTCCTTGGCGTCGCCGTTCTGCGGGAACTCGATGTCCGGCGTCACGCCCTTGATCTGGGTCGAGCCGCCGTTGATGCGGAAGAACTCCTGCACGGTCATCTTCAACTCGCCGTACTGCGGATCGCTGCCGGGATCCGGGCCGAAGCGGTCGAGGTCGACCAGGGTCTGCACGGTGCCCTTGCCGAAGGTGGGCGTGCCGATGATCAGGCCGCGGCCGCGATCCTGAATCGCTGCGGAGAAGATCTCCGAGGCCGAGGCGGTGCCGCGGTTCACCAGCACGGCGAACGGGCCGTTCCACAGCGGCGCGGCATCGTCCGAGCCCTGCACGTCGACCTGGCCGCGCGCATCACGCACCTGCACCACCGGCCCCTTGCCGTTGAACAGGCCGGTCATCGAGTCGGCCTCGGCCAGCGAGCCGCCGCCGTTGTCGCGCAGGTCCATGATGATGCCCTGCACGCCGGCCGCCTTCAGCTCGGTGACCAGCTTGGCCACGTCGCGGGTGGCGCTGCGGTAATCCTTGTCGCCCTCGCTGCGCGCGCCGAAATCGGAGTAGAAGCTCGGCAGGTCGATGATGCCGATCTTGCGCACGACATCGCCGTCCTTGATGTCGAGGATCTTCTTCTTGGCGGCGCTTTCCTCGATGTTGACCTTCTTGCGCACGAGGCTGACGATTTCGTGCTTGCCGTCCGGGCCGGCGTCGGCGGGCAGGATCTCCAGCCGCACCGTGGTGTCCTTCTTGCCGCGGATCAGGTTGACCACGTCGTCGATGCGCCAGCCGATCACGTCGGTGAACGGGCCGCTGTCGCCCTGCCCCACGCCCAGGATGCGGTCGCCCGGCTTGAGCTTGCCCGACTTCTCCGCCGGGCCGCCCGGCACCAGGCTGAAGATGATGGTGTAGTCGTCGCGCGACTGCAGCTGCGCGCCGATGCCTTCCAGCGACAGCTTCATCTGGATCGCGAAGTCCTCGGCCTTGCGCGGCGTGAAGTAGTCGGTGTGCGGGTCGGTGGTCTCGGCATACGCGGTCATGAAGGTCTGGAAAGCGTCGTCGCCGTCCAGCTGCTTCACGCGTTCGATGTAGTTGGTGTAGCGCCGGGTGAGCGTCTTGCGGATGTCCTCGTCGCTCTTGCCGGCGAGCTTGAGGCGCAGCCAGTCGTTCATGGTGCGCTTGCGCCACAGGTCGTCCAGCGCCGCGTCGTCCTTCGCCCACTTGGCGTCCTTGCGGTCGTACTGGTAGCTCTCGTCGCCGTCGAAGTTGAAGCCGCCCTTGAGCAGGCTGCGCGCATAGGTCATGCGCTGCACGGCACGCTGCAGGAACTTGTTGTAGATGTCGAACGGGATCGAGAGGTCCTTGTTCCAGATCGCATTGTCCAGCTTGGTCTGGTCCGGCGCGAACTGGTCCATGTCCTGCTGGGTGAAGAACACCTTGTCGGGATCCAGCAGCTTGAAGTAGTCCGCGTAGATCTTCGCCGACATCGCATCGTCCAGCGGCTGCGCGTCGTAGTGGAAGCGGGTGAGGAAGCGCGCGGAAAGCTGCGCCGCGTCCGCCTGCGTGGGCGTGGGTTCGAGCGGCCACACCGCCGCCTTGCGGTTGCCGCCGGCGCCGAGTTCGGCGGCGGATTGCGCGTAGGCGCAGGTGACTGTCAGGCCAAGCAGCAGGACGAACGAGGGACGCAGTTTCATAGAGTCTCTTTTAGGCGTGCTCAGTAACGCCCGCAGCGTGAGCCTGCAGGTCGGCGTGGTAGGACGAACGCACCAGCGGGCCGGACGCGACGTGATGGAAGCCCATCGCCTCGCCTTCCTTGCGCAGGTCTTCGAATTCTTCGGGCGTCCAATAGCGCACCACCGGGTGATGGTGCGGCGTGGGCTGCAGATACTGGCCGATGGTGACCATCTCGACGTCGTGCGCGCGCAGGTCGCGCAGGGTCTCGAGCACCTGTTCGCGCGTCTCGCCCAGGCCCAGCATGATGCCGGACTTGGTCGGCACGTCCGGGTGCTGTGCCTTGAAGCGCTTGAGCAGGTCCAGCGACCACTGGTAGTCGGCGCCGGGGCGCACCTCGCGGTAGAGGTGCGGCACGGTTTCCAGGTTGTGGTTGAACACGTCCGGCGGGAAGTCCTTCAGCACCTCCAGCGCGCGCTCCATGCGGCCCTTGCCGCGGAAGTCCGGCGTGAGGATCTCGATGCGGATGTCCGGGCTGGCGTGGCGCACCGCGCGGATGCACGCGGCGAAATGTTCGGCGCCGCCGTCGCGCAGGTCGTCGCGGTCCACCGAGGTGATCACCACGTACTTCAGGCGCATGTCGGCGATGGTCTCGGCCAGGCGCGCCGGTTCCAGCGGATCGGGCGCGGCCGGGCGGCCATGCGCCACGTCGCAGAACGAGCAGCGGCGCGTGCATACCTCGCCGAGGATCATGAAGGTGGCGGTGCCCTTGCTGAAGCACTCGTGGATGTTCGGGCACGAGGCTTCCTCGCACACCGTGACCAGCGAGTTCTCGCGCAGGCGCGATTTCAGCTGCTGGACGGCATTGCCCTGCGGCAGGCGCACGCGGATCCAGCTCGGCTTGCGCAGCACGGGCACGGCCGTGTCGAAACCGGCGCGGTTCAGCGCGATCTTGTCGTTGCCGAGCTGCTTTTCACCCACGGGCGCGCCGCTGACGACGCTGATCGGGATGGACTTGGCGGGTGAAGCGGAGGCGTCGCTCATGCGGGTTCGCGTGGGGGAAGTTCGGGGATGACGGGCGCAGCCGGTTCGGCGCGGAAACCGAACTGGCGGCAGAACTCCTCCACCAGCGCATCTTCCACGTCCGCCAACCGCGACGGGCCGCCCAAGTCTAGCACCTGCGTCACTTCCAAACCCTTGTAGCCACAAGGGTTGATGCGGTGGTAGGGCTCAAGGTTCATGTTCACGTTGAAGGCCAGCCCGTGGAAGCTGCAGCCGCGCCGCACGCGCAGCCCCAGCGCGGCCACCTTGGCGTCGGCCACGTAGACGCCGGGCGCGCCCTCGCGGCGTTCCGCGGCGATGTTCCAGTGCGCCAGCGTATCGATGATGGCCTGCTCGATCTTGTGGACCAGCTCGCGCACGCCCACGCCGACGCGGCGCAGGTCGATCATCGGGTAGCCCACGATCTGGCCCGGGCCGTGGTAGGTCACCTGGCCGCCGCGGTCGACCGGGATCACCGGGATGTCGCCGGGCGCCAGCACGTGTTCCATCCTGCCGGCCTGGCCCAGGGTGAACACCGGGTCGTGCTCCAGCAGCCAGAACTCGTCGACGGTATCGGCGGTGCGGTTGTCGGTGAACGCGCTCATCGCCTTCCACGTCGTCTCGTAGGGCTGGCGGCCGAGACGGCGGATCTTGAGCGGCAGGGACATGGCGTAACCTGGCAAAGCGGTATTGGGGAAGATGCGGCCGGCCGGCGGAAAGCCAAGGGCGGCCAAGCCGCCCGGCCGGTCAGAGCGTGTAGCGGATGTCCGGATCGGTGCGCAGCACGACATGCGCGCTGTCGTATTGCTCGCGGCTGTCGCAACGGAAACTCACCGTGACCGACACGTAGTTGCCGTTGCCGGAAAGGCGCTGCCGCACGGTCTCGTGCAGCACGTGCAGGCCCGCGCCCTCGAGCAGCTGCGGCACGCGCGCGGGCAGGCCGGCCTCGGCCTTGCCCACCGCCGTGATCTCGAACTCGCCGGGAAACTGGAAGCCCTTGCCTTCCCGCTTCGCCTGGCTGAAGTCGATCTCGTGCATCACTTCGCGTCCGGTGCCGCGGCCGGGGCAAGCGCCGGCGCATCGGTCTTCTTGTTGCCGTGGAACCACAGCAGGATCGAGTCCCACAGGCGCGAGAAGAAGCCGCCCTGCGGCGCGTCCGCCAGCGCGACCAGCGGCACGCTCTGGATCGGCTGGTCGTCCAGCATGATGCGCAGCGTGCCCACCTGCTGCCCCTTCTTGAACGGGGCGATCAGGGTGGCGGGGATGTCCATGGTCGCCTTGAGCTTGTCGTACTGGCCGGTCTTCACCGTCACCAGCACGTCGTCGGCCACGCCCAGCGGCAGCGTGTCGGCCTGCCCCTTCCAGAGGCGCGGGCTGGTCAGCGTCTGGCCGGCCTTGTACAGCTTGTGCGTCTCGTAGAAGCGGAAGCCGTAGTTGAGCAGCGCCATCGCGGCGTCGGCGCGGCCCTTGTCGCTGCTGGAACCCATCACCACCGCGATCATGCGCTCGTCGCCGTGCACCGCCGAGGCATCCAGGCAGAAGCCGGCGGCGGCGGTATGGCCGGTCTTGATGCCGTCCACCGAGGGATCGCGCCAGAGCAGCGCATTGCGGTTCTGCTGCTTGATGCCGTTCCACTCGAACTCCTTGATCTTGGAGATCGCGTAGTCGGTGGGGAAGTCGTGGATCAACGCGCGCGAGAGGATCGCGATGTCGTGCGCGGTGGAGTAATGGTCGTCCACCGGGTAGCCGGAGGCATTGGAGTAGTGCGTGTTGACCATGCCAAGCTGCTTGGCATAGGCGTTCATGAGGTTGGCGAACGCGTCCTCGGAGCCGGCCGCGTGTTCGGCCAGCGCGATCGCCGCGTCGTTGCCGGACTGCACGATCATGCCCTTCAGCAGATCCTCCAGCTTCACCTGGCTGCCCAGCTTGAGGAAGCTGGTGGAACCGTCGGTGCCGCCGCCGCCGGCGCGCCACGCGTGCTCGCTGATGGTCACCATGTCGTCGGGATGGATGCGGCCGGCGGCGATCTCGGCAGAGATCACGTAGTCGGTCATCACCTTGGTCAGCGAGGCCGGGGCGCGGCGCTCGTCGGGATTCTTGGAGGCAAGGATCTGGCCGGTGGCGTAGTCCATCAGCACCCAGCTCTGCGCGTCCACGTCCGGCGGCGGCGGCACCGGCATCGGCGCCACCACCGGGGTCGGCACCGCGCCGGGATGCGGCGGCGTCGCCGGGTGCGGCGGCGTCTGGGCAACGGCGGCGCCCGCCGCCAGCGCGGCGGCGGCGAGCGTGGTCAGGGTACGGCGGAGAAAGCTCATCGTGATCGTGTTCCGGATGATGGCAGGACGGCGTCAAGCAGTGCCGTCGATGGAAAAGTGCATCAGTCTACCGCGACCTGCGGCCTCGGCAGGCCCATGTCCTCGATGCGACGGGTCACCGTGTCGGCGCGGTCCACGCTGTCCAGCGGCCCCACGCGCACGCGGCGGATGGTGCGGCCGCCGACCTGAACCTGCTCCACCTGCACCGGCGCGAAGTTCGCCTGGCGCAGCCGCGCGGCCACCCGTTCGGCGTTGGCAGGATCGGAGAACGCTCCCACTTGCAGGTAGATTCCCGGCGATCCGCCGCCGCTTGTGACCGGCGGCGGCGGCGATGGTTCCGCGTCCGGCGCCGACGGGTCGATGCCCTGCACCTCGACCAGCCCGGTGCCCTTGGGCCAGATGCCGATGCGCACCGCCGCCGCGTAGGACAGGTCGATGATGCGGTTCTCGTGGAACGGCCCGCGGTCGTTGACGCGGACGATCACGCTCTTGCCGTTCGAGAGGTTGGTCACCCGCGCGTAGCTCGGCAGCGGCAGCACCTTGCTCGCGGCGCTGAACTTGTACATGTCGTAGTTCTCGAGGCTGGACGTCTTGTAGCCGTCGAACTTGTTGCCGTAGAACGAGGCGATGCCGCGCTCGTCGTAGCCGCGCGCGCTGGGCAGCACGCGGTAGGTCTGACCGCGCACGGTATAGGGCGACTTGTTGCCGTACAGCGAGCGCGGCTCCGTCTTCGGCACCGGCTCGGGCAAGGTATAGATGTACGCAGGCGGCGGGCCGGCGGGTGAACTGTCGCTGCTGGCGCTGTAGCGCCTGTCCTGGGGCAGGCTGGTATCGTCGTGGTGGAACCAGCCGTGATGTGCGCTACCCGGCGCTGCGTTGGCGGCGTCGCCCGGCGGCGCGGGCCGCGCGGCATGGCGGCCGCCGCAAGCGGCCAGCGCGAGCGGCATCGCCAGCAACGCCAGGCCGCGCCAAAGCCTCACGGAGCGTTGCCTGCGCCGTCCACGCCGTCCGCGTCGCGCACACCGTCCACGATCGCCTGCGCCAGCTGGTACACCGCCATCGCGTACATCGGGCTGCGGTTGTAGGTGGTGATCACCCGGAAGTTGTTGAAGGTGAACCACTGCTCCGGCCCGCTCAGGCCGTCCAGCGTCAGCAGGCTGGTCGGCTCGCCCGGATTGAGGTGCTGGAACGGCGCATAGCCCCAGGCCTCCAGTTGCTCCAGCGGCCATTGCGGCGTGGCCTGCCAGTCGCCCAGCGGCTTGGCCGCGCCATCCGGCTGCGCACGCGCCGCCACCGGGCCGCCCGCGACCCAGCCGTGCTTGGCGAAGTAGTTCGCCACGCTGGCGAGGATGTCGGGCAGCGAGTTCATCAGGTCGATGCGGCCGTCGCCGTCCTCATCCACCGCGAAGTCGCGGATGCTGTCGGGCATGAACTGGCCCCAGCCCTGCGCGCCGGCGTAGGAGCCGGTGAGCGTGTCCAGCGGACCGGCGAGGCGGTTGTCCGGCAGCTCCAGCAAGGTCTTCAACTGCTGGCGGAAATAGGCCGCGCGCTTCGGGTAGTAGAAACCCAGCGTTACCAGCGCGTCGAGCACCTTGTACTTGCCGGTGATGCGCCCGTAGGAGGTTTCCACGCCGATGATCGCCACGAGGTACTGCGGCGCCACACCATACTGCTTGCCGATGCGCTCCAGCAATGCGCGATGTTCCCGATAGAACGCCACGCCGTCGTCGATGCGCTTCTGGGTGAGGAAGATCGGGCGGTACGCGCTCCACGGCTTCGACTCGGCCGGGCGGTTCATCGCGTCGATGATGCTCTGCTGCATCTGCGCCTGGTCGAGCAGCGCGTCGAGCGCCGCCGGATCCTTGCCGGTGTCGTGCGCCACCTCCTGCACCAGGGCGGACTGGCCCGGATGCGTGTCGGCCAGCAGCGGCAGCGGCGCGAGGGCAACCAGCAGGGCAAGCGGGAACAGGCTGCGCAAACGGCGCGACACGGCAGGCAAGGGCATGGTCGATCGACATGGACAACGATTGCGCCGAAGCGTAGCACGGGCTTCGGCGCAAACCGTGGCGCGCGCGGGCCGCGCCAAAGACGGAGCTTCAGTCGTGCCGTTTGCGGTGCGCGTGGATCGACATCAGCATGCCGAAGCCGGTCAGCAAGGTCACCGCGGAAGTGCCGCCGTAGCTCACCATCGGCATCGGCACGCCCACCACCGGCAGCATGCCGGACACCATGCCGCCGTTGACGAACACGTAGACGAACAGGCTCATGCCGATCGCGCCGGCGAGCAGGCGGGAATAGGTGTCGCGCGCCTCCATCGCGATCCACAGGCAGCGGCCGATGATGAAGGCGTACAGCGCCACCATCAGGCACACGCCGACCAGGCCGAATTCTTCGGAGAACACCGCGAAGATGAAGTCGGTGGTGTGCTCGGGCAGGAAGTCCAGTTGCGCCTGCGAGCTGTGCATCCAGCCCTTGCCGAACACGCCGCCGGAGCCCACCGCGATCTGCGACTGGATGATGTGCCAGCCGTTGCCCAGCGGATCGGACTCGGGATTGAGCATGGTCAGGATGCGGCCGCGCTGGTACTGGTGCATGAAATGCCAGGCCACCGGCGCCATGCCGGCCGCTCCGGCCAGCAACACGCCGATCCGCCACCACGCCATGCCCGAAAGGAACAGCGCGAAGCCGCCGGTCGCCGCCACCAGCAGCGCCGTGCCCAGATCCGGCTGCTTGCCGATCAGGTAGGCGGGAATGGCGACCAGCACCCCGACCGCCGCGATGTCCTTCCAGCGCGGCGGAAGCTGGCGCGGATGCAGATACCACGCCGCCATCATCGGCATGGTGAGCTTCACCAGCTCGGACGGCTGGAAGCGCATCACGCCCAGGTTGAGCCAGCGGTCCGCGCCGCGCCCCTCGCCCAGCACCGCCACCACGACAAGCAGCAGCACGCTGAACGCATACAACCATGGCGTCCAGTTGCGCAGCGTGGCGGGCGGGATGCGCGAGATCAGCAGCAACAACACGAAGCCCAGCACGAAACGCGCGGCCTGTCCGCCGACCATGGCCATGCCGCCGTCGGCCGCCGTGTACAGGGTGCACAGGCCGGCAATCGCCAGCAGCAACAGGCCCGCGGCCAGCGGCAGGTCGATGCGCGGACGGGTGAGCACGCGGCGCAACAGGCGCGTCAGCCGCACTTGCAACATCTCGATCATGGCGTGTTCTCCTGCGATGCCGCTTCGGCAGGGTCGTCCGGCGGTGCGTCCTGGGGCGCGTCCTGGGGCGCGTCCTGGGGCGCGTCCTGGGGCGCGTCCTGGGGCGCGTCCTGGGGCGCGTCCTGGGGCGCGTCCTGGGGCGCGTCCTGGGGCGCGTCCTGGGGCGTTTCCGGCGGCGCGGCGGCCGGCGCCGTGCCGGGCGCGGGCAAGCCCCCCGCAGGGAGCGGCGTGTCCGGCGGCGGATTCGGCTGGGTGGCCAGCCAGGCATCGAGGATCTTGCGGGCGATCGGGCCGGCCGTGGAGGCGCCCCAGGCGCCGTTCTCCAGCAATACCGCCACCGCGATGCGCGGCTCTTCGGCCGGCGCGAACATCTCGAACCACGCGCGGTGCCGGCTGGCGAGGTAGGCCAGGTTGGTGTTGTCGTTGTAGGCGTTGGTATGGCGCGAGTAGATCTCGGCGGTGCCGCTCTTGCCGGCGATGGTGTACGGAAAGCCCTTGCCCAGCCCGTAACCGGTGCCGCGAGGATCGTTCACCACCATCTGCATGCCATCGACCACCGCCTGCCATTCCGAGGGGTCGCTGATGACGGGCCGGCCCTCCGGCGGATTCGGCAGCATCTGTTGGGGTTTGTCCACCCCGGCCTGCGTGGCCATCACCAGCCGCGGCGCATACGGCACGCCATGGCCGGCAAGCGTGGCCAGCGCATGCGCGAGCTGCACCGGCGTCACGCCCCAGTAGCCCTGGCCGATGCCCGCGATCATCGTCTGACCCGGATACCACGCCTGCTTCAGGTGTTTTTCCTTCCACTCGCGCGAGGGCAGTACGCCGCTGGCCTCGCCGTCGAGGTCGATGCCGGTGGGCCGGCCGAAGCCGAACCGGCCCATCCACTCGCTGAAGCGGTCGATGCCCATGTCCACCGCCAGCTTGTAGAAGTAGGTGTTGACCGACCACATGATGGCCATGCGCAGGTTCACCGTGCCGAAGCCGCCGCGGCGGTCGTCGCGGCGGCAGAACGTGGTGCCCGGCAGGCACCAGGTGCCGGTGGAGAGCACGGTGTCCGCGGGCGTGCGCAGTCCCAGCTCCAGTCCGCCCAGCGCCACGAACGGCTTGACGGTGGAACCCGGCGGATACACGCCGCGCAGCGCGCGGTTCAACAGCGGCTTGTCGGCCGCGCCGGTCAGCGCGTTGTAGTCGGCATGGCTGATGCCGTCCACGAACAGGTTGGGGTCGAAGGTCGGCTCGCTGACCATCGCCAGCACCTGGCCGTTGCGCGGGTCGATCGCCACCGCCGCACCCGGCTGGCCGCCCAGCGCCTGTTCCGCGGCCTTCTGGATGCGCACGTCGATGCTGAGATAGAGGTTTTTGCCGGGCGTGGCCGGATGCGTCTGCAATACGCGCTGGGTCTGTCCGTTCGCGTTGACTTCGACCAGCTCGTAGCCCGGCGTGCCGTGCAGCACGTCCTCGTAGGAGCGCTCGATGCCGGTGCGGCCGACGTGCGTGGTGCCCTTGTAGCGCGCCGGATCGAGATGGTCGAGATCGTCCGCGTCGATGCGCGAGACGTAGCCGATCACGTGCGCGAACAACCCGCCCAGCGGGTAGCGCCGGTTGAGGTAGGGCACCACGTCCACGCCGGGGAAGCGCCAGCGGTTGACCGCGAAGCGGTCGATCTCGTCCTCGGTGAGGCGCAGCTTCAGCGGCACGCTCTCGAAGCGCCGGCTCTGCCTGAGCTGCTTGTGGAAGGCGTCCAGGTCGTCCTGGCTGAGCGGGATCACCTGCCCCAGCTGCGCCAGCATCGCCTTCATGTCGGCGACCTGCTCGGGCACCACTTCGAGCCGGAACGCGGGCACGTTGTTGGCCAGCAGCACGCCGTTGCGGTCGTAGATCAGGCCGCGCGCGGGAGGAATCGGGATCGGTTTGACGCGGTTGTTTTCCGAGCGCGCGGCGAACTCGTCGTAGCGCGCCACCTGCAAGGTCACGTAGCGGCCGATCAGGCCGATCAGGCCGAGCACGATCAGCGCGAAGCCCGCCAGCGCGCGGCGGCGGAACAGTTCGCCTTCGCGGCGTGCATCCTTGATTGCGCGGCGCGGCTTCATGTCACTGCAGGCGCAGGCGCACGCGCAGGTCGTCCAGCAGCAGGAACAGGAACGGCCACAACGCGGCGCCCGTGAACGGGGCGATCCACCAGCTTGCCGGCGGCATCGGCGCGCCGGACAGCAGCCGCACCAGCAGCAACAGGATACGGTCGTTCAGCAGCAGCGCCAGCACCGCCAGGATCTGCTGCCCCATGGTGAAGAAGCGCAGCCGCGAGCGGAACCGCAGCACGATGAACACCAGCGCGCACAGCCGCAGCGCCTGCTCGCCCAGCAGCACGCCGTCGAACAGGTCGGCGCCCAGGCCGAGCAGGAAGGCCAGCCCCAGGCCCACGCGATCCTCCGACTCCAGCGCCCAGTACAGCAGCACCAGCGCCGGCCAGTACGGCTTGAACGGCTCCAGCACCGCCGGCAGCGGCACCAGCATGAACAGCAGCGCGCACAGCAGCGTGCCGGCAAACCACCAGGTGGACAACCGCTGGCGGTTCATCGCGCACTCCCGGCTGCCGCAGGCGGCACGGCGGGCTTCGCCGCCGGCAGGACGGCGGTGGCGCGCGGCAGGGTCGCCCGCACGGTAGCGCTCGTGGCGGCGGCCGACGACGCGGCCGATCCCGGCACGGGCGCCAGCGAGGCCGGCGGCCCGGCCGGAACCGCCGGCGCGGGCGGGCCGTCGGGCTCGGCCTGGTCGTGCAACAGCAGCACGTCTTCGCTGCGGTCGATGTCGGCCGCCGGCTGCACCTGCGCCACGCGGAACATGCCGGAAGCACCGGACTGCACGGCAGTCACCTTGCCCACCGGGAACCCCGGCGGAAAGCGGCCGCCCAGGCCGGACGTGAACAGCTTGTCGCCCGGCCGCACGTCGGCGGACAACGGAATGTTGGGCAACACGAGCCCGCTGCCGTCGCGCGAGCCATAGGCCACCGTGCGCAGGCCGGAGCGGTCGATCACCACCGGAATCGCGTGCGCGGGATCGGTCACCAGCATCACCACCGACGTGGTCGGCAGCACCTCGACCACCTGCCCCATCACGCCGTGCGCGTCGATCACCGGCTGCCCCGGCTTCACGCCGTCGCGCGCGCCGAGGTTCAGCACCAGCCGTTGCTGCCAGGCGCCCAGGTCCACGCCCACCACGCGGGCCAATTGCACGTTGAGGCCAAGGCTGCGCCGGGTGTCCAGCAACTCCTTCAGGTGCTGGTTCTGCTCGGCCACGCTGGCCATGCGGTTGAGCCGCGCATTGGCCAAGAGCAGATCCTCGCGCAAGCGCTGGTTCTGCTCGGTGAGCAGCTTGCGGTCGGCGAAGGCCACGCTGAGCGTGCGCACGCCGGCGCCGGGCAGGTTGGCCAGCCGGTACATCGGCTCCACCACTACCGACGCCGCGTTGCGCACGCGCCACAGCCAACCGTTGCGGTGGTCCAGCACCATCAGTACCACGGCCAGCGCAAGATAGACGATCAGCCGCAGCGTGCCCGCGGCATTGCCGGCGAACAGGGGCGATGACTCATCGCGCGGACGCGCCACGACGAGTCAGCCTTTACTCTGGGGCGAAGAAATCGCTGCCGTGCTGGTCGATCAGCTCCAGCGCCTTGCCGCCGCCGCGCGCCACGCAGGTGAGCGGGTCGTCGGCCACCTGCACGTGCAGGCCGGTTTCCTCGGAAATCAGGCGATCCAGGTCGCGCAGCAGCGCGCCGCCGCCGGTGAGCACGATGCCGCGCTCGGCCACGTCGGAGCACAGCTCCGGCGGCGTCTGCTCCAGCGCCGACTTCACCGCGGCCACGATGCCGGCCAGCGGCTCGTGCAGCGCCTCGAGGATCTCGTTGGAGTTGATCGAGAACATGCGCGGCACGCCCTCGGCGAGGTTGCGGCCGGAGATCTCGATCTCCTTCACGTTGGTCTGCGGGAAGGCGCAGCCGATCTCCAGCTTGATGCGCTCGGCGGTGGATTCGCCGATCAGGGTGCCGTGGTTGCGGCGCACGTAGTTGATGATGGCCTCGTCGAAACGGTCGCCGCCCACGCGCACGGACTGCGAGTAGACGATGCCGTTGAGCGAGATCACGGCCACCTCCGAGGTGCCGCCGCCGATGTCCAGCACCATCGCGCCGCGCGCCTCGTGCACCGGGATGCCGGCGCCGATCGCGGCGGCCATCGGCTCCTCGATCAGGAACACGTCGCGGGCGCCGGCGCCTTCGGCCGACTCCTTGATCGCACGGCGCTCGACCTGGGTGGAGCCGCAGGGCACGCACACCAGCACGCGCGGGCTCGGCCGCAGCAGGCGCGACTTGTGCACCTGCTTGATGAAGTACTGCAGCATCGCCTCGGTCATGGTGAAGTCGGCGATCACGCCGTCCTTCATCGGGCGCACGGTGGCGATGTTGCCGGGGGTGCGGCCCAGCATCCGCTTGGCCTCGCTGCCCACCGCGGCGATCGCGCGCGGGCCGCCGGGGCCGCGATCCTGGCGCACCGCCACCACCGAGGGCTCGTTCAGCACGATGCCCTGGCCGCGCACGTAGATCAGCGTGTTGGCGGTGCCGAGGTCGATCGAGACGTCGTTGGAAAAGATCCCGCGAAACTTCTTGAACATTGAGGTCCGCCGCGCGCCGGCCAGAGTAAAAACAAGCTCACCAGTCTAGTCAGCGCGCCCCGAGCGCGCAACCGGAAAGACGTTAAAAAACCCTTGCACAACGCCGCTTTCCGCACATTCCCGAGACTTCGCCTCAGCTCCACCGGATTCGCCATGAACGCCCGTTCACGTTAGGATGCGAACCTTTGCCGGCCGCCGCGTCGCGCGCCACCCACTCTCGCCGGGGCAATCACCCAACCATGTCAGCCGTCATCTGCGGATCGCTGGCCTACGACACCATCATGGTGTTCCAGGACCAGTTCAAGAACCACATCCTCCCCGACCAGATGCACATCCTGAATGTGTCCTTCCTGGTGCCGCGGATGCGCCGCGAGTTCGGCGGCTGCGCGGGCAACATCGCCTACAACCTCAAGCTGCTCGGCGGCGATCCGCTGCCGGTGGCCGCGGTGGGCCAGGATTTCGCGCCCTACCGCGCGCACATGGAGAAGTGCGGCATCCCGCTCGACCGCGTGCGCGTATTCGACGACCAGTTCACCCCGCAGTGCTTCATCACCACCGACCTGGACAACAACCAGATCACCGCCTTCCACCCCGGCGCGATGTCCAGCGCGCACGACAACCACGTGCGCGAGATCCCCGAGATCGACTTCGCCATCGTCGCCCCCGACGGCCGCGAGGCGATGCTGCAGCACGTGGACGAGTTCGCCGCGCGCGGCGTGCCCTTCATCTTCGACCCGGGCCAGGCGATGCCGCTGTTCAGCGGCGACGAGTTCCGCGCGATGATCGAGAAGGCGACCTACGTCATCGTCAACGACTACGAGTCGCAGCTGCTGCAGACGCGCACCGGCTGGAGCGCCGGGGAGATCGCCAGCCGCGTGAAGGCCTATGTCGTCACGCTGGGGCCGCGCGGCTCGCTGATCCACGCCGACGGCACCACGCACGAAATCCCGCCGGCCCGCGAACGCCAGGTCGTCGACCCCACCGGCTGCGGCGACGCGTACCGCGCCGGCCTGATCTTCGGCATCATGCGCGGCAAGGACTGGCCCACCGTCGGCCGCATGGCCTCGCTGATGGGCGCGCTCAAGGTCGAGCATCCCGGCACGCAGAACCAGCGCTTCGACTACGCGCAGTTCACCGCGGAGTTCAGTCAACAGTTCGGCTACGCGCTGGACTGAACCAGATGTCGAGAAAGTGCTTTCCTGCACTTTCTCGACTCGCCGAGTCCGGCGCATGTCCCGACTCGGCTCCGTCGATCAAGCTCTGAAGTGCTTGATCGCGTGCGACACATCCCTGTGTCGCAGGCGTCAGGCACCGGGCTGGAATGCGCAGGCGGCCTGCACGGCCGCCTGCCAGCCGCGGTAGCGCCGCTCGCGCTCCGGCGCCGGCATGCACGGCTCGAAACGCCGCTCCACCTGCCACAGCCCGGCCAACTGCTCGCGGCTTTCCCAGAAGCCCAGCGCCAGCCCGGCCAGATAGGCCGCACCGAGCGCCGTGGTCTCCTGCACCCGCGGGCGCAGCAGCGGCACGTCCAGCATGTCGCTCTGGAACTGGGCGATGAAATCGTTGGCGATGGCGCCGCCGTCGGCGCGCAGTTCCTTCAGCGGTATGCCTGAGTCCGCCTCCATCGCCGCCAGCACGTCGCGCGACTGGTAGGCCATGGACTCCAACGCCGCGCGCACCAGATGCTCGCGGCGCGTGCCGCGGGTGAGGCCGAACATCGCGCCACGCACTTCGCTGCGCCAGTACGGCGCGCCCAGGCCCACGAAGGCCGGCACCAGGTAGACGCCGTCGCCGGACGCCACGCTTTCCGCCAGCGCCTGCGAATCGGCGGCGCGCTCCAGCATGCGCAGGCCGTCGCGCAGCCATTGCACCACCGCGCCGGCGACGAAGATGCTGCCTTCCAGCGCGTACTCGACCTTGCCGCCGATCTCCCAGGCGATGGTGGTCAGCAGGCCGTGCTGCGACGGCACCGCCTGCCCGCCGGTGTGCATCAGCATGAAGCAGCCGGTGCCGTAGGTGTTCTTCGCCATGCCAGGCTCGAAGCAGGCCTGGCCGAACAGCGCCGCCTGCTGGTCGCCGGCGAGACCGCCGATGGGCACCGCGGCGCCGAAGAAGCGCGCGGGATCGGTGTCGCCATAGTGCTCGCTGCACGAGCGCACCTCGGGCAGCATCGCGCGCGGCACGCCGAACAGGCGCAGCAGCTCGTCGTCCCACTCGCGGCGGTGGATGTCGTACAGCAAGGTGCGCGCGGCGTTGCTGGCGTCGGTGACGTGCAGGCGCCCGCCGGTGAGGTTCCACACCAGCCAGCTCTCGATCGTGCCGAACAGCAGCTCGCCGCGCTCGGCACGCGCCTGCGCGCCGTCCACATGGTCGAGAATCCAGCGGATCTTGCTGGCGGAGAAATACGCGTCGATCAGCAGGCCGGTCTTCGTCCGCACCAGGGGCGTGCATGCGTCCGCCTGCAACCGTTCGCAGATGGCCGCGCTTTGCCGCGACTGCCAGACGATGGCGTTGTGGATCGGCTGGCCGCTGCGGCGATCCCACACCACCGTGGTCTCGCGCTGGTTGGTGATGCCGATGCCGGCCAGGTCGCACGGCTCGACCTGCGCGCGCGTCAGCAGCTCGGCCACCGTCGCCTGCACGCTGGCGAGGATCTCGCGCGGATCGTGCTCCACCCAGCCGGGCTGCGGATAGATCTGCGCGAACTCGCGCTGCGCGATGCCCGCCACGCAACCACCGGCATCGACCAACATCGCCCGCGTGCTGGTGGTGCCCTGATCCAGCGTCAGGATGTATCGCTTGGCCAAGGGACACCTCGTGCGCGGGCAAGGGCACGAAGATTAGCAAGACGGCGGCACGGCGTTTGCGCCATGCCGCCGTCTTGTCCGAAGAAGCGCCGGAGGTTTACCAGGTGCGCACGTCGCCCACGCTGGCGGTGAAACTGCTCGCGTCCGGCGTGGGACGGAACATGCGGCCCAAGTCGAAGCTCACCGAGCCGCCCGGGGGGATGTTGGAGGTACCCGCCGGCCATGCCTGCTTGCTCTGCAGCACCTTGCCCGAGGCGTCCTTGACATCGATCTTCACCTGCGCGGCCGCAGCGGAAGCGCAGTTGTTGACCAGATCGCCACGCAACACCATGCGACCACCTGCGCCGAGAACCGGCTTGAAATCCTTGATCGCGAAGTCGGTGGCCGAACAGGCAGCATGGGCGGCGACGGGGGCCAGCAGCAAGGCGGCGGCAACGACAAAAGCTTTCATGCAAGGCTCCGAAGAACAGTGGGAAACGTACCCGTCTTGTTTCGGTTACCCGATCGAAAACTTTAGGAAACGCGCTGCAGCGCAGGCATCTCCGTTCGATTCAATGCAGCACGAACAACTTGTCGAAACCGGCCACGCGCAGCGTGCCGCGCAGCTCGCCGGAAGCGTTGACGATGCGGATGTCGGCGCGGTCGGCGCCGGCGTGCTCGCGCAGCAGCAAGAGCATGCCGAGCGCGGAACTGTCCATGCCGGTGACTTCGCCGAGGTCGATCACGTAGCTGCGCGCGCGCTTGCCTTCGCCCAGGCAGGCGTCGTGGAAATCGCGGTGGATGCTGAAATCGAACCGCTCGCCCAGCTGCAGGGTGAGGCAATCCAGTTCGGCGTCGTGATGGACAATCAGGCTCATGGACTTAACTCCAGTGACGAAGTGCGATCCGTCGATGGACCGCACACCCGCCGGACACACATCCGTTGGGCGGAGCCGAGCCGGGCACCGGCCTGGCTCGGACAAATCAGGGGAAGACGCACAACCCGCTCCCCCGCGCGGGGTTCAGAAAAGCTCGATCTCGCCGGCATCCATCGAGTTCTGCAGCGCCGGACCGCGGGCGCGCAGGCGCGCCTTCTCGCGCTGGATCGCCAGCCGGTTGCGCACGCTCTGCGCCCTCGCCTCCAGCGCTTCCGTCTCCAGTGCGGTGCAGGCCAGGTCCTCGATGTCGCGGGTGCACTCGCTGGTGATCTCCTGCAATTCGACGAGGCGTTCGCGGGTCTGGCCGATCAGCTGGCGCAGGATGTCCTCGAACTGCAGCGAACGCACCGTGGTGGAAACGTCGCTGGTGAGGCCGCGGCTGATCTCGACCACCTGGTCGGCCACCTTGCTGGTGCGCGCGTCGCTCTCGGTCACGTGCGCGGTCATCGCGTCGATGCCGCCCTTGGCCGACAGGGCCACGTTGAGGTCCTGCGAGGCCATCGTGCCGATCAGGCCGCGCAACTGCTCCATCGCGGTGCGGGCACGCTCGACGTGGCCGCCGATGCGCTCGTTGAGCTGGTTGGAGTTGCTGGCCAGGTTGCGGATCTCGCCGGCCACCACCGCGAAGCCGCGGCCCGACTCGCCGGCCCGCGCCGCCTCGATGGCGGCGTTCAGGGCCAGCAGGTTGGTTTCCTCGGCGATCGTGCTGACGTTCTTCAGCAGGCCGAACACCGCGTCCATTTCCTTCGCCATGCCATCGATGCGGTAGACGATGCGCAGGCTCTCGCGCGACATCTGCACGATCATGCCCACGAAATGTTCCAGCAGGTCGCCGGTGCGCGCGGCGAAATCCTGCACCGACACGCCGCCGTTCTGCACGTCGATGATCTGCTTGAGCAGCGACTGCTGCAGCGCGGTCTTGTTGGAGAGGCCATCGAAGCCGCCGCCGAGTTCGGACACCGCGTCGCGCAGCAGGTCCAGGCACTGGTGCAACTCGCGCGTGGCATGGCCAAGCTCGTCCACCAGCGCACTGCGCACGTCCTCCAGCGCCTCGCGCACCGGCCCGGTGCTTGCGGCCGCTGCGGCGGCAACCGGCGCCGGCGCCTCGGCCGGCGCTTCGCTGCGCGCGGCGACGAACCAGGCCGCGGTGAGCGCCAGCACCACCAGCGGCGCCAACCACGCCGGGTGCCAGATCAACGTGAGCAGCAGGGCGATGGCGCTGGCGATCCAGCCGGCCAGCGGACGTTTGAACAGCAGGGCGGAAACGAAAGACATGGTCCGTGATCCGGGTCAGGCGCCTTTGGCGCTGGCAGTGGAGCCTAGGTGGACGTGGTGCGCCAACGCGAGCAGGCGGGCCGCGACTTGATCGATCGGCAGCATCTCGGACGCCGCGCCGAGCTTCCACGCGGATCCGGGCATGCCCCACACCACCGAACTGGCCTCGTCCTGCACCAGGGTGGCGGCGCCGGTCTCGCGCAATTCGAGCAGGCCGCGCGCGCCGTCGTCGCCCATGCCGGTGAGCAGGGCCGCCACGGTGGCCTTGCCCACGCTGGCCGCCATCGAGCGGAACAGCACGTCCACACTGGGTTTGTGGCGATTTACCGGCGGGCCGTCGTGCAGGCGGCATACGTATCTGGCGCCGTCCCACATCGCGAGCAGGTGATGGCTGCCTGGCGCAATGTAGGCCGAGCCTTGCTGGATCGGCTGGCCGTCCTGCGCCTCGCACACGCGCATCGCCGAGCAACGATCCATGCGCGCGGCGAACGGCCCGCTGAACGCGGCGGGGATGTGTTGCGTCACCAGGATCGGCGGCGCGTCCGGCGGCATCATCTCCAGCACCACGCGCACCGCCTCGGTACCGCCGGTGGAGGCACCGATGGCGATGATCGGGCTGCCGCCGCGGCTGCCCGCCACCTGCGAGCGCGGCAACACGGCATCGGCCGAAAGCCGCGGCGCCACGTCGAGCTTGCGCACGGCGGTGCGCGCCTGCGGCCTGGCCCTGGCCGCATGCTTGACCTTGGCGCACAGCTCCTGCGCGGCATCGCCGAAGTTGGCGGCGAGGTCGGCGTTCGGCTTGGCGTAGAAATCCACCGCACCGAGTTCCAGCGCGCGCAGCGTGACGTCCGCCCCGGCGGTGGTGAGGGTGGACACCATCACCACCGGCATCGGCCGCAGCCGCATCAGGTTTTCCAGGAAGGTGAGGCCGTCCATGCGCGGCATCTCGACGTCGAGCGTGAGCACGTCGGGATTCAACTGCTTGATCTTGTCGCGGGCGATCAGCGGATCGGGGGCAGTGCCGACCACCTCGATCTCCGGGTCGGAGGCGAGCATGGTCGACATCAGCTTGCGCACCAATGCGGAATCGTCGATTACCAGTACGCGCACTCTTTCCATTGCTCACCTTGGGCTATGCGGGGCCGAGGCCGGCGACGGCCCAAAAAAGGGCCGGCGCCGGACGCCACAGCGTCAGAACAGCTCGACCTCACCCTTTATCGGATCGTTCGCCAACTGCTTGAGGTACTTCCGCTCGTTGTCGACCAGCTTCACGTCGTCGCCACGGCGCAGCAGGCGCACGCGCGCCTTGCCGCTTTGCGGGAAGAACTGCACCTGGCGCGGGTAGACGTCGCCCAGGTCCTCCGCCACCACCCTGAGCTTCTCGGTGGCGATGTAGCGGCGCACGAATTCGATGTTGCGCTGACCCACATCGCTCATCTGCGCCAGCACGCGGCCGCCGCCGAAGAGCTTGACGGTGAAGTCCGCGCGCTGCGCGCCCGCCTTGAGCAGGGCGTTGATGAGGTGCTCCATGGCGTCGGAACCGTAGCGCGCGGCGCGTCCCACGGTGGACGACCAACTGTCGCCGGCGCCGCGCGGCTCGGGGAGCATGAAGTGGTTCATGCCGCCGATGCCGCGCACCGGGTCGTGGATGCAGGCCGAGACGCAGGAGCCGAGCACGGTGCTCACCAGTTCCTCGTGCGCGCCGACGTAGAACTCGCCCGGCAGCACCTTCACGTTCATGCAGCCCTGCACCGGATCCCAATAGCGGCGCAGATGCTCGAAGCCGGGCATGGCCTCGGGCAGGGTGGGCATGGCCCGGCGGTCGGAGCGGCGTGCGTCCATCATGATCCGCGCTTCCTGTAGACGGTACGGCCGATCAGTTCGAAGTCGTCGCTGATGCCGTGCAGCGACTCGGAGTGGCCGAGGAACAGGTACCCGCCTGCCGGCAGCAGCGCGGCATAGCGGCTGAACAGCTTCTGTTTGGTTGGCTGGTCGAAGTAGATCACCACGTTGCGGCAGAAGATCGCATCGAACGGGCCGCGCATCGGCCAGTCGTGCAGAAGATTCAGCGGCCTCACCGTCACCAGCTCGTGCAGGCGCGGATGCACGCAGGCATAGCCTTCGTACTGGCCGGAGCCGCGCTTCATCCAGCGGCGGCGGCGTTCCTCGCTGATGCCGCCCAGCTTGTCCAGCGCATACACGCCGTTGCGCGCCGCTTCCAGCGCCTGCGGCGACAGGTCGGTGGCGAGGATTTTCGCGTCCATGTCGCTGGCGCCGTGCTTTTCCAGCGCCTCGGCGAGCACCATCGCCAACGCATACGGCTCCTCGCCGGTCGAGCAGCCGGCCGACCAGATGCGCAGCCGGTCGCCGTCGCGGCGCTTGTGCTTGAGCCACGTCGGCAGCAACTCGTTTTCGAGCAGCTGGTAGTGATGCGGCTCGCGGAAGAACGAGGTGACGTTGGTGCTGATGACGCTGGCCAGCTCACCCAGTTCCTCGTCGGGCTGGCTGCGCAGCAGCTCGCAATAGGCCGCGTAATCGGGCAGGCGCAGCGCGCGCAGGCGACGCGCCAGGCGCCCTTGCACCAGCTGGCGCTTGTGTTCGCCCAGCGAGATGCCGAGGTGCTGGTACACGAAGTCGCGCATGAAGCGGAATTCGGCGTCGCCCAGCAGCATGCCGTCGTCGGCCGATGGCGCCGCGTCCTTACGGGTTGCACCGGCTGCGACGGCACGCATGCTCAGAACTCCTTCCAGGCGCCGGCATCCGAGTCGGCGGTGATGGCGCGTTGCGGCGGCGCCTTGCGCACTGCGGCGAACACCGCCTCGGTAGCCTTGGCCACTTCCTTGGCGCGCGCGGGCGGCGCGCTGTGGCCCGCCTTGGCACCGGCACCTGCATTGTTGCCGACGCGGAAGAAGCCCACCTGCGTCGTGAGGTCGGCCGCCTGGTCCTGCATGGCGCGCGCGGCCGCTGAAGCCTGCTCGACCAGGGCCGCGTTCTGCTGGGTCATCTCGTCCATCTGCATCACGGCGTTGTTGACCTGGTCGATGCCGGCGGACTGCTCGCTGCTGGCCGCCGCGATCTCGGCCACGATGTCGGTGACCTTCTTCACGCTCTCGACGATGTCGGCCAGGGCCTTGCCGGACTGGTTGACCAGTTCCGAACCGGTGCGCACCTTGTCCGCGCTCTCGGCGATCAGGGTCTTGATCTCCTTCGCCGCCCCGGCGCTGCGCTGCGCCAGGTTGCGCACCTCGCTGGCCACCACGGCGAAGCCGCGGCCCTGCTCGCCGGCACGCGCCGCTTCCACCGCTGCGTTCAGCGCCAGCAGGTTGGTCTGGAACGCGATGTCCTGGATCAGCCCCACGATCTCGCCGATCTTGCGGCTGGAGGCGTCGATCTCGGCCATGGCGGCCACCGCCCTGCCGGCCACTTCGCCGCCCTGCTCCGCCTGCGCCCGCGCGCCGCTGGCCAGCTGGTTGGCGTGGCTGGCGTTCTCCGCGTTCTGCTTCACCGTCGAGGTCATTTCCTCCATCGACGAGGCGGTTTCCTCCAGGCTGGAGGCCTGCTCCTGCGTGCGCTGGCTCAAGTCGTCGTTGCCGCGCGCGATCTGCTGCGCCGCGCTGCTGACCGCCTCGGAGCCCTGGCGCACTTCGGAGACGATGCCGCTCAGGCGTTCGTCCATGGCGCGGAAGGCTTCGAGCAGGTTGCCCAGCTCGTCCTGCCGGTCCACCTTGATGTCGTGCCCCAGATGGCCATCGGCAATGGCGTGCGCCACCGCCATCAGCCGCCGCAGCGTGCCCGTGAGCGAACGAACCAGCAAGGTGGCCACCACGATCGCGATGAGCAGCCCACCTGTGATGCCGATCAGCACCAGGATACGTACCTGGTCGTAGCGACTCAGCTGGGTCTCGTAGGCCTGCTTGACCGCGTCGGCCTTCACATCGATCAGCTTGTTGAGCGTATCCATGCGCAACATCAGCGCCGGCCGGACTTCCATTTCCAGCAGATCGTGCGAACCTTCGTCGCCCTGCTTCAGGGCGTCGGTGACATCCTTCAGGCTGTTGACGTAATCCTTGTTCGTGGCGTTGAACGCCTCATACTGCTTTTCGACCGCCGGGGTGAACTTGATGGCATCAAGCCGCTTCATCAGCGGAGGAATCTCTGACTCATTCTTCTCGAACTCGGCAAGCTTTTGCTTCACTTCGTCGGGTTTGTTGACCACGGCGGCCGCCTCGCCCAGCACGATGAAGTTCATCTGCGAGCGGCGTCGCAATTCGCTCATCAGCTGCACCGGCACCATGCCGTTTTCGTAACTGTCGCGCATGCCCTGGTTTTGCCAGGACATCACGCCGAGGCCGACCACCGCGCCGATCACCAGCATGGCCGACAGCAGAGCGACCATGCCGATCAGGCGCGCCTTGACCGACAGGGAGGACAGCCTGGAGAGGCTGAAATACGCAATGAGTTTCTTGATGTTCATCAGGATTCCAGAATCAAGCGGAAACTTCGACGTCGCGGACCGTGGACAGCGCGGAATCCATCACGCCGACGTCCTCGGGACGCATGAGCTTTTCCACGTCCAGCAGCATCACCATGCGCTCGACGTGGGTGGCCAGGCCTTTCAGGTAACGGGTATCGACGATGGCGCCCATGTCCGGCACCGGCTTGATCGCCGCGGGGTCGATGTCGACCACGTCGGACACCGAGTCCACCACGATGCCGAACAGGCGATCGGCCACGGCCACCACGATCATCACGGTGGCGTCGCCGTAGTCCTCACGCTCCAGCCCGAAGCGCAGGCGCAGATCCATCACCGGCACGATGGCGCCGCGGAGATTGAGCACGCCCAGCAAGTGTTCCGGCGCCTGCGGGATGCGCGTGACGCGCGTCCAGCCACGGATCTCGCGCACCGACAGGATGTCGACGCCGTACTCCTCGCCCGCGAGGCTGAAGGTGAGTTGCTGCACGGCGGGCGCCGTGTCCGCAGTGTTTTCGTGCATGGATCGCCTACCTTGTGTGGATCGTTTCGGTACGCCCGGTACGACAGGTATCGGCCGCCTCGCCGGACACTTGAATACGTGCGCCACCGTCGTTAGAACGCGAAAATCCAGCTCGAGCCGTCGTTCCAGCGCATGCTCCGGATTGCGCCAGCGCGCGTTTCTTGACCCCGTCCCGGCCAACGGCGCCCTGGTAGCGCGCGCACCGCAAATCCCCGCGACAGTGGATTCGATTTCGCTTGCCAACCCACGCATGCGGAGGGCGCGGCTGTGCAAGGAACTCGTCACAGCGAGTACGCGCGTACCCACGGCCACGGGCACGGTTGGCGCATGGAGGCTCAAGCGTCGCAATGCCATTTCCGGGCGACATCCCGCTCCTCCCTTGCGGCGGTCGAGCCGCTTCCGTCAGGCGGCCTTTACGCGCCGCCCCAGCCGCACCACGCCGCCCACGTCCACGATCAGCGCCACCGAGCCGTCGCTGACGATGGTGGCGCCGGACACGCCCTGCACCCGCTCGTAGTGCTTCTCCAGCGACTTGATCACCGCTTGCTGCTGGCCCAGCAGTTCGTCCACCAGCAGGCCCACGCGTTGGCCCTCGTCCTCCACCACCACCACGATGCCGCGTTCGATCTCGGCGATCGCATCGGCGCAGCCGAAGGCCCGGTGCAGGCGGATGATCGGCAGGTATTCGCCGCGGAACTGGAACACCTCGCCGCCGCCCGCGATCTTGCGCACGGCGCTGCCGTTGAGCCGCAGCGATTCGACGATGGAGATCAGCGGCACGATGTAGCGCTCCTCGCCCACCGCGGTGACCAGGCCGTCGATGATCGCCAGCGTGAGCGGCAACGCGATGGTGAACACGCTGCCCTTGCCCGCGACGCTCTTCACGCCCACGGTGCCGCCGAGGTCGCGCACGTTGCGGCGCACGACATCCATGCCCACGCCGCGCCCGGAAAGGTCCGTGGCCACGGCAGCGGTGGAGAAACCGGGCTGGAAGATCAGCTCGGCCACTTCGTCGTCGTCGAGCTGCTTGCCGGCGGCGACCAGGCCGCGCTCGACCGCCTTGGCCAGGATGCGCTCGTGGTTGAGTCCCGCGCCGTCGTCGCTGATGCGCACCACGATGTTGCCGCCTTCGTGGTGCGCATCCAGCGTGAGGGTGCCGGTTTCCGGTTTGCCCGCAGCGCGGCGCTGCTCCGGCGTCTCCAGGCCGTGGTCGATCGCGTTGCGTACCAGGTGCACCATCGGATCGCCGATCTTTTCCAGCACGGTCTTGTCCAGCTCGGTGTGCTCGCCCTGCAGATCCAGCTTCACCTGCTTGCCGAGCTTGCGCTCGAGGTCGCGCACCAGCCGCGGGAAGCGGTTGAACACCGAGCCGATCGGCAGCATGCGGATGCGCATCACGCTGTCCTGCAGCTCGCGGGTGTTGCGTTCGAGCTGGGCCAGGCCTTCGCGCAGGCGATCCAGCTGCGAAAGCTCGAAATTGGTGCCGATGTCGTTGAGCATGGACTGGGTGATGACCAGCTCGCCCATCATGTCGATCAGCGCATCGACCTTGTCGATGCCGACGCGGATCGAACCCACGTCGGAATGCCCGGAGGACGCTTCGCGCGCGGCGGCCGGCGCCGCGGCAGGCGTGGCGGCAACAACCGGCGCAACCACGGCCGCAACCGGTGCAGGTGCCGGTGCGGACGGTGCAGCCCCGGCCAGCGGCGCGATGGCGAGCTCGCAGTCGCCGTCCAGCCATTCGAATACGGCATCGAGGTCGGCGCGCGCTACCGCGCCGTGCAAGCGCAACTCCCAGCCCAGATAGCACTGGCTGGGATCGACCGCGGCGAATTCGGCGGGCGCGACGTCGCTCACGAAGGCACGCACCACCTCCAGCCGGCCGAGCTGCTGCAGTTCGCGGAACAGGCGCAGCGGCTCGTTGCCGGTCTGCAGCAGGTGCGGCATCGCGACGAAACGGATCTCCCAGCCGGCCACCGCCGGGGCTTTCGCCTTGGCCGCCGCGGGCGCGGCCGCCGCCTCGCCGTCCACCAGCTGCGCCAGCTCGGAGCGCAACGACTCGCTGGTGGCGTCGGCGGCGGGCTGGCCCTGCGCGGTACGGTCCAGCATGGCGCGCAGGCAATCGACCGAGCGCAGCAACAGGTCGGTGAGGTTGGCGTCCACCGCACGCCGCTCGCTGCGCACTTCTTCGAGCAACGACTCGGCCACGTGGGTGAACGCGGCCACGTCGGCGAAACCGAACGTCGCCGCGCCGCCCTTGATGGAATGCGCCGCGCGGAAAATGGTGTGCACCAGCTCGTGGTCGGTCGAACCCGAGTCCAGCGCCAGCAGCGCGGCCTCCATCGCGTCGAGGCCTTCCAGGCTTTCCTCGAAGAAGGTCTTGTGGAACTGAGTCAGATCGACCGCGCCCATGTGGATTTTCCTTAGCCCAGCACGCGCTTGACGGTGGCCAGCAACTGCTCGGGATCGAACGGCTTGACCAGCCAGCCGGTGGCGCCCGCGGCCTTGCCTTCCATCTTCTTCTCGGTGTTCGACTCGGTGGTCAGCATCAGGATGGGCACGCCCTGGTACTCGGGCCGGGCGCGCAGCGCGCGCACCATGCTGATGCCGTCCATCACCGGCATGTTGACGTCGGCCAGCACCAGGTCGAACGCACCTGCACTGGCCGCATCCAGCGCCAATTGGCCGTTTTCGGCCTCGGTCACTTCGTGGCCCGCGCCGCGCAGGGTGAACGCCACCATGCCGCGCATCGAGGTCGAATCGTCTACCGCCAGAATCTTTGCCATGCTGCCACCTCAGTTAGGCCGGCCCGACGGCCGGCAATTCCAGAATCCGCGCCAGGCCGAGCAGGCCGGCGGCGTCGTTCAAGGCTGCGCTGCTGCCGCGCCAGGACAGCGTTCCGCCGCGCCCGTCCAGCGCGCGGCGCAGCAGCATCAGCAACTGCAGCGCCGCCGTGTCCACGCGCTCCACCTGGCTGCCGTCGAGTTCGACCGCGCCGCGCTGCAGCGCCTGCGCCAACTCGGCCTGCAACGCCGCTTGCGCCCCGATGCGGCAATCGGCCGGCAACACCACCGTTGCCGCCTCGCCTGCCGCTTGTCCTTCGTCCTGCTTTGCCGCCCGCTTGCCGGCCATGCCGTTGCCCCATTCGCGCCACCTGGCGCTGACAGCTGGCTTATCGGCAAGCACGCTAGCCCCTTTAGGCTCTAAAGTTTGTGCAGGCGCCGCCGATGTGTTTGCCGATATCCCGGCTTAGGCCCACACCTCCATGCAGGACCTGCTTTGATCATCCAGCCGACCAGTCTTGCCGCCCTGACCTGGGCTGGCGCCGCCGCCGGCACTGCCGCGCCGAGTTGGCGCATCGGCACCGTACTGTCCGCGCGGCCGCTGGGGATCAGCCCGCAGGGACTGCAGATACTGCAGATCGGCAGCCTGACCGTCGAAGCGGATGTGCTCGGCGGCCAGCTGCCGGCGCAGTTCCAGGTTCGGGTGCTGACCCTCGGCAATCAGCCTCAACTGGAGGTGCTCACGCCGCCCGCCGACGCTGCCCTGCAGCGTGCCTTGCGCGAAAGCCTGCCGCAGCAAAACGGCTACGCGCCGCTGCTGGCCACGCTCGACGCGCTGGCGCAGCGTCCGATGCTGCGCCAGTTGCCGCAGGATCTGCGCACGGCGCTCGCTTCCCTCGAACAGGCGATGCGCAGCCCGGCGGAAATCACCCGCGGCGAAGGCCTGCGCGAAGCGATCGCGCACAGCGGGCTGTTCCTCGAATCCACGCTGGCGGATTCACTGGACCAGTTGCCGCCGGCGCTGCAGGACGACTGGAAGGCGGCCCTGCTGCGCCTCGCCGCCCAATTCAACGGCCGCATGCCGATGCCGCCGGCGACACCGGCGCAGAACACCGGCGAAACCGCGCCCCCGCTGCTGCAACGCGGCCTGCAGGCGCAGCCGCGCGCGCCCTTGCCCATGCTGCCGACCGACGATGTGACGCCCTTGCTGGGCCGCCTGCAGGGCGAAGTGCATGCCGCGCTGGCCCGGATCGAAGTGGCGCAGCTGGAATCCGGCACGGGCCCGCTGCCGGCATGGATGATCGAAATTCCCATGCACGGCGAAGACGGCAGCGACGTGCTGCAGGTGCAACTGGAATACACCGTCGACGACAGCGACGGCAGCCGCGGCTGGAACCTCGGTTTCGCGCTCGACCTGCCCTCGCTGGGCGCGATCCAGGGCGAGCTTCAGCTGCGCGAGCCGCGCCTGTCGGTGCGCCTGTGGGCGGCCCAGTCCAGCACCGTGCACCTGCTGGAACGCCAGTTCACCGCGCTGCGCCAGCGGCTGTCCGCATGCGGCCTGCTGCTCGACCAGCTGACCTGCCAGCTGGGCCTGCCCGAGCCGCCGAACCGCTACAGCGCCGTGCTCCTGCAGGCCACCGCATGAACACGCCGAATACGCCCAACACACCCGGCGCTCCGGCCCCGGTACGCCGGGTCAGCCTGCGTATCTCCAGTGCCGGCAGCGCGACCGAATCCAGGGCGAGTCTGCCGCCGGAGTCACTCGAAGCCCTGCGCGCACGCGCGCAGGCGATGGGCATTCCGCTGCATCCCAACCCGCAGATCGCCGCCTTGCTGGCCGGCCTGCGTCTGCGCGACGACGTGCCGGTACTGCTCTACGCCGCCGCGGCCTCGGTGCTGGCCGCCGTGTACGACGCAGCCTCCGAGCAGTAATCCGGGGATCGCCGCGCTGCCCTCAGATCGGTGCGCGCATGGCGAGGATCAGCTTCGCCTCGTCGCTGGACAGCCCGCAACACGCCACCAGCTGCTCGGCATCGGCGCCTTCGCGCGCCAGCTGCTTGGCCAGCTCCCACGAGCGGTCGGGCAGCACCGGGCGCTCCACCTGGCCGAGCTTGCGTTCGACGCGCCCCAGTGCCGTCACCAGCATCGAAGTCGGTACGTCCGTGCTGGTGCCGGCTGCGTTCTGCCACAGCGCATCGACACGCCGCTGCAGGCGGCGCGACTGGCGCCAAAGCAGCAGCAACAGCACGCTCTGGCCAACAGCCACCAGCAGCAGGGCGACCACTCCCAGCTCAAGCCACATCGTCGCCGCCTCCGTTCAAGCGGTACAGGCGACGGGCATCGAGCAGCACCACGAAACCGTCCCGCCACGGCAACACGCCGCTGACCGGGTCGTCGTCGCGCTTCACCCGCCCGGACGGCGGCGGCGCGATTTCCAGGCCCTCGCTGTTCAGCAGTTCGCCCACCGCATCGACCTTCAACCCCAGCGACTGGCCCGCATGCGTCAGCAGGATGATGCGCACGCCGAGCGGATCGGCTTCGGGCTGCGCCGGCAGGCCGAGCCGGCGGCGCCCGTCCATCACCGGCACGATGCGGCCACGCAGGTGCCGCACGCCGAGCAGGTCGGAAGCGGAGCCCGGCACCGGGGTCAGTTCGTCGTCGCGGATCACCTCGCTGACGTCGGCCAGCCGCGCGGCGTACACCTGCGCGCCGATGCGGAACGTCAGCCAGTGGCGATCCTCGTCCGAATGTTGCGGGGAAACGGCAAGGGTATTCATGAGGCGTCCTTGGCGTGCGGCTCGGCACTGGGCGCGGCGGGGGCCGAAGCGGCCGATGCCGGCGTCACCGTGGCCGTGGGCAAGGTCTGGAGGGCGGGAGTGTCCGACCGGCGCGTCGTATCCGAGGGCACCGGCGAGGTGGATTGCAGCACTTTCGCGGCCGGCAAGCCGCTCGCCGGTGCGGCCGCCGCCGAGGCGGCACCGGCCACATTGGCCACACCGGGCTGATGGTCGATATGGCCCACGTCGCTTTGCGTGCGTTGCGGCGACGAACCCTCGCCCATCACCACCACGAGAATGCGGCGGTTGGCCGCGCGGCCTTCCGCGGTACCGTTGTCGGCCACCGGATGCGTCTCGCCCCAGCCGACGATGCCCAGCCGGTCCTGCGCGATGCCGGCAACCTCGAACAGGCGCGCCACGCTGGCCGCGCGCGCCGCGGAAAGCTCCCAGTTCGAGGGAAACTGCGCGGTGCTGATCGGCACGTTGTCGGTGAAGCCCTCGATCCGCAACGGATTGCTGAAACCGGCCAGCACGCCGGCCAGGTTGTGCAGCACGGTTTCCGCCTTCGTGGACAACTGCGCCACGCCGCTGGGAAACAGCAGGTCGGTGCGTATCTCGATTTCCAGCCACAGCTGCTTGTTGCGCACCACCACCTGCTTGCTGTCGATCAGCGGCTGCAATGCCTTGCTCACTTCGGAGCCGATGCGCTTGAGGGTGTCCGCGCCGGACGCATCGGACGCGCCGACGTTGCGCCCGTTGCCGCCCTGCAGCGCCACCGGGTGGGGCGGTATCGGCACGGAGACCACCGCCACCGCCCCCGCCTGCCCCTCCGGGGAGGCGATGGACGGATCGACGTTGTGCGGCTTCACCTTGGTGGGTGGCAGCGGCGCGATGACGTGGCTGGAGCCGTTGAACGCCTCGATCATCGCCTCGGACAGCACGCGGTACTTGCCTGCGTTGACCACCGAGACGGCATACATCACCACGAAGAACGCCAGCAGCAACGTGATGAGGTCGGCGTAAGGGATCGCCCAGGCCTCGTGGTTCAGGTGCTCTTCGTGCTTGTGCCGGCGGCTCACGACACGTAGCCCTGCAAACGCGCCTCGATCTGGCGCGGGTTGTCGCCTTGCGCGATCGACACCAGCCCCTCGATCAGGATCTCGCGCATCTTGGTCTGCTTGTGGACCATGCTCTTCAAGCGCGCCGCCATCGGCAGCATGAACAGGTTGGCCAAGCCCACGCCATAGATGGTGGACACGAAGGCGGCGGCGATGCCGTGCCCCAGCTTGCTGGGATCGGCCAGGTTCTGCATCACCGCCATCAGGCCCATCACCGCGCCGAGAATGCCCATGGTGGGCGAGAAGATGCCCGCGCTCTCGAACACCTTGGCGCCGGCCAGGTCGATGGCTTCGCGCGTTTCCAGCTCCACCTCCATCACGCTGCGGATCGCCTCCGGCTCGCCGCCGTCGACGAGCAGTTGCAGGCCCTTGCTGATGAACGGATCGGACTCGGCGTCGATCTGCGGCTCCAGCCCGAGCAGGCCTTGCCGGCGCGAGATCTCGCTCCAGCCCACCACCCGGCTGATGAGGTCGGAGGGACGGTGCATCGGCGGCTTGTAGATCATCGACACCATCTTCAGCGCGTGCTTGAGCACGCCGCCGTGGTTCTGCACCAGCAGGGCCGAGATGGTGCCGAATATCACGATCACGAAGGCGCCGTCGTTCCACAACGCATCGACGGTGGAGCCCTTGAGGATGGTGCCGATGATCAGCACCAGGAAGGCCAGTACCGTACCGATGATGCTGATCAGGTCCATGAGCAGGCTCTCATCCGGTATGCGCGAGCGGAACGAAGGACTTCGCGGCGCTGTCGGCCAGTCCGGCCAGATCCATCACCAGCGCGAGCCGGCCATCGCCGGTGACGGTGGCGCCGGCCACACCGGGTACGCCGGCGAACAGGTGGCCCAGCGGCTTGACGATGACGTCCTCGCGGCCGAGCACCTCGTGCACGAGGCAGCCCAACCGCTGGTGGCCGATATGCAGCACGGCCACATGGCGCACCGTCTCGGACGCCACGCCGGTCCAGGCGACCATGTCCACCAGCGGCAGCGCGCGACCGCGATGGCGCGCCACCAGGCGGCCGTCGAGCAGGCTGTCCTGGCCGGGGTCCAGCTCGAAAACTTCTTCCACGTTGCCCAGCGGGAGCGCCAGCAGGCGGTTGCCCACGCGCACCATCAGCACGCGCACCACGGCCAGCGTGAGCGGCACGGCCAGTTCAAGTTCGCTGCCGTGGCCCAGGCGCGAGTGCACCGCGAGCGTACCGCCCAGCTCGGTGATGCGCGTCTTGACCACGTCCATGCCCACGCCGCGGCCGGAGATGTCCGACACGGTGGCGGCGGTGGAGAAACCGGGACGGAAGATCAGCTCGTAGCACTCGTTCTCGGACAGCCGTGCGGCCTGCGCCGTGTCGATCACGCCCTTTTCCACCGCCTTGCGCTTGAGGATCTCCGGATCCATGCCGCGGCCGTCGTCGGACACCGTGATGACGATGCGCTCGCCGCGCTGGCTGGCCGCCAGCACCACGCGCCCCTTGCGCGGCTTGCCGGCACGCTCGCGGTCGGCGGGTTGTTCGAGGCCGTGGTCCAGCGCGTTGCGCAGCAGGTGGATCAGCGGATCGGCCAGCGCCTCGACCAGGCTGCGGTCGAGGTCGGTGCCCTCGCCTTCCAGCACCAGTTCCACTTCCTTGCCGAGCTGGCGCGCAAGGTCGCGCACGATGCGGGGGAAGCGCTGGAACAGACGCCCCACCGGTTGCATGCGCATGCCCATCACCGCACCCTGCAACTCGTCGGTGATGCGATCCAGTTCGCCGGCCGCCGCAGCCAGCGCTTCGCTGCCGTGACGCGCGGCGAGGCTGAGCAGGCGGTTGCGCGCCAGCACCAGTTCGCCGGCATGGTTGACCAGCAGGTCCAGCCGCGCCGTGTCCACGCGCACCGTGGTCTCGGCGGCAGGCGGCGCCGCGGCGGCCCGCACTTGGGGCGCCGCAGCGGCCGGCGCTGGGGCCGGCGCTGGGGCCGGTGCTGGAGCCGGTATGGCAGCCGGTGCCGGCGACGGAGCCGGCGCGACGGTGCCGGGCTGGCCGCCCTTGCCGTGCAGGGTGTCCAGCAGGGCTTCGAATTCGTCGTCGTCGATGGTGCCGGCGGGCGCGGGCGCCGCGGCGGGCGGCAACGCCGCGGGTTCCACGGTGCCGTGCACGGCCGTGCCGTAGAGGCTGTCGAGCAGCGCCTCGAACTCGCTGTCGTCGATGGTGCCGCCGGCCTCGGCGGCCGGTGCGGGTGCGGGCGCCACCGGTGCGGGCGACGGCGCCGGGGCCGCTGCGCCGCGCGGCATCAGCGCCTTGAGCAGCTCGGCCGGCGGCATCGCCAGCGGTTCGCCGGCGGCCAGCGCGGCCATCATCTCGACCAGCCGGTCCAGCGTCTGCAGCAGCGCGTCCATGTAGCTGGCGTCGAGCGTGACGTTGCCGTTGCGGGCCTGGTTGAGCAGGTCCTCGGCGTTGTGGCACAGCTGCACCATCGGTTCGAGCGCGAGGAAACCGGCGCCGCCCTTCACGGTATGGAAGGCGCGGAACACCGCGTTCAACAGGTCGCCGTCGCCCGGTGCCGCTTCCAGCCCTACCAGTTGCTCGCCGAGACGCTCGACGAGTTCGCCCGCTTCGACGAGGAAATCCTGGCGCAGCTCGTTGTCGAAATCCGCGTTCACGCCAGCGCCCGTCAGAAACCGAATTCGCTGAGCAGCCGGTCGGCGTCCTCCTGGCTGGTGACCTTGGCCACGTCGACCGGCGCCTCGGCGCCAGCCAGCGCGCCGGTGAGACGCACCAGTTCCAGCAACGAGGTTTCGACCGTGCCGATGAAGGCGGACACCTTCTTGATGCGCTGGCCGGAAAGATCCTGCCAGGACTGCGCCACCACCATGTCGGCAAGGCCGGCGCGGCAGGTTTCGGCGAAACCGCCGGCATCGCGCGCCAGCCCGGCGGCGAGTTCGTCGCCGCCCGAGCGCTTGAGCACGTCGTCGGCGCGCTGCGCCAGCGCCTCGGCCTGCGGCCGCAGGCGCTCGGCAAAGTCGATGCTGCGGTTGGCGGCGTTGGCGCTCATCTCCAGCACGTCCTGCAGGTGCTGGCGTGCGTCGGCGACGATGCCGGGGACGCCTTCCTGCGCCAGTTCGCCGCCGAGCCGGCGCACGGCGTCGTGCAGTTCGCGGGCCAGCTGGCCGAGCGCGCGGAACAGGTGCTGCTCGCGTTGGCGCACCATGGTGTCCAGCGCATGCTCGAAGGCCGGGCCTTCCGGGCTGTTCAGCAGATCGCGCAATTCGGACGGCAGGCTATCGTCGACGGCGAGGTGGGTCAGGGTGCTCATGCGTTGGCTCCGCTGGCGGCGATCCGCTCGAAGATCTTGGTGAGCTTCTCCTGCAAAGTGGCCGCGGTGAAGGGTTTGACCACATAGCCGTTCACGCCGGCCTGGGCGGCAGCGATGATCTGGTCGCGGTTGTTCTCGGCCGTCACCATCAGCACGGGCATGCCTTTGAGCGAGGGCTCGGCGCGGATCGCGCGCAGCAGGTCGATGCCGGTCATGTTCGGCATGTTCCAGTCGGTGACCACCAGGTCGAACGGTTGGGCGCGCAACATGGTCAGCGCGTTGTTGCCGTCATCGGCCTCCTGGATCAGGGTGTTGGTGAAGCCCAGCTCCACCAGCAGGTTCCTGACGATGCGCCGCATGGTGGAGAAGTCGTCCACCACCAGGATTTTCATGTTCTTGTCCAAACGACTGCTCCGCGTAACGATGATCTTTGGGGAATGCGGGTTCGAGGTTCAGGTGCGCCAGCCGGAGAGCTTGCCGCGCAGCCGGATCACGGCCTGGCCGTGGATCTGGCATACGCGCGACTCGCTGACGCCGAGCACGGCGCCGATTTCCTTGAGGTTGAGCTCCTGCTCGTAGTACAGCGACATCACCAGTTGCTCGCGCTCGGGCAGCTCGACGATGGCGTCGATCAGCGCTTCGCGCATGCCGCTGTGCTCGATGCCTTCGTCCGGCGAGAGGCTGTTCTCGTCGGCCACGTCGTACACGCCCGGCTCTTCGCCGTCGTCGGAGGAGGTGAGGCTGAGCAGGCGCGACGACAGCGCGTCGGAGAGCACCTGGTGGTATTCCTCCGCGCTGATGCCGAGCCGGCGGATGACTTCGGCGTCGTCCGCCTCGGAGCCGGTTTCGGCCTCGATCTGGCGGATCATCTCCGCCACCTCGCGGGTCTTGCGATGCACCGAGCGCGGCGTCCAGTCGGCGCGGCGCAGCTCGTCCAGCATGGCGCCACGGATGCGGATGCCAGCGAACGTCTCGAAGCTGGCTCCCTTGTCGTTGGCAAAATGGCGCGCTGCTTCTAGCAAACCGATCATTCCCGCCTGGATCAGGTCGCCCACGTCGACGCTGGCCGGCAGGCGCCCCATCAGGTGATAGGCGATCCGCCGCACCAACGGCGCGTGCCGACGCACCAGCTCGTCGGCACTACCGCGGGAAAATTGTAGATATTCCGAAGTCGCGCTCATCCCGAGGTTCCCCCGGCCGGACCCGCCCGGCCACCGAAGAAGGAGATGCGATCGAGACCCGCGCGACCGGGCTCGACCCACTTATCGACCGACTCGGCCAGTTTCTTGAATGCCCTGGCCGACGGACTCGACGGCCACAGTTCTACCACGGCTGCCTGGCGGCGGATCGCCTGGCGCAACCGTTCGTCGTGTGGTACCCAACCGCAGAACTCGATGGTCAGGTCGAGAAAGCGGTCGCTGACACGGGCCAGTTTCTGGTGGAGTTGGCGCGCCTCGCCCTCGTTGCGCACCATGTTGGCCACCATGCGCAGGCGGCGCACCCCGAAATCGCGGCTGAGCACCTTGGCCAGTCCGTAGGCGTCGGTGAGCGAGGCGGGCTCGTCGCACACCACCAGCACCACGTCGTCCACCGCGGCGGCGAACATCGTCACGCCGTCGGACAGGCCGGCGGCAGTGTCCACCAACAGGAACTCGGGCGGACGCGCCAGCTCGTCGAAGGCCCGGATGATCGCCGCCAGCTGGTTGCTGTCGAGCTGCGCCAGCCGGCGCGCGCCGGAACCGGCCGGCACCACCTGCAGGCCGCAGGCCGCCGGCATCACCAGCGACTCCAGCGAGCACTCGCCGTCGAGCAGGTGCCCGATGTGGCGGGTGGGCGACAGGCCGAGCATCACGTCCACGTTCGCCAGGCCGGTATCGGCGTCCAGCAGCATCACCTCGCGGCCGGCGCTGGCCAGCGCCGCGCCCAGGTTCACTGCCAGCGTGCTCTTGCCCACGCCGCCCTTGCCGCCGGTGACGGCGATGGTCTGGCAGTGCCGCCGCGACGACGGCACCGCCGTGAGCAGGCCGTCGGCCTGATGGCTGGCGGAGGACGTCTGGGCCGGCAGGGTCGGCGCCACCATGGCGGCCAGCAACTGGGTCAACCCGGAAGCCTGATTCATCGCAAACACTCCACTCATGCTTCAGCCACGGCCAGGCCGAAGCGCTCGGCCATCATGTCGTCGTCGGGGTTCGCGCTCGCCTTGACGGCGCGCGCGGCACGGCACACCAGCTCGCGTGCGTCGGCGGTGGCAATATCCTCCGGTACGCGTTGACCGTCGGTGACGTAGTCCAACGGCAAGCGGTGGCGGATCAGCACCGTCAGCGCGCCGCCCAGCCGCGGCGCCTCGTCCAGCTTGGTGAGGATACAGGCGTGCGGGTTCAGTTCGCGGTAGGCGCTCATCGCCTCTTCCAGCGAATGGCTCTGCGCGTTGGCCGCCAGCACCAGGCAGGAACGCAGCTCGCCGGCATCGGCAAGGATTTCCAGCTGCTGCTCCAGCCGCGGATCGTTGCCGGCCATGCCGGCGGTGTCGATCAGCACGGTATGGCGGCCCTGCAACATCTCCAGCACCTTGCCGAGGCTGCGCGCGTCGTAGGCCGGGTAGACCTGCACGCCGAGCAGGCGCCCGTAGTGTTCCAGCTGCGCGGCGGCGCCGATGCGGTAGTGGTCGGTGCTGACCAGCGCCACCTTGGCGGCGCCATGGCGCATCACCGCCCTCGCCGCCAGCTTCGCAATGGTCGTGGTCTTGCCCACGCCGGTGGGACCGACCAGGGCGGTGACGCTGCGCTCGTCGCCGCACAGGCTGCGGCCGCTGACCTGCAGGCTGCGGCTGAGCATGCCCAGCGGCAGGTAGCGCGCCTGCTCGGCATTGATCTGCTCCGGCAATTCGTTGACCAGGGTGCGGGCCACATCGGGCTCGATGCCCAGCCGGGTCATCTCGCGCAGGATGCGCGCGCGCAAGGGCTGGCGCCGTTCCATGTCGTTCCACGCGAGGCTGGACAGCTGTACCTCCAGCATCGCGCGCAGCTCGTTGAAGTCGCTGCGCAATTGCGCGGTGTCGCGTGCGGTGCGCTCCATCAGCGGATTCGCGACCGGCGCCGCGGCAACCGGAGCGGCGGTCGGCGACGCCGGCGCGCGCGAACGCAGCGGCGCCGCGTGGGGCGCCGGCGCGACCCGCACCACCGGCGGCGGCACCGCGGGCCGCGGCGCGGACGGCGCCGGCACCGGTGCGGGCGCGGCCTTCACCGCCGGCTGCGGCGGCTGGACCTGCGGCTGCGGCTGCGACTGGATCTGCTGTTTGGGCTGCGGCTGAGCCTGCTGCTTCGGTTGCGGCTGCGATTGCGATTGCGGTTGCGGTTGCGATTGCGGTTGCGATGCGGAAGGCACGACGGCGGGCGCGCCATGCCGCGCGGCCTCGAGCACGAGGGCCTCGTCGTAGTCGATCGCGGCGATCACCTCGATGCCGTCGTCCATGCGCCGGGTGGACAGGATCACCGCATCCGGCCCTTGTTCTTCGCGCACTTCGCGCATTGCCTGGCGCATGTCGGGCGCCACGAAACGTTTGATCTTCATAACTCGCTCCGCAAGCGGGATGCGGGAACGGAACCCGGAACCGGCCAGCGCCGAAGCGGGGGTGGCAACCCACCGCCGCATCACACTTTCCGTTACCGACTCCCTGCCCCCGATGCCCGGTTCTTACCGCCCCAACGCCTGTACCAAGCGCACCCGGCGGTTGTCGGGCACCTCGTTGTAGGCGAGCACGTGCAGGTTTTGTGCCACATGGCGAGTGAAGCGCGCGAGCCACGGCCGCAGTTGCGGCGCGACCAGCAGCACGGCCGGCTCGCCGCTCATTTCCTGTTTGCGCGCAGCGTCGGCCACGCTCTGCTGCAGGCGGTCGGCCAGCCCCGGCTCCACCGCCGCGCCGGCCATGCCGCCCGCGCCGGAGATCGAGCCGAGCAGGATCTGCTCCAGCTCCGGCGCCAGCGTAATCACCGGAATCTCGGTACCCAGCCCGGCGATCTCCTGCACGACCTGCCGGCCCAGCGCCACGCGCACGGCCGCGGTGAGCATGCCGGGATCCTGACTCTGGCCCGCATGCTCCGCCAAGGATTCGACGATGCTGCGCATGTTGCGGATCGGCACGCGTTCGGCCAGCAGGTTCTGCAGCACCTTCACCACCGCGCCCAGCGACAGGCGCTTGGGCACCAGGTCCTCCACCAGCTTGGGCGCGCTCTGCGCGAGGCGGTCCAGCAACTGCTGCACATCCTGGTGGCTGAGCAGTTCGTGCGCGTGCCCCTGCAGGATGTGCGAGAGATGGGTGGCGATCACCGTGGCCGGATCGACCACGGTGTAGCCGTAGCTTTGCGCCAGTTCGCGCTGGCCGAGCTCGATCCACACCGCCTCCAGGCCGAAGGCCGGGTCCTGCGTGGCGATGCCGGCCACCGTGCCGTGCACCTGGCCCGGGTTGATCGCCAGCAGGCGCTCGGTGTGCACCTCGGCCTCGCCCATCGGCACGCCCATCAGCATGATGCGGTAGGCGTTCGGGCCGAGGTCGAGGTTGTCGCGGATATGCACCGCGGGTATCAGGAAGCCGAGTTCCTGCGACAGCTTACGGCGCACCGACTTGATCCGCCCCATCAGCTCGCCGCCCTGGTGCGCGTCCACCAGCGGGATCAGCCGGTAGCCCACTTCCAGCCCCAGCGGATCGACCGTGGCGACGTCCTCCCAGCCCAGCTCCACGCGTTCGGCGGGCGCGGCGGCGGCCGGCGCCGCGGCGGGCCCGGCGGCCAGTTGCTCGCGCGTTTCGCGCTGGCGCTTGAACAGCAGCCATGCCGCACCCGCGCATACGCTGCCCAACAGCAGGAAGGCGAGGTTGGGCATGCCGGGCACCAGGCCCATGGCGATCAGCACCGCCGCCGCCACCGCCAGCGCGCGCGGTTGGCCGAACACCTGGCGGGCCAGCTGGCGCCCCATGTCCTGCGCCTTGGAAACGCGGGTGACGATGATCGCGGTGGCCACCGACAGCATCAGCGCCGGCACCTGCGCCACCAGGCCGTCGCCGATGGTGAGCAGGGTGTAGGTGTGCGCCGCTTCGCTGGCGGACAGGCCGTGCTGCATTACGCCCACGAAGAAACCGCCGACGATGTTGATGAGCAGGATCAGGATGCCGGCGGTGGCGTCGCCGCGCACGAACTTGGAGGCGCCGTCCATCGAGCCGTAGAAGTCCGCTTCCTCGCGCACTTCCTGGCGGCGCTCGCGCGCCTGCTCCTGGGTGAGCAGGCCGGCGTTGAGGTCGGCGTCGATCGCCATCTGCTTGCCGGGCATCGCGTCCAGGGTGAAGCGCGCCGTCACCTCCGACACGCGCGTGGCGCCCTTGGTCACCACCACGAAGTTGATGATGGTGATGATGGCGAACACCACCAGGCCCACCGCGAAGTTGCCGCCGATCACGAACTCGCCGAAGGCCTCGATCACCTTGCCGGCGGCGCCGGGGCCGTCGTGGCCGTGCAGCAGCACCACGCGCGTGGAGGCGATGTTGAGCGCCAGGCGCAGCAGGGTCGCCATCAGCACCACGGTGGGGAACGCGGCGAACTCCAGCGGGCGCATCACATAGACCACCGCCAGCAGGATCACCAGCGACAGCGCGATGTTGAAGCTGAAGAGGATGTCGAGCAGGAACGGCGGCAACGGCAACATCATCATTGCCAGCATCACCAGCATCATGATCGGGGCGCCGGCTCCCCGTCGCGCCAGCTGCTTGAAACTGCCCAGTACCTGCGTGCCCGTCATGGATTTGACTCGTGCCTGTTAGCGATAAGGCCCCATCAGATCGGGATCGACCTCGGGGTTCGGTGCGGCCGGCGGCGCCTCGCCCTGCGCCGCAGCCTGCTTCAGCTGGTAGACGTAGACGAGCACCTGAGCCACCGCCACATAGAGCGCAGCGGGGATTTCCCGGCCCAGCTCCGTGGAGGCATACAAGGCTCGTGCCAGCGGCGGCGCCTCGACCAGCGGAATGCGGTGGCTGCCCGCCACCAGGCGGATCTGCTGGGCCAGCATGTCGACGCCCTTGGCGATCACCCGCGGCGCGCCCATGCGGCCGTCGTCGTAGCGCAGCGCCACCGCAAAGTGGGTGGGGTTGACCACCACCACGTCCGCTTTGGGCAGGTCCTGCATCATGCGGCGCCGCGCCTGCGCCATCTGCACCTGGCGAATGCGGCCCTTCATCTCGGGACTGCCCTCGCTTTCCTTCATCTCGTCCTTGATCTCCTGCCGGCTCATGCGCAGGTTCTTGTTATGGTCGTACTTCTGGTAGGCCGCGTCGATGCCGCCGAGCAGCGCCAGGATGCCGCCGAACCACAGCGCGGCCTGGCCCATCAGGCTCATCGCCTCCACGATGCCGTCGATCGCCGAGCCGCGCCCGGTGGCCTGGATGCCGGCCTGCCAGTGGCGCAGCAGCAGCGCCAGCACGGTACCGATCAACACCACCTTCAGCAGCGCCTTGCCCAGCTCCACCAGGCCGCGCATCGCGAAAATCCGGCCCAGGCCCGCTATCGGGTCAAGCCGGTCGAACTTCGGCTCCAGCGCCTGCGTGCTGAAGTTGAGCCCGCCCAGCAACAGCGGCGCAGCCAGCGCGGCCAGCACGGTGGCCAACGCCACCGGCGCGAACAAGGCCAACGCCTCGCTCACCGCGGCATGCAGCACGCGTCCGGGCAAGGTGTCCGACAGCAAGGCCTCGCGCGAATAGCCGAGGCCCAGCACGAAGATGTTCCGCGCATGCTCGAACGACACCTTGCCGCCGGCCATCAAGGCGGCCACGCCGGCCAGCACCACCGCCGCGCCGGAAAGATCGCGCGATCGCGGAAGCTCGCCTTTCTCGCGCGATTCCTTCAGCCGTTTTTCTGTCGGCTGTTCGGTTTTTTCCTGGTCGCTGTCGTCGGCCATGAACCGGCCCTATCCGCCCAGCAGGCTGCGCATCAAGTCCCAGGCGGCGCCCTGCAAGGTCTCGAACGCGCCCGGCAGGCTGCGCAGCGACAACCACAAGGCGATGAAGCCCAGCGACACGGTGATCGGAAAACCCACCGCGAACAGGTTCATCGAAGGCGCCGCGCGGCTGATCGCGGCAAAGCCGATGTTCACCAGCAGCAGCGAGGTCATCGCCGGCAAGGCCACGCGCACCGCGCCGCTGAACAACTGCGCACCGAACGCCATCACGGCGTGCAAACCGTTGCCGTCGATCGCGAGGGCATCCGGCGACGCATGGCGGAAGCTGTCGGCCAGCAGCGCGATCAATTGCAGGTGGCCGTCCATCGCCAGGAACAGCAAGGTCACCAGGATCAGGTAGAACTGGCCCAGCACGTTGGCGTTGCCGCCGGCCTGCGGATCGACCACCTCGGCAAAACCGAGGCTCATGCTCTGCCCGACCAGGCCGCCGCCGAATTCCACCGCGTCGAACACCAGCTTCAGCACGAAACCCACCGCCGCGCCTGCCACGAACTGGCTGACCAGGTTCACCATGCCCGCCGCGCCGAGCACGTCCGCGACGTTCGGCGCCAGCGGCACCAGCACCAGGGTCAACAGCAGCGCCAAGCTCGTGCGCACGCGCATCGGCAACACCGAGGCGCCGAATACCGGCGCGACCAGGCAGAGGCCGCCGACCCGCGCCAATGCCCAGAGGAAACGATTCATCCATGGCACCAGCAGCGCCACGTCCAGCGTAGTCACCGGATCATCCCCGGCAGGCCCTGGATCAACTCCGCGGTGTAGTGCACCAGCAGGCGCAGCATCCACGGCCCCGTGATCAGCGCCACCAGGGCCATCGCGACCAGCTTGGGGATGAAGCTCAGCGTCATCTCGTTGATCTGCGTGGCCGCCTGGATCACGCCGATCAGCAGTCCCACCACCAGCGCCGTGAGCAACAACGGCGCGGCCACCAGCATCGCCACGTACAGCGCATGCTGGCCGATTTCCATGATCGACTCGGGCGTCATGTGTAGAAACTCCCGGCCAGCGTGCCCAGCAGCAGCGTCCAGCCGTCCACCAGCACGAACAGCATGATCTTGAACGGCAGCGAGATCAGCGAGGGCGACACCATCATCATGCCCATCGACATCAGCACGCTCGCCACCACCAGGTCGATGATCAGGAACGGAATGAACAGCAGGAAGCCCATCTGGAACGCGGTTTTCAGTTCCGAGGTGAGGAAGGCCGGCATCGCCACCTTGAACGGCACGTCGGCCTTGCTGGCATAGGGCTGCTCGCCGGCCAGCTTGGTGAACAGCTGCAGGTCGGCCTCGCGCGTCTGGTCGAGCATGAAGCGCTTGAAGGGCGCGCTGGCCGCCGGCAAGGCCTGCTCGGCGCTCATCTGGCCGTCCATGTACGGCTTCACGCCGTCGACGTAGGAGCGGTTAAGCACCGGCGACATCACGAACAGGGTGAGGAACAACGCCAGCCCCAGCAGCACCTGGTTCGGCGGCGTGGACTGCGTGCCCAGCGCCTGGCGCAGGAAGCCCAGCACGATGATGATGCGGGTGAACGACGTCATCATCAGGAAGATCGCCGGCAACATGGTCAGCGCGGTGAGCAGCGCCAGCATCTGCAGCGACAGCGTCCAGTTCTTCGCGCCGTCCGGCGCGTTGCGCACGGTCAGCACGGGAATGCCCGCGTTGCCAAGGCCCGCCGGGCTGGCCGGCATCGACAGCGGCGCCGCACTGCCCGCAGGCGCGGCGTTGCGCGCCGCCTGCGGCGCGGCCCACGCCAGCATCGGCAACAGCAGCAAGGCGAGTATCAGCCACCCTCGCGCAAAAGCACCGCGGCGACTCACGACTTGCCTCTCCAGCGCGACAGCAACTGGGCCAGATCCGGCACCGTCGGCAGGCTGGGCGGATCCTCCGCCACCGGCGCAGCGCCTTCGTAGACGTGCAGCGTGCGCATGCCGCCCTGACCCACGCCCACCAGCAGGCGCTTGCCGTCGGCTTCGATCAGCAACACGCGGTCGCGCGCGCCCACCGCCATCGCCTCGATGCAGCGGATGCGCCGCCCGCCGGGACGGCTGCGCGCCTGCAGGCGCCGGCTCAGCCAGCCCGCCGCGAAGATCAACGCCACCACCGCCACGAGGCTGAGCAGCACGCGCAGCAGTTCGCCGCCCACGTCGATGCCCGCCGCCGGCACGGCGGCGGGCGCCAGTGCCGCCAACCGGCGGCCGGTTCGCGATGCCCTCGCCCAGGACAGCTGGAGAGACCGGATCACGCCCTTACCTCAACTTGCGCACGCGTTCGGCCGGGCTGATCACGTCGGTCAGGCGGATGCCGAACTTTTCGTTGATGACCACCACCTCGCCGTGCGCGACCAGGGTGCCGTTGACGAACACGTCCAGCGGCTCGCCGGCCGCGCGGTCCAGCTCCACCACCGAGCCCTGGTTGAGCTGCAGCAGGTTGCGGATGCTGATGCGGGTGCGGCCGACCTCCATCGCCAGGGTTACCGGCACGTCCAGGATCATGTCGAGATTGACTTCGCCGTGGCCGGCCGCGTTGCCTCCGCGCAGCGAATCGAATTCGACGCGTTCGCCGGCGTCTGCGGCCATCGCTTCAGTGGACTGGTTCATGCGTTTTCTTCTCGGCTGGACTGGTCGCCGGCGGTGCGCAAATCGCGCCGGCCGACCTGGGTGTGGAAACGGATGGCATTGCGGCCATTGGCCTGGCCGTAGCGGCCGCGGAACAACGGGACGTCCTCCGCATACACGGTGGACAGTTCGGGCAACTGGATCGGAATGACGTCGCCGGGGCGCAGCCGCAGGAAGTCGCCCAGCGTGATCTCGATGTCGAGCAGCTCCGAGCTGAGCGGCACCTCGGCGTCGAGCACTTCCTCGCGCAGCATTTCCGCCCAGCGGTCGTCGCGGTCCACGCGGTCGCTCTGCACGCCGGCGTCGAGCAGGGTGCGGATCGGCTCCACCATCGCGTAAGGCATGGTGAGATGGATCTCGCCGCCGCCGCCGTCGAGTTCGATGTGGAAGCGCGACACCACCACCGTCTCGGTGGGGCTGACGATGTTGGCGAACTGCGGGTTGATCTCCGAGCTCTGGTATTCGAAGTTGAGCCCCAGCACCGGCGCCCACGCCTCGGCCATCGCGGTGAACAGCTCGGCCAGCAGGATCTGGATCACGCGGTTCTCGGTGGCGGTGAAATCGCGCCCTTCGATGCGCGCATGGAAACGGCCGTCGCCGCCGAAGAAGTTGTCGATCACGCTGAACACCAGGCGCGGCTCGAACACCACCAGCGCGGTGCCGCGCAGCGGCTTGATCCTCACCAGGTTCAGATTGGTGGGAACCACCAGGCCGTGCACGTACTCGGCGAACTTCACCATCTTCACGCCCAGCACCGAAACTTCGCAGGTCTTGCGCAGCACGCCGAACAGGCCGGTGCGGAAATAGCGCGCGAAGCGGTCGTTGACCATCTCCAGCGTGGGCAGGCGCCCACGCACGATGCGGTCTTGCTGGGTGAAGTCGTAGGACAGCACCGCGCCGGGAGGCAGCGGCTGGTCGCTGCCGGTCTCCACCGCGCCGTCGGTCACGCCGTCGAGCAGTGCGTCGATTTCGTCCTGGGAAAGCAGGTCGCTCATGCGCGCGGCGCCTCCGTCACTGCATCACGAAACTGGTGAAGTACAAGGCTTCGATGTCGGACTGCCCGTTGGTGTGCGCCTTGACGATCTTGCGCACGGTCGCCAGTGCCTTGTCCTGCAGGCTGCGGCGCCCGGCAGGCGTGACGATCACCGCGTAGTCCTGGTTGCTGAACAGCGACACCAGCGCGTCGCGGATCTCCGGGTCCGCGCCTTTCGCCGCGTCGATCGCCTTCTGGTCGTGCGACATCAGCGTCACCGACACCTGCAGGTAGCGCAGCGAATCGCCGTCCTTGAAATTCACCACGAAGGCCGGCTCCAGCGGCAGATAGAGATCCACCTTGGACACTTCGTGCTGGGCCTGGTCTTGCGGATGCGCCGCGCTCCGCGCCTTCCAGAAATAGCCGCCGCCGGCTATCGCCAGCACGGCCACCACGCCGATCGCGATCAACGGCTTGCGCGACTTGGCCGCGGGTGCAGCGGGTGCCGCCTTTTCCTCGTCTGACATGAAAACCTCGAGTTACCGTGTTGAATGAAACGATGGAAGCAATCCATATGCCAAAGAAAACCGGACTGCGGAACATCGGCTTCCGCATGGCGCGGCGGGGTTATCGCGGGCTGGTGCGACAGCGCGCGGCGATGCAGGCCTCTTGATGGCGGCGCTTTCTTGACGCGCGCCGGAAGCACGTCGCGCCGCCGTCGCACCATCCACCATGTAAGCGGAATCGGGATGAAGCTGGCGTCTGCGCTGCTCGCCGGCGCGGCCTGCGCCGCATGGCGAACGCCACGCGTCGTCGTGCGGTGACCGCACGCATGATGCGGCCCGCACGGAATCGCTGCGGCTTCAGGCGAATGCGTCGAGCAGGCCGACACGGCTGGCGACTGCCAGCGACGAGGCCGTGCCTTGCGCCTCGCCCACTTCGTCGGCGGCGCCGGTGGCATGACCGTCGCCGCGGGCGTGGCCGTTGCCCTGGTTTTGCTGCTGTCCCACCTCGGCATGGCCAAGCGCAAGGCCATGCTGCGACAGCATGTGTTCGAGCTGCGGCAGGCTTTGCTGCACGGCGGTCACGGCGGCGGGATGCTGCGCGCTGAACACCACGTCCACGCGGCCATGGCTCACGCTGAGTTTCACGTCGAGCGAGCCCAGATCCTCCGGATGCAGGCGTACCTTCGCCTGTTGCACGCCCTGCTGGCTGAGCCACACCACCTGCTGGCCAAGGTCGCCGGCAAAGGCGGTGCTGCCGGGCGGCGCCGACAGCTGCAGCTGCGGCACGGCCGAGGCCTGCCCCGGCGCCGTGGCCGAAAACGGCAGGGAAGCTGGCGACGCCGAGGTCGCCTGGGTCAAGGCATCGAGCGCGCGATCCTTCTCGGTATCGGCACCGGCTGCTGCAGGTGCGCCAGTGGCGGCGCCCAACGCATTGGCCAGACCGGCGATGGCCGTGTCGTTCGCCGTACCGGCACCGCTTGCCTGGCCGCCCTGCACTGCCGCCTGCAGCACGGCAGCGGCATGGCCGCGTCCCGATCCTGCGCCGTCCGCCGAGACCTTGCCGCCATCGGCTTCGCCCGGCGCACCCTTGGCCGTGCCGGTGACCTGGCCGAGCATGGCAAGCATCGCCCCCGCCAGCGAGGCGGCACCTTCGTCGAGGGATGCGTCTGTCTTCGAGTCTGTCGCCGGTTTGCCGGCTGCGCTGTCGCCGACGTCAGCCGCCGACCCATCCGCAGCCGAGGCGGCCGGTGCCGCCTGCGCCATGGCGAGGGCGGTACCGATCAATGTGGATTCGGCCTGCGCCGCGGCGGCCGGGGATGCACCCAGCGAAGATGCCTTGTTCGCAGCGGACGCGGCCATGGACGAAGCCTGCGTGGACATGTTCGACTCCTGCTCGGGCTTGCCTGCGGCACCGGCGGCAGAGCCATCGCTTTGCCCGCTCGCACCGGCCTGGCTGCCGGACGTGTTCTGTGCATCGCCCGATGACGGTGCGTCGCCGGACTGCGCGCTGCGCGCGGCCTGCAGCTGTTGGTCGAACGGACTGGGCGAGGCATCGCCACCCGGCGCGCTGGCGGGCGCGCTGAGCACACTGGGCGTGGCGGGCAAGGACGGAAGTACGGCGGGTGCGGGCATGGCGGAGCTCCTGTGCAGGCAACGGTCGTGCGCTTCAGCGCGGACGCCGGTGCTGCATGCGTTCGTCGATTTCGGCCTGTTCGTGCCGCTCCTCGGCGCGGCGTTCGTGTTCCTGGTGGTGCGCGACCACGGTACCCAGCGCGCTTTCGCGCGCATGCGCCTGTTGCCAGTGGTCGCGCACCTGGTCGAGCCGCCGATGCTGGCGGCTCACCTCGACCACCTGCTGGGCAATCGCCTGGTCGATGCGCGCGACGAACTGCTGCCGGTTGAGCAGCGCGGTGACGCTGACTGCGCCCGCGCCGGCCTCGGCGTATTCGCGCCGGTAGCGCTCCAACTCGTTCAGTTGCTGCTCGGCCTTGGCCAGCGCCTGCTGCTGGATCGCCAATTTCGCCAGCGCGTCCTCGGCTCTCTGGTGGGCCTGGTCCACCGCGGGTTGCAGGCGCTTGGAGCGCGAGTTCATGTGGTCACCCGTTCGGCGATGAGGGCGAGCCGTTCGACGGCGGCGGCCAGCGTCACCGGCTCGTCCACTTCTTGCTGCAGGAAGTCGCGCAGCTGGGGCCACATCTCGATGGCCTGGTCGACTTGCGGGTCGGAGCCCTTCTGGTAGGCGCCCACCGCGATCAGGTCGCGCTGCTGGCGGTAAGCGGAGTACACGCGGCGGAAACGCTGCGCCGCCTGCAGGTGCACGCGCTCCACCACCTGCGGCATCACGCGACTGATCGAGGCCTCGATGTCGATGGCCGGGTAGTGGCCGGCTTCGGCCAGGTCGCGCGAGAGCACGATATGGCCGTCCAGGATCGCGCGCGCCGCATCGGCGATGGGATCGTGGCGGTAATCGTCGCCTTCGGTGAGCACGGTGTAGAACGCGGTGATGGATCCTTTGCCTTCGGCATCGTTGCCCGCGCGCTCCACCAGTGCCGGCATCATCGCGAACACCGACGGCGGATAGCCCTTGGTCGCGGGCGGCTCGCCGATCGCCAGCGCGATCTCGCGCTGGGCCTGCGCGTAGCGGGTCAGCGAATCCATCAGCAGCAGCACGCGCTGGCCGCGGTCGCGGAACCACTCGGCGATGGCGGTGGCGTATTGCGCGCCGCGCAGGCGCTTCAGCGGCGGCGCGTCGGCCGGCGCGGCGACGATCACCGCGCGGCGGCGGCCTTCTTCGCCCAGGGTGTGCTCGACGAATTCCTTCACTTCGCGGCCGCGCTCGCCGATCAGGCCCACCACCACCACGTCGGCGTTGGTGTAGCGCGTCATCATCCCGAGCAGGGTGGATTTGCCCACGCCGGAGCCGGCGAACAGGCCGATGCGCTGGCCGCGGCCCACGGTGAGCAGGGCGTTGATCGCGCGCACGCCCACGTCCAGCGGCGCGTCGATCGGCTTGCGCGCCATCGGGTTGATCGGCTCGTTCTTCAGCGCGGCATGTTCGTCGAGGTCGAGCGAGCCATGGCCGTCCAGCGGCAGTCCGTCGGCGCCGACCACGCGGCCCAGCAGGTGCGCGCCCACCGGCAGGCCGCCGTTGTGCGCGCAAGGGCGGACCCGCGCATTCGGCAGCACGCCATGCATGTCGCCCACCGGCATCAGCAGCAGGCGTTCGTCGGCGAAGCCCACCACTTCGGTTTCCAGTTGGCCGCCGGCCGCAGTATCGACCAGACAGCGGGCACCCAACGCGGCTTCGCAGCCTTCGGCTTCGAGGGTGAGGCCAACGACCCGGCGCAGGCTACCTTCGACGGTGAGCATGCGCGCGGCTTCGGCGCGCGCGGATTTCCGCGCGATCTGTTCTTGCCAGCGCCCGCGCTGCGCCACCGGATCGCCGGCGGGGATCATGGCTCGCCACCGTGCGTTTCGCCGGCTTCGCCAAGCACGGCATCGGCCATCGCGGCGAGCCGCGTCTCCACCCGCGCGTCCAGCCGCGAGTGTTCGCTTTCCAGCACGCAGTCGCCGCGCACCAGCGCGGGATCGGCCTGCAGCTGCCAGTGCTTCTCGACTTGCCCCAGGCTTTGCAGCAGGGCGAGATCCTGCGGATGCAGGTGCACGCGGAGTTCGCGGGTATTCGCCGGCAGCGCGCCGGCTGCTTCGCGCACCGCCCGCGCAATGAGCTCGGGCGACAGTTTCAGTTCGTGCGCGACCACGCGGCCGGCCACCACCATCGCCAGTTGCGCCAGCTCGTGCACCACGTGCTCGTCCATCGCCTGCAGCGGGCGCGCCGCCGCCTCGCACAGGGCATCGAACTGCGCGAGGCGCTGCAGCAGCTCCTGTTGCGCCAGCGCACGCCCTTCGGCCAGTCCGGCGGCGCGGCCTTCGTCGCGCGCCTGCTGTTCCAGCGCTTCGAGGTCACGCACGGTAGGCAACGGCGGCAGGTCGTTGGCGGCCTGCGGCACCGCTTCGGGGTCGTCGCCGACGTTGGGCATTTCCCAACGCTGGTATTCCGAACCTGCATCGTGGATCGCGGCGGCCATCAGACGTACTCATCCCCACCGCCGCCGCCCAGGTTGATCTGGCCGGCATCGGCCAGCTTGCGCGCGGCGGCCAGCACTTCCTTCTGTGCCGCGTCGACTTCGGAAAGGCGCACGGGGCCTTTTACTTCCAGATCGTCGCGCATCATGTCGGCGGCGCGCTTGGACATGTTGGAGAAGATCTTCTCGCGTATCGCCGGCTCGGCGCCCTTCAGCGCGGTGATCAGGATGCCCGACGGCACTTCGCGCAGCAGGGTCTGCATGCCGCGGTCGTCCAGGTCGGCAAGGTCTTCGAACACGAACATCAGGTCTTCGATGCGGCCGCCCAGCGCGCTGTCATGGCTGCGGATCGCCGTCATCAGCTCGGCCTCGCGGTTGCTGTCCATCGCGTTGAGGATGTTGGCGGCCGCTTTCAGCCCGCCCACATTGGCGGACTTGAGCTTCTTGGTGTTGCCGTTGAACTGGCGCTCCATGATCTCGTCCAGCTCGTTCAGCGCATGCGGCTGCACGCCGTCGAGCGTGGCGATGCGCATCACCGCGTCGCTGCGCGTGCGCGGCGGCAGGTAGCCGAGCACTTCGGCGGCCTGGTCAGGCTCGAGGTGCGCCAGCACGAGCGCGATGATCTGCGGGTGTTCCTGGCTGATCATCTCGGCGATCGCGCGGCTTTCCATCCACTTCAGCGATTCCAGCCCCTTGCTGCTGCGGCCGAGCAGGATGCGGTCGATCAGGCCGCCGGCCTTGGTTTCGCCCAGCGCATTGGTGAGTATCTTGCGGATGTATTCCTCGGTGCCCACGCCAAGTGAGGTCTGCATGCCCATGTCTTCGTCGAGCTTGTCGAGCACCTGCTCGACCTGCTCGCGCGACACGCTGGAGAGCCCCGCCATCGCGGTACCGACCGACTGCACGTCGCGCGCGCTCAGGTGCTTGAGCACTTCGGCGGCGTCCTGCTCGCCGAGCGTCAGCAGCAGGATGGCCGCGCGCTGCGCGCCGGTGACGGGTGCATCGTGGCGGTTAGTTGCCATCTTCGTTCACCCAGTTGCGCACGACCTGCGCCACTTGCTTGGAGTTTTCGCCCACCATGCGGCGGGCCTGGCCCACACGCTGCTCGTAGGCCTGTGAAGGCGTGGTGTCGATCCGCGCGGCATGCGCCGGCGGTGCGGCGTGCTGGCCCAGTTCCCGCGCGTGCGGCTCGTCGTCGCCCACGCGCACGGACACGCCGGGCACCGACGCCGGCAGTGCGGCGGACCTGTCCGGCGCGCTGCGCAGCAGCCCCTTGAGCAAGGGCCGCAGCAGGCCGAACGCCACCACCAGCGCAATCAGGATGCCGAGGGATTGCTTGATGAGATCGAGCATGCCGGGGCGTTCCCACAGCGGCACCGACGGCTCGGCCTCCGGCGTGGCGTTGCGGTGGAACGGCTGGTTGATCACGCTGACGCTGTCGCCGCGCGTGGCGTCGAAGCCCACGACGTTCTTCACCAGGTCCGTGAGGTGCTGCAATTCCTGCGGGGTGAACGGCACTTCCTTCTGCCCGGCCTTCGCGCCGGCGGCCGCGGCGGCAGTCACCAGCTTGTCGTCCACCAGTACCGCCACGGTGAGCCGGTCCAGCCGGCCTGCCGGGTCGCTGACGTGGCTGATGGTGCGATCCAGTTCGTAGTTGCGCGTGGCGCTGCTGGAGCTTTCGCCTCCGCTGCTGGAGGAGGAGGCGGTGGCGCTGCCCGGCGTGGCGGCCGCGCCGGCGTTGGGCTTGGCGGCGGTGGGTTGGGCCACCGTCTTCGGCGGCTGGTTGCTGAGCGCGCCGGGTATGCCGCCGGCCGCGCCGCTGCCGGTGCGCTGCTCGCTGCTGACCTGCTCGCTGCGCAGCGCGGGGTTGTCCGGGTCGTAGGTCTCGGTGGCTTTCTCGGTCTGGCTGAAATCCAGATCCGCGTTGACCTGCGCATGCACGCGACCGGGGCCGACCAGCGGCGTCAACAAATCCTCGATGCGCTGCGCATAGGTGTTCTCGATGCGCGTGGCCAGGCGCAGCCGGTTGTCGCTGATGCTGCCGGGCGTGTCGGCGCTGCCGGTAAGCAGCTGGCCCTGCTGGTCGACCACCGACACCTGGCTGGGGTCCAGCCCCGGCACGCTGGCGGCCACCAGATGCACGATGGCCGCCACCTGCCCCGCATCCAGCGAACGGCCCTGATAAAGCGTGAGCAGCACCGAGGCGCTGGCCTCGTGGTTGTCGCGGATGAAGGCCGACGGCTTGGGCAAGGCGAGATGCACGCGTGCGGCGCGCACGGATTGCAGCGAGGCGATGGTGGAGCCGAGGTCGCTTTCCAGCATTTGCTGGTAGCGCGTGCGTTCGGCGAGGTCGCTCATGCCGAACGGCGAATCGTTGGCCGACTGCGTGTCGAGCGCGGCGCTGCCCTGCGGCAGGCCCTTCGACGCCAGCTGCAGGCGCAACGCGCCGAGATCGGCGGCCGGCACCATGATCGAGGTGCCGTCGCTGCCCAGCTTGTACGCGGTGCCGTTGGCTTGCAGTTCCTGCGTGATCGCGGCGGCGTCCTTTTGGTCCAGCCCGGCATACAGCAGGCCGTAGTTGGGACCGCGCGACCACAGCACCACCGCCACGCCCAGCGCCACCGCCGCCGCCACCGCCACCAGCAGGACGAGTTGGCGCGCCGCAGGCGTGCGGGCGATCTGCTTGAAGGGGTCAAGGCGCACGCCGGCGTTGTCGCTACCGGTCGTTGCGATGGCGTTGTCGGCCATGCTGCTGCTCGTCGGTCAGGGTTGCGCGATGATTGATCGGAGGCCGGTCAAACCGTCATGTTCATGATGTCCTGGTAGGCGCCTACCAGCTTGTTCTGCACCGCCACCGTCGTGCGCAACGCAAGGTCGGCCTTCTGCACGGCGATCATGGTCTTGGCGAGGTCGGCGCCGGGGTCGCCGCGCTCGAAGCTGGCGGCCATCCGTCCCGCTTGCATCTGGGTGTCGCCCACCGCGGCGATGGACTGCCGCAGCAGCGTGGCGAAGTCCGTCTGTCCACCGCCGGGCTGCGTTTGCGCCGCGGCTTCCGGCAAGCGCGTCTGCGCCGTCATCTGGCGCATCTGGGCAAGCAGGTTGTTGATGTCGATGGTGCTCATGGCGCGGCCCCACTGTGATGGACGGAAGACGGAATCCCGTCACGCGACGGTTTCCATCGAGGCAAATGCACGAGCCGTGCCATGACTGTCGCGGTTGTGCTTCGGGGTTGAGAAGGCGCATGCGATGCGCGACGGTTCGCTTGCCAAGGCGTCCCGCGAGCGGGACGCCCGGCGCATGGAAGCGGTCAGGCCGCCATGCCGTTGGCCTGCAGGCCGTACTTGCGCAGCTTTTCCACCAGGGTGGTCCGCTGCATGTGCAGCAGGCGCGCGGCATGCGCCACCACGCCATCCGTGATGTCCAGCGCCTGTCGGATCAGTCCCACCTCGATCTCCGCGAGATGGTCCTTCAGGTCGATGCCTTCTTCGGGCAGCAGGCGCTGCGCCTCGTCCGCCACCTGCAAGCCGATCGCGCCGATCACCGGAGTCGGCGCATCCATCAGGGCCAGCAGGGCCGAACCGCGCACTTCCTCGCCGACCGGCACGCGACGGTATTTCGATGGCAGTTCGCTGACGCGCACTTCGCTGTGCGGGCACAGGATCGCCATGCGCTCGACCAGGTTGGCCAGCTCGCGCACGTTGCCCGGCCAGGCATGCTCGCTCAGCGCCTGCATCGCGCCCGCACTGAAGCGCGCCACGTCGAGGCCGCGGCGCGCGAGGCGCTGGTTGAACTCCTCGATCAGCACCGGCAGGTCTTCCAGCCGCTCGCGCAACGCCGGCAATTCCAGCGGGAACACCGAGAGGCGGTAATACAGGTCTTCGCGGAAACGGCCTTCGGCGATCGAGTTCTCCAGGTTGCGATGGGTGGCGGCGATGATGCGCACGTCGCAGCGCTGGGTCTTGGTGCCGCCCACGCGCTCGTACACGCGCTCCTGCAGCACGCGCAACAGCTTCACCTGCATCGGCAGGCTCATGTCGCCGATCTCGTCGAGGAACAGGGTGCCGCCCTCGGCCAGCTCGAAGCGGCCCTTGCGCGCGCTGATGGCGCCGGTGAAGGAGCCTTTCTCGTGCCCGAACAGCTCGCTCTCCAGCAACTCGGCAGGGATCGCACCGCAATTGATCGCGACGAACGGCTTGTCGCGGCGCGCCGACTGCTCGTGGATGGCGCGCGCCACCATTTCCTTGCCGGTGCCCGACTCGCCGAGCACCAGCACGGTGGAATCGAACGGCGCCACCTGGCGGATCAGCGCATTGAGATGCACCATCGGCGCCGAATGGCCCACGAAGCGCAACGCGCCGGCGTGGCCGCCGAGCATGCGCGCATGGATGCCGCGCAGTGCCTCAGACATCTGTTCGTACAGCAGGGGCACGTCCACGAGCGCTGCGCGCGGCGCGGCGGCCTTGACGTAATGCGCCGCCAACGGGGCATCGGCGGCCACCAGCATGGCCGCACGCTTGGCGGCGGCGCCGAGCAGGCCGAGCTGTCGCTCCACCATGGCTTCGTCGCTGTCGCTGCCCACGTACACGCCTTGCCAGGCGTGGCTGATTTCTTCGACGCCAAGGCAATCCACCGCACGCTGCGGGTGGTAGCCGAGAAAGTGCAGGGCCGACATCACTGCCTCTGCACGAGTCGCGTTGGACTCGATGACGAGAAAATCGAACTTGTGCATTGCCCCTGTTCCTTAAACACGTCACGCACCCCTGGGCATCCTGCGAGGCACGTTGCTTCATCAGTGCCAGCATTCCGTCACTGGCGCACTGAACGACGAGCAACAACGAGGCCAACTTTGACGAAGCGCGCGACAACAAAACGTCAATGGCGACGAATTCACGGCGCACTCACGCCGTGCCCGCGAAGCCGCTTCATGTAACGCCCGCATGAAAACACATGCCATGTATGGCTTTTTTGCGGAACAAGCGCCAGAGCCCTGACTAGTCCATTCCCTGCAACGCATGGAGAGATGTTTTTTTGGCGATTTCCGCAGGTGTGATGCCCGTCACATATGCCATCGTGGCCTCAGCCAACTTGCTGACGCGCACCTGCCACTTTGCGTCGGTGATGGCGAAACACGAGACGCTCAATTGCGTCACTTATGGCATCTCCGTGCAGCGTGAACTCCACGAAGCTGCGGCCGCGCTCCAGCACGCGCACCGTGCGCGCCGGCAATTCCAGCGGCAGGCTGCGGCACGCGTCGAAGCGTATGCGCAGCAGCATGCCTTCGCCCGCCGGCACCATCTCCGTGGGCAGCACAGCGCCCACCGCGTTGAAACGCAGCGCCTGGCGCGGCGGCAGCGAAGCGGTCGGCGCCAGCATCTGGTTGACGATTTCCACCAGCGCGGTGAGCTTGGCGTCCATGCGGAGGATTTCCTGCATCAGCGGGCTTTCCTCGTCGCCGTGATCGGTGCGGCGCTCTTCCAGCGAAGCCAGCGTCGCCAGCACGTTCGCATTGCGATCCGCCAACCGCTGCTGCAGCTCCTGCGAAGGCGGCCACTCCAACGGCTCGCAGTCGGCATGCAGCCGCTCCTCGCTGCTGAGGCGTTGCTCGAATGCGTCCCAACTGCTGGCGGTCATGGCGGCTCCGCGTTGATGTGATCCGAAAAATCGGCTTGCGCTGCCGATGCAGCAAGATGCTCGTCAATCGGCCGCGGATCAAGCTCCGCCGCATCGTGCGGCAACGACCCATGCATCAAATTCTTGACGCCCCGGCGCTTGCCCGGCGCTTCCGCCACGCGGCGGTGGGAAAACCCGCAGCGCTCCGATGCCCGCATCCGTTACGGACGTTACGTCACCGACCCAAGCCGACGTAGCTGTTCAAAGCACGATGCGCATAGCCGTGCCGACTCAAGGCGTCGGCGACCTGCGCACGCGCGCACGCCGCCAGGCTCAGCATTTCCTCGTTGCAGGCCAGCAGCTTTTCCAGCAGTTCGCGGCTGCGGTCGTCGCGCGGGTGAGTGGCTCGCAGCAGGGGCGCACGCTCCACCTCCATCCTCGGCAGACTGTCCCACCGGCCTTCGCGCGCGGCCGCCAGCATGTCGTTGCTGACCTCCAGCGCTCGTTCCAGCGAGGCATGGTCTTCGCTCATGCGGCGCTTCCGGTACGGCTGGCGAGGTAGCCGTCACGAATGCCGTTCCAGCCCTTGCGCACCGGCTCCAGCAGGTCCATGCATTCGACCAGCGCCTCTTGGTCGTTGTTCAATTGCGCAAACAGCAGGCGGCGCGTGATGTAGTCGTAGAGCGAATCCAGCCTTTGCGCCACCTCGCCGCCGGCCTTGTGGTCCAGGCTGACGCGCAGTTCGCCCACGATCGCCACCGCCTTGGTGACGGCCGCGCCCTTGGCGGATACGTCGCCGCGATACAGGTGCCCCCGCGCTTGCGCGATGCGCTCCATCGCGCCATCCAGCAGCAGGGCGATCAACTGATGCGGATCGGCGCCTTCGACGCGACCTGCAAGACCGGTCTGCTGGTACAACGCGCTGGCCTGGCGCATGTAGGCATTCGTCATGAGCGAAACTCCGTCAACCGTGGCTCGAAGAAGAGTTGTTGTTCAGCAGCGCATTCAGCGATGTGGTGATCGAACTGCTGGTGTTTTTCAGCGTCGACATCAACGTATCCAGCGCGGTGTATTGCTGGCGCAGCTGGGTCGCGTAGGCGGTCATGCGCGCGGTGAGCGCGGTCTGTTCCTGGCTCAGGTTGGTGAGCTGCGACTGGATGCTGTTGACGCGCGAGGCGATGATGCCGCCGCTGCCGGTGAAGCTGCTCAGCGCGCTGCCGAGCGTGGTGGCGTAGCCGTTGCTCCCGGCGAACAGGCTCTGCACGGCGCCGGGATTGGTCTGCAGCTGATTGTTCAGCTGGTTGCTGTCGACGCTGAGCGTGCCGTCGGCGTTGCGCGTGACGCCCAGCGCTGCCAGCGAGCCGATGCTGTTGCCCGCCACGCCGCCGCTGAGGATGCCGTTGATCTGCCTCTGTATTGACATCAAGGTGGCGTCGCCCAGCAGCACGCCGGCTTGCTGGGTGGTCGGGTCGTAACTGTTCAGCGTGCTCGCCGTGGAGACGTAGCTGTTGTAGGCGGTGACGAAATTGTTCACCGCCGTGCTCACCGCACTGGGATTCTGGGCCACCGTCAGGGTGGTCGAACCGGCCGCGGCCAGGGTCAGCGTGACGCCGGGCAAGGCGCTGCTCAGCGTGTTGCTTGCGCTGGTGACGGCGATGCCGTCGATGCTCAGGCTGGCATCGGTGGCCTCGTTGCTTCCAGGCGTGTTCAGCGTGTTGGCCAGGCTGGTCAGGCCGCTGCTGCTGCCGGAACTGGCGGAAACGGTGAAGCCGTTGGCCACGCCGGTATTGGTGGAAGTCAGCAGCAATTGCGCGCCGTTGGTCCCACTGACCACGGTGGCCTGCACGCCGGGGTTGCTGCTGGATCCGTTGATCGCCGCGGCGATGTTGCTGATCGAGTCGGTCGAGCCGACATCGATGTTCATCGTGTTGCCGCCGACGGTCACCGTCAAAGTTCCGTCGCCCACGGCAGCGCCCGAGGCATAGGCGCTGCTGACGCGCTTCTGCGCCGTGGCAAGGTTGTTCACCACCAGGCTGTAGGTGCCGGGCTGCGCGCTCGACTGCGTGCTGGCGGTGCCTACGGCCGTGTTGCTGAGCGTGGACGTATACGTTCTATACGTGGTGAGGCTGCCCAGCGTGGTGAGCGCATCCTGCATGGAGCCGAGCGCGCTGCTGAGCGCGGTCAATCCGGCTTCCTGCGATTGCAGTTGCGTGGTCTGGTTGCTGATCTGCTGCCGCGGGCCGGCGGCCTTCGCATTCACCAGCGCGTCGATGATGGAATTCACGTCGAGCCCGGAACCCACGCCCAGCGAACTGAGGATGGCGCTGCTTCCCAGGCTGCTGTAGCTGCCGGAGCTGGCGCCGCTGCTGCCGCTGGAACCGGTGTAGCCGGTGCTGCTCGTGCCGCTGCTGGCACTGGTGCTACCGCTGTAATTGCCAGTGGACGGGGTCGAGCCGATGCCAGAGATGGAAGTCATGGAAGTGTTCCTTGCTAACGATCTGATCCCGCCCGGCGGGAATACCCAGACTCACTGCCAAGGTTCACAGGCAAAACTCACGCCAACCGCATGGGCTTTACCGGGGAGCCTCGCACCAATGGCGACCCGGCTCCGGGTCGCCATTGGCGGGGGATCCGCCCGCATTGCGCGGTGCGGGCAGTTCCTCGTTTGCCGCGGTTATTGCAGGAGCTTCAGCGCCATCTGCGGGTTGGAGTTGGCCTGCGCCAGAACCGAGATACCCGCCTGCTGTAGCACGCTGGCCTGACTCAATGCCGCCGTTTCGGCTGCGAAGTCGGCATCTTGAATCGTCGACTGCGAAGACTGCAGGTTGGTGGTCTGCGCCGCCAGCGTGGCGATGGTGGACTGGAAGCGGTTCTGCACCGCGCCGAGCTGGGTAGCGAAATTGCTGACCGTGGACAGCGCGGAGTCGACCTGGGCGATCAGGGCGTTGGCGTCGCTGACGGTGTTCACGTCGCCGTTGGCCAGCATGCCGCTCGAACCGCTGACCGCGGCCGTGATGGTGGCACCGGCCGTGTAGCTGCCCGATGCAATGCCTGCCACACCGCCCGTCTTGGCGTTCACCGCAAGGCCTGCGCTGGCGCCGCCCGCCGAGGCCGCATCGAACGCGCCACCCGAAACGCTGAAGCTGGTGGTGGTGGTGCTGGTGAAGATGTTGATGCCGCCATTGCCATCGACCGCCGCGTTGACGGCGCCGCTGGTCTGGGTGTTGATGGCATCGGCCAGCGCCTGCGCGCTGGTGGCGACACCGCTCAGCGTGACGCTGCTGCCCACGCCGTCGGAACCGGTCAGGGCGATGGTGATCGAGCTCATGTTCAGGCCGGTGGCGACCGGCGAGGCGCCGCTGGTGACGAAGGCGCCGCTCAGGTTGGCCGAGTCGAAAGCGCCGATGCCGCCCATCGCGGCAGCCTGCACGTTGGTCTGCAGGTTCACGCTGATGGTCTGGCCCACGTTGGCGCCGACCTGGAACGTGGTGTTGCCCAGCGCGCCGTTCAGAATGTTGGCGTTGTTGAACGTGGTCTGGTTGGCGATACGGCTGATTTCCTGCAGACGCTGCTGCACTTCCGCGTTCATCGAAGCGCGGTCGGTGGCGGAATAGGTGCCGTTGGCAGCCTGCACGGCCAGGTCGCGGATGGCGTTCAGGTTGGAGGTGACCTGATCCAGCGCACTGCCAGCGGTCTGCGCCAGGTTGATGGCGTCGGAGGCGTTGGAGCTGGCCTGCTGCAGACCGCCGATCTGGGTGGTGTAGCGGTTGGCGATCGCGTAGCCCGCCGCGTTGTCGGCGGCGCTGTTGATCTTGAGGCCCGAGGACAAGCGCTCGGTAGCCATATTCAATGCGTTCTGCGAGGTCGTCAGGTTGTTCTGCGCCTGCAACGAAGCAATGTTGGTGTTGATAACCAGTGCCATGGGGTGTCTCCTGAAAAGATCGGTCTTGAAGCTGTCGGATGCGTTCTCCGGCGGTGCCCCTTAGACCGGAGTGCCAACCGCCTCAAGGGGAGTTTCGGCGCCGGCACAGGCTTCTTGAGCGCTATTTTTGGTTGGCATGGAATGTGCGCCGCGTCGATGCCGAGCCCTCAAGGCAAGGCGTGCCGGGCAGCGCATGCGCCGCCTTCGCACGTGCGCGCCGGCGTCCCCGAGGTGCGGTCCGGCAGGTTGGCACCATGTTTGCTGGCCTCCCCCGAGCTGTTCATAAGCCGACGGAAAACCGGCGATGCCGGTACTGTCAGCACGACTCGCAAGGCACCGGCCGGCACTGCGCCAGGCCGGCCCGTGACGCCACGAAGGCAAAGTATTCTCGAATCATGTCAAACAGCGAACCGATATCCGACACGCTCCAGCAGGCCATGCAGCAGCAAATCGACGCCTTGCAGCAGCGCGTCGACTTCATGCAGCAGTTCTTCGAAGAACACGCCCTGCGCGAAAAACCCCGGTACAGGCGCCATGATGCGGAACGGCTCGAACGCGTGCGCAACGGCCCGCGCTACGAGGAAGCCTACGGCGAGCAGCCGCTGATCTCGATCATCGTCCCCACCTACCAGCGGGCCCGCACCTTCATCGAGCGCGGGCTTGCCAGCGTGCTGCGGCAGGATTACCCGAACTGGGAACTGCTCATCGTCGGCGACTGCATGGCCGAGGAGCACGCCGACCTGCTGCGCGAAGCCGAAACCACGGACCCGCGCATCCGCTTCCACAACCTGCGCCGCCGCGGCAAATACCCCGCGATGAAGGCGCCGATGTGGTACGTCGCCGGTACGAAGCCCTACAACTTCGGACTGCGCGTGGCGCGCGGTTCGTGGATCGCCGCGCTCAACGACGACGACGAGTACCTGCCAAACCATTTGTCCTCGTTGCTGGACATGGCCCGCACCCAACGGGTCGAGTGGGTGCATGCAAACGTCCGCTTCCTCGACGACGACGGCAACGTGCAAGGCATCGTCGGCGATCCCACGCCGCAACTCGGGGGAATCTCCAGCATCGGCAGCCTTTACCACGCCGGCCTCAAGACCTTCCGCGGCATCGGCATCAACTGGAAATATTGCTGTCCGGGCGACTGGGACGCCTACGAACGCCTGCTTTCCATGGGCGTGACCCACGCCTATCTGAACTCCACCACCGCCATCCATCACGGCAACTACTTCCGCGCGTCGGTACTCGACAAGACGGCCCAACTGACCATCACCCACCGGCCGGCAACGCCAGGCGAGCAGTACCGCCAATGGCTGCAGCCGCAAAGCCTGCCGCCTTCGCATGCCGCGCTGGCAAGCGCCCGGTTGGCACCGTGCAAGATACAGGTGTTGGTGATCGACGCCGACGGCGACCCGACCGGCGTACAGGACAGCCTGGCCAGCCTCGCCGGGCAACAGTACGGCGACGTGCACGTCACCGTGCTGTCCGACCACGAAGACGTCCCAGCCCTGCATGCCGACGTGCAGGCCGTGCGCGGCAACTGGGCCGCGCGCATCAACGAACTCGCGGCGGCCAGCGACGCGGATTGGCTGCTCCCGCTGTTCGCCGGCGACGCGCTCGCGCCGCATGCGCTGCTGCTGCTGGCGGACCATGCCGCCCGCCAGCCGGAGCATGCCTGCTGCTACCTCGACGAGGACGCGCGCACCGGCGAAGGCTACGAGCAGCCGGTGTTCAAGCCTGACTTGAATCTGGACATGCTGCGCAGCTACCCCTACCTCGGCCGGACCCTGGCCATGCGCCGGGAGGCGCTGGTCGCGCACGGCGGACTGGACGACGGACACGGGCAGCTCGCCCACTACGACTTCGTGTTCCGCTGCATCGAGCGGCAGGGGCTGGCATCGGTAGGGCATCTGGCCGAGGTGCTGTACCACGCCAGCCTGCCGTTCGGCCAATGGCTCGCCCTGCCGGGCGTGCGCGAGCATTCCGCGGCCGTCGTGGCCGGCCATCTCGAACGCCTCGGCATCGCCCACGGCATCGACACCGACGCCGCCACCGGCATCCATCGCGTGCGCTACCTCAACGAGCGCCGGCCGCCCGTCTCGATCATCATCCCCACGCGCGACCAGCTGCCGATGCTCAACGGCCTGATCGACAGCCTGCTGGCCAAGACCAGCTACGCAAACTACGAACTGCTGATCGTGGACAACGACAGCCGCGATCCCGCCGCCTGCGCCTACCTCGACGGCATCGAGCGCCTGAACAATCCGCAGTTGCGCGTGCTGCGCTGGCCGAAACCGTTCAACTATTCCGCGATCAACAATTTCGCCGCCGCGCAGGCGCGCGGCGAATACCTGATCCTGCTCAACAACGACACCGCGATCCTGCACGACGACTGGATCGAGGCGCTGCTCAATCACGCGCAACGGCCCGAAGTTGGCATCGTCGGCGCCAAGCTGCACTACCCCGACGGACGCATCCAGCACGCAGGCGTGGTGCTGGGCCTGCGCGGCCCGGCCGACCACCCCTACATCGGCGAGGCGATGGATGCCACCGGCTACATGCACCGCCTGCAGATCGACCAGAACTACACCGCGGTCACCGCCGCATGCCTGATGATCCGCAAATCGGTCTTCGACGAGGTCGGCGGCCTGGACGCGGACGATTTCAAGGTGTCCTACAACGATGTCGACCTCTGCCTGAAGGCGCACCAGGCCGGCTATCTCACCGTGTGGACGCCCCACGCACGCCTGATGCACGAGGGCAGCGTCAGCCAGAACAAGGTCGACAAGACCGCCAGCGAAGCCAAGACCGCGCGCTTCCGCGCCGAGCAGGCCGCGATGTACCGCAAGTGGCTGCCCTTGCTGGCCGACGACCCGGCCTACAACCGCAACCTCAGCCTGGACGGTCCGGGCTTCGACCTCGACGCGATGCGCGCGCAGGCCTGGCAACCGTTCAAGCGGCCGCTGCTGCCGAATCTCTTCTGCATCGCCGCCGACGAAGCCGGTTGCGGCCATTACCGCATCATGGAGCCCTTCCGCGCCATGCAGCGCGAGGATCTGGCCGGAGGCATCGTCAGCAGCACGCACCTCAGTCCGGTGTCGATGGAGCGTTTTGCGCCCGATGCGATCGTCCTCCAGCGCCAGACCACCGCGGGGCAACTGCGCATACTGCAGAACTACCGGGATTTCAGTCGCGCGTTCAAGGTCTACGAACTGGACGACTACCTGCCGAACGCGCCGCTGAAAAGCGTGCACCGCTCCGACATCCCCAAGGACATCATGAAATCGCTGCGCAAGGCGGTGAGCCTCACTGATCGCTTCGTGGTATCCACCGAGCCGCTGGCGGAAGCGTTCGCCGGCCTGCACGACGACATCCGCGTAGCGCCCAACCGCCTGCCGGTGCCATGGTGGGGCGGGTTGCGCGGCGAACGCCGCAAGGCCGCCAAGCCACGCGTGGGCTGGGGCGGCGGCAGCAGCCACCGCGGCGACCTGGAGCTGATCGCCGACGTGGTGCGCGACCTCGCCGACGAAGTGGAGTGGGTGTTCTTCGGCATGTGCCCGGAGAAACTCCGCCCCTACGTGCACGAATTCCACAACGGCGTACCCATCGGCCAATATCCGGCCACGCTGGCGGCGCTGGATCTCGACCTGGCGCTGGCGCCGCTGGAGGACAACCTGTTCAACGCCTGCAAGAGCAACCTGCGCCTGCTCGAATACGGCGCCTGCGGCTTCCCGGTGATCTGCAGCGACATCGTCTGCTACCGCGGCGACCTGCCGGTGACCCGCGTGCGCAACAACCGCTACAAGGACTGGATGGATGCGATCCGCATGCACACCGGCGACCTCGACGCCACCGCGAAAATGGGCGACGCGCTGCGCGACGTCGTGCACCGCGACTGGATGCTCACCGGCGACAACCTGGCCGCCTGGCGCGACGCCTGGCTGCCGGACTGAACCGCCACGGCACGGACCGGAGCACGCCTGAAGTGCTCCGGCCGCAGCCGGCCGGTCACCCCGCGCGCGCGTCGGCCACCCGTTCCAGCAGCAAGGTGCCCCACGACAGGCCGACGCCGAAGCCGACGGCGAGCACGAGGTCGCCCGGACGCAGCTTGTCCATCTGTTCCAGCAGCAGCAAGGGAATCGACGCGGAAACGGTGTTGCCGAGGTGCGCGCAGTTCTGCGGCACCTGCTCCTCGGCCAGTTTCAATTTGCGCATGAGCTGACCCACCACGAAGCTGTTGGCCTGGTGGAACAGCACCATGCGCAGCTTTTCCGCGGCCAGGCCTTGCGCGTCGAGCGCATGCGCCATCGCCTCCGGCACCTTGCGCAACGCGAAATTGAGGATGCCCGGGCCGTCCATGCAGATGCCGGCCGCCCCTTGCGCATCGATGCGCAAGGCGGACCCGCGGGCCACGAACGCGTCGTAGCCCGAACCGTCGGCATAGCTGCGGCAATCGACGATGCGCAGGCCGCCGGGCCGGGTGGAGTACAGCGTGGCCGCCGCCGCGTCGCCAAACAGCATGCGCGTGGCGAGATCGTCCGGGCGGATGAGCCGCGAATAGGTATCCGCATTCGCGAGCACGCCCTGCCCGCCGGAAGCGCGCAACCAGTTCGCCATCACCTGCGAACCCAGCACGAAACCCGAGCAGCCCTGGTTGATGTCGAGCACGAAGCAGTCGGCAGGAAAGTCGAACTGCCCGTGCAGGCGCGAGGACCCTGGCGCAATTACTGGATGTAGTTGAACAGACTCATCCCCTGCACCTTCGCAAACATCTGCTGCGAGGCTTGCAGCGCGGTGGTCTGCAGCTGCAGCTGGCTGATGGCGCTGGCCATGTCGGTGTCCTGCACGCCGGAGAGGACGGTCTGGTAGGTCAGCGTGAGGCCGCTGTAGGCGTTTTGTTGCTGGGTCAGGCGGTTCAGGCGGCCGCCCACGTCGGTCTGCGTGGCGGAAACCTGATTCTGCGCCTGATCGAGCGACGACATCTGCTGGGTCAACGCATTGCTGAGCTGCGTGTTGCTGGTGTTGGTCGCATTCAGCGCGTTGATCATGTTGGTCAAGGTGGAGAACACGTCCTGCGTCTGCCCGGACTGCACACTCACCGTGTCGCCGGCGCTGGGCGTGCCGCTCAAGGCGAGGCTCATGCCGTTGAAGCTGATGCTGCCCCCGTTCTGGTAGGCGCCCGTGGCCACCGTATTGCCGCCGGCGTCGGTGGCCGTCCAGTTGCCCGCCGCATCGAAGGAAATGGTGTAGTCGACCGGGCCGGATGCGGTTGCCGCGTTCCAGGCATTGGCGTCGGTAACGCTGTTGGCGCCCACCAGCAAGGTGCCGGTGTTGTTGGCGCCAGCGCTGGCGACGAACGAGCCGTTGCCCTGCGGGATATTCATGAACAGCCCCGCGCCGTTGTCGCTGTTGGGGATGTTCAGTCCGTTGCCGATCGTCGCCATCTGGTTGGCGTCGTTGCCGTTGTAGGTCACCGATCCATTGCTGTTGAGCACGAACGGCGTGGTCGTCGTCGTGGTTCCCGCGAACAAGGGGTCGCCGCTCGCATCGGCGGTGTTGGCCTGCTGCACCAGCTGCGCGCGGATCTGCACGAGCTGGGCCGCCATGTCCTGGCGATCGGATGCGGACAGCGTGCCGTTGATGCCCTGGATCGCCATGGAGCGGGCCTGGTTGAGCAGCGAATTGAAGGAGTCGAGCGTGCTGCTCTCGACGGAGAGCCTCGCATTGGCGTTGTTGATGTTGGTGGTGTACTGCGCGTTGTTCGCCAACACGTGGTTGAGCGACACCACCTGCGTGGCGCCGGCCGGGTCGTCGGACGCGAGATTGATGCGCTGGCCGCTGCTGATCTCGTTCTGGGTGCTGGCGACCGACGCCTGCTGGCTGAGCATCGAGCTCAGCGCCTGCTGATACATCCAACTGGTGGAAACACGGATCATGGACGGGCTCCCACTAGGCCTGAAGGGCGGAGATGAGGCTGGAGAAAAGGGTCTGCGACGAGGAAATCACCTGCGCCGAGGCCTGATAGGCCTGCTGGTACTTGATGAGATTGGCCGCTTCCTGGTCCAGGTTGACGCCAGCCAGACTTTGCTGCGCGCTGGTCGCCTGGTTGTAGAGGCCGGTCTGGGTGGTGAGGTTGCTGGCCGCCATGCTGCCGGCCAGACCGATCTGGTTGGTCAGATCGGCGTAGGCGCCCACCGTGGTGGTCTTGCCGCCGTCGAGTATGCCCACGTTGCCCAGACCGGCCAGGGCCAGCGCGTTGGTGTTGTCGTTCAGGCCGCTGCTGTTCTCGGCGACGGTGAAGCTGTCGCCGCTGGACGGGGTGCCGCTGAGGCTCATGCTCCAGCCGTCGAACTGGATCGGCGTTCCGCTGGCATACGTGCCGGTGGTGGTATTGCCCGCGCCGTCGGTGACGGTGTAGTTGCCGCCCGCGCCGAACGTCACGGTAGCGCCCGAAAACACGTTGCTGTTGGTGTTGTCGGTCACGTTTACCGAATCCACCGTGGCGCCGCCGGTATTCGCGGTGGCGGGCTTGCCGACCAGCGCCGCCGCCGCCGCGATCGCCTTCGGATCGCTGGTGGCCATCGAAATGCCGCTGGCCACGTTCTGGGTAGGCAGGATCTGGAAGCTGTCGCCCACCTGTGCGCCGCCGGACACGGTGAAGGTGAGGCCGTCCGCCGACAACGTGCCGTTGGCGTTGGCGGTCAGCGCCACCGAGTTGCCGCCGGTGGTGGCGAGCGACCAGCCGTTGGCCGAAGGCGCCGTGCTGCTGCCGGTATAGGTGAGTATGTAGTTGTTGTTGGTGAGCGAGGCGATGTCGCTCACGCTGGCGCTCACCGTGGCGTTCCCCATGTTGGCCTTCATCGCGGCGACGCTCGGGTACGGCACCACGAAGATCGGCTTGCCGTTGGCCCCGGTCAGGGTCAGGCCATTCGATTGCTGCGCGTTGACGCCCTGCGCCACGGCCAGCGCGGTGCGGCCCAGCTGGTTCTGCGCCGCATCGAGCGTGTTCGTCCGATACGACAGCAGCGCCCCCAGCGTGCCGCCCGTGAGGCTCGACGAGATGTCGGTGCCGCTGGCGTTGAGCACGTCGGTGGTGCTGGTGTCGTAGGGGCTGCTGCCGACCTGAAAGCCGTAGGAGTAGCTGCCGCTCACCATCACCTGGCCGGAAGTGCTGTAGATGCTCAGCGTGCCGTCGGGTTGCGCGGCGACGGAGATGCCGGTGTCGCCCGCCAGCTGGTTGACCAGACTGTCGCGCTGGTCGAGCAGGGCATTGGGCTGCGAACTTCCGGCCTGGCTGATGCTGGTGTTGAGCGTGGCGATCTGCTGGACCAGCGTGTTGATGTTGCCGACCGTATCGGAAATCTGGGTGTTGATCTGCTGCCGCTGCTGGTCGAGCTGCTGGCCGAAGGTGTTGAAGGCGGCGGTGAGCGTGGACCCGTCGCCGAGCAGCGCCTGCCGCGCGGACAGGTCGCTCGGCGCATTCGCCACGGCGTTGAAGCCGCCGTAGAAGCTGTCCATCGCGCTCTGCAGGTTGCCGCTGTTCTGCAGCAGGCCGTTGAGGGCGGCGGCCAGGCTGTTGTTGGCGGTAGCGCCTTGCATGGCGCTGTTGCTGCTCCACAGCGCCTGCGTGAGGTACTGGCTGTAGGCGCGCTGCACGCCGATCACGTCCACGCCCGTGCCCATGGTGTAGCGGCCGTTGTTCTGGCCCACCATGTCCACTTGCTGGACGCTTTGCTCGCTGTAGCCCGCGGTGCTGGCATTGGCAATATTGTTGCCGGTGACCTGCAAGGCAAGCTGGGCTGCGTTGAGCCCGCTGACACCGATATTTAACAGGCTGGACATGGCCGAGACCTCCGGAATACGGCTACTGGTTCGGCAGGCCGGACGTAATCTTTAGGGCCGCCAGCGCCTCGCGCATCTGCGGGCTGTTGGCGACGGCGTCGATCTTGGCGGCGTACCCCGGATCGGTGGCGTACCCGCCGCGCACCAGGGCGTTGGCGAAACCGTGCACGTCGTCGCCATGACCACGTACGCCGGCGTATCGAGGATCATTGGCGATCAGGTTGGCATAGTCCCGGAACGACTGCGCCGGCGAATCGTAGGCGCGGAACTGCGCGTGCCGCCGCACCGCCACGCCGTCCTCGTATTCCAGCGTGGGCACGCTGACCTTGCTTCCTTCCCAGCTGCTGCCGGCCTTGATGCCGAACAGGTTGAAGCTGGTGGAACCGTCCGCGGCGCGGGGCATGTGCTTGCCCCACTGGGTCTCCAGCGCCGCCTGGGCCAGCACGGTGCGCACCGACAGGCCCAGCTTCTGCGCGGCAACCTCGGCGTAGGGCGCCAGCGCGCGGACGAACTCCTGCGCGTCCTGCGGCAGCCATTTCATCGCGCTGCGGCCGAGTTCGCGGCCCGCTTCCACCACGCCGGCGAGGCGGCGCTGGAACTGGTCGGCGGTGGCCGGCAACTGGGTGGGATCGCCGATGCCGTCGGGATCGTCCGCCCCACCGGCCGCCATGGGCGAACCGATGCCGCCGATCGACTTGCCCGCCTCCGGCGTCGGCGCGGCCTTGCCGCCGAGCTGGCGTATCAGCATCTGCGCGATGCCGAGTCCCTTGCCGCCCTGGGACAGGGTCACCGCAAGCTGCTGGTCGTACAGGTCGCGGTAGGCCTTGCCGGCGTCGCTGTCGCCGATCGCATCGCCGAGGCTGTCGCTGGCCTCACGCATGGACTTCAGCATCATCTGGGTGAACAGCGCCTCGAACTGCTTCGCCACCGCGGGCAGCGCGGCCTTGCCGTCGCGCTGCGCCGCCGCGCGCAACTGGTCGAACCCGGACAGGTCGGTCCAGGTGCTCAGCGAGGCGTTGGCGGACAGGGCGGCGTCGGTCACGTCGGCGGCCTGCTAGATGACCACCAGGTCGGCATGCAATGCGCCGGCCTGTTTCAGCGCCTGCAGGATGGAAATCAGGTCGCTGGGCGAGGCGCCCACCTGGTTCACCGCGCGCACGATGGTGTCCAGGCTCACGCCCGGACCGAACTTGAACATGTGGCCGCCCTCCTCGCTGACCTGCACGTTGCTGGACGGCACCACCGTGGTCTGGCCGTTGCTGAGCGGCGCCGGCTGGCTGACCAGCGGCTGCTCGCCGATGGTGACGGAGATCGCGCCGTGCGCCACCGCCGCCGCGGAAACGCGCACGTCCGAGCCGATCACGACGGTGCCGGTGCGCGAGTTCACCACCACGCGGGCCGGCGGCGCGCCGGGCGTCACGTCCAGGCTCTCGATGGTGCCCAGCCACGCCACCTTCTGGGTGGGATCCTGCGGCACGCGCACGTCCACCGTGCCGCCATCCACCGCGCGCGCGGTGCCCGTGCCGTAGAGCCGGTTGATCACGTCGACGATGCGCGAGACCGTGGTGAAGTCCGGCGTATTGAGGTTCAGCCGCAGGCTGTCGCTGGAGGCGAATGAGGAAGGCACGCTGCGCTCGACCGTGGCGCCGTTGGGAATGCGTCCGCTGTCGGAAATGTTCTTCTGCACGCTGGAGCCGCTTTTGCCCGACGCGCTGATGCCGCCCACCACCACGCTGCCCTGCGCCACCGCGTAGACGTTGCCGTCGGCGCCGCGCAGCGGCGACATCAGCAACTCGCCGCCGCGGAGGCTTTTGGCGTTGGCGATCGAGGCCACGGTCACGTCGATGGTCTGGCCCGGCTTGGCGAACGGCGGCAATTCGGCGGTGATGGTCACCGCCGCCGCGTTCTTCAACTGCGGGCTCACGTTGGCCGGCACGTTGATGCCGAACTGCTGCAGCATGTTTTCAAGGCTCTGCGTGGTGAACGGCGCCTGCGTGGTCTGGTCGCCCGAACCGTCCAGGCCCACCACCAGGCCATAGCCTATCAGCTGGTTGGAACGCACGCCGCCGATCGAAGCGAGGTCGCGGATCTTGTCGGCACGGACCGGAAACACCATGCCGAGGCAAAACACCAGCAGCACGGCGAGGCACCCTGCCCCGATCCTGCCGCGCTGCCAGGCGGCAAAGACGGCGGACACGCCATGCGCTTCCGCCTCTGCGCGCGTTGCCGCAACCGTGGGTGCGGCGGAACCTTGGGCGTTCATCAGAAGGGCATCCACTTGGAGTTGAAGAAGCGCGACAACCAGCCCTGCGTATTGGAGTCGGCCAACGTACCGCGGCCGGTGTAGTAGATCTTGGCGTCGGCAACGCGCGTGGAAGGCACGGTGTTGTCCTGGCCGATGTCCTGCGGGCGCACGATGCCGGCGATGCGCACGAGTTCCTGGCCCTGGTTGATGGTGAGCCACTTCTCGCCGCGCACCACCAGGTTGCCGTTGGCCAGGCGCTGCACCACGGTGACGGTGATGTTGCCGGTGAGCTGGTTGCTCTGACTGCTGGTGCCGCTGCCGTCGAAGCTGCGGTCGCTGTTGATGCCGACGGCGGCCCTGTTGAACGTCTTGCCGAGCAGCGAGGGTGCGCCGATGGTGTCCTTGTCGGTCTTGCTGGTGCTGGTGCTGGCCTTCTTCACCGCCTGGGTGTTTTCCTCCAGCACGATGGTGAGGATGTCGCCCATGCGGTGCGCGCGCGGGTCGGAAAACAGCTCCATGTTCTGCGCGTCGTGGTAGATCGAGCCGTCCACCGGCGCCGCGGCCACGGGCGGCATCGGCGGCGTGGCGGCCCACATCGCATCGTCGCGCGACTGCTGCTGCAGGACGGCGCAGCCGGGCAGCGCAAGCGCTGCGAGCGCCGCGAGCGCGATGGCCAGGTTAGGAAGGAAAGCGGTGATGCGCACGACGGCCGGCCTCACATGTTGGTGGTCAGCGTCTGCAGCATGCTGTCTGCGGTGCTGATGGACTTGGAGTTCATCTCGTAGGTGCGCTGGGTCTGGATCATGTCCACCATCGCCTCCACCACGTTGACGTTGGACGACTCCAGCGAGCCCTGCAGCAGGGTGCCCAGGCCGCTCAAGCCGGCCTGGCCGGTCTGCGGCGTGCCGCTGGAGGCGGTTTCCTGATACAGGTTCTGGCCCACCGGCTGCAGGCCGGCCGGGTTGATGAAGTCGGCCAGTTGCAGCACGCCCACCTGCTGCGGCGCGGCCTGCCCCGGCACGGTGGCGGTGATCGTGCCGTCGGTGCCGATGGTGATGCTCTGCGCGCCTTGCGGCAGGGTGATCGCCGGTTCGATCGGGTAACCGTCCGCGGTGACGATCTGGCCGTTGGCGTCCTGGTGCAGGGAGCCGTCGCGGGTGTAGTCGGTGGTGCCGTCAGGCATGGTCACCTGCAGGAAGCCGCGCCCCTGGATGGCCACGTCCAGGGCGTTGCCGGTCTGGCTGATCGCACCCTGGGTGAACAGCTTCTCGTTGGCCACCACGCGCACGCCGGTGCCCATCAGCAGGCCGACGGGCGACTGCGTCTGCTCGGTGGTCTGCGCGCCGGGCTGGCCCAGGTTCTGGTACATCAGGTCCTGAAATTCCGGGCGCGAGGACTTGTAGCCGGTGGTGCTGGCGTTCGCCAGGTTGTTGGAGATGGCGTCCAGATTCGTCTGCTGCGCGTCGAGTCCGGTCTTGGCTATCCAGAGTGAGGAGAACATGAGAAAGCTCCGTAGCGGTATGTCGGGTTAGCTCGCCTGCAACAGCTTGATGCTGGAATCGGCGTCGTCTTCGGCGGTCTTGATCGATCGCACTTGCATGTCGTACTGGCGCGACAGCGTGATCATGCGGACCAGCTCGGCCGAAGGGTTCACGTTGCTGCCTTCGAGCGTCCCCGAGGCCAGCTGCACGGCGGGGTCGGCGTCGGCGGTAGCGCCGCCGGCCAGGTGCAACAGGCCGTCCGCGCCCTTGGAAAGTTGCGTGGGATCGGGGTTGACCAGCTTGATGCGGTCCACCTGGGTGAGCGTGTTCGGCCCTTGCCCCAGCGGCACCGCGGAGATGGTGCCGTCCCCGCCGATCACGATCTTCGCGCTGTCGGGAATGGTGATCGGACCGCCGCTGCCGATCACCGGGTCGCCTTCGGCGTCGGTGAGCGTGCCGTCGGCGGTGAGCTGCAGGTTGCCCGCGCGCGTGTAGGCCTCGCTGCCGTCCGGCGCCTGCACCGCGATCCAGCCCGGACCGCGCACGGCCACGTCCAGCGCGCGGCCGGTCTGCTGCATCGGCCCCTGGCTTTCGTCGCGACCCAGGCCACGCGCCACCGCATTGATGCGGCTGGGCTGCCCAGGCCCCAACACCGGCAGGCTCTGGAATGCATTCAGCTCGCTCTTGAAACCGGTGGTGGAGACGTTGGCCAGGTTGTGGCTCACCACATCCTGGGCCTGCATGGCCTGGGTGGCCCCGGTCATCGCAACGTAGAGGGAACGATCCATGACGGTTTTACCTCGGCGGGTTACCGCTTACCGCGATACGGCGTTGAACAGCGTGGTGGCCAGCGTGTTGTCGGTGGACAGCACCTGCGCGTTGGCCTGGTAGTCGCGCTGCGCCTGGATCATGTCGACCAGCTGCGCGGTGGTGTCGCTGGTGTTGGATTCCTCCAGCGCGCCGGACTGGATGGTGCCGTACTGGCCGCTGCCGGCCGTGCCCATCACCGCCGTACCCGAGGACGTGCTGGACGCCCAGTTGGCGCTGCCGAGCTGGGTCAGGCCTTGCAGGTTCTGGAAGTTGGCCATCGCCAGCTGGCCCAGCTCACTGCTCTGGCCATTGGAGTAATTGGCGGTGACGATGCCCTTGTTGTCGACGTCGATCGACGCCAGCGCGCCCGCGGTGTAGCCGTTCTGGCTGATGGTGCCGGCGGCGTAGGCGGTGCCGTACTGCGTGGTCTGGCTGAAATTGACCGACAGCGCCTGCGCATTCGCGCCGTTGCCGTAGTTCAACGCGTTATAGGTGACGATGCCGCTGGCCGGCGTGGTCAGCGTACCCGACGAGCTGAAGGTCAAGGCCTGCGTACCGGCGGACTGGCCGTCCACGTAGAGGTTCGCGTCCCAGGTGTTGGTGCCGGTCTTCACGTAATAGACGGTGGCCTGGTGCGAGGTGCCGAGGCTGTCGTACACGGTGAACGTGGTCGAGTTGTTGAAAGTGGCCGGATTGGTGGGATCGAAGGCCAAGGTCGGCGCCGTGGAGTTCGCCGGCAAGTTGGAGGTGATCGTGGCCGTGGTGGTGGGCGTGGCCGCGCTCTGCGCGGTGACCAGGTTCAGGTCGGTCAGCGTGCTGGTGTCGACGCTGCCGCTGGCGGTGCTGTAGGGATAGACCTGCACCTTGTAGCCGTCCTCGGTGACCACGTTGCCGTAGGCATCCTGCTGGAACGCGCCGTCGCGCGTGTACGCATAGCCGTTGCCGGTGTTCACCACGAAGAAACCGTTGCCGCTGATCGCCATGTCGAGGCTGTTGCCGGTGGTCTGGATGTCGCCTTGCGCGAACTGCTGCGCCACCTCGGTCAGGCGCGTGCCGCTGCCCACCGCCGTGGCGCTGAGGTTGACGCCGCTCACCGCGTAGATGTCCGCGAACTCCGCGCGCGATCCCTTGAAGCCGGTGGTGTTGGCGTTGGCGATGTTGTTGGCGATCACGTTGAGATCGGACTGCGCGCCGTTCAGGCCGCTGAGCGCTTGATTGAGAGCCATGTTTCGTTCCTCGTTGGAAATGTTGGTCGGCGATCAATTGATCTGCGCGATCGAACTGAGCGGAACGCCGCCCACGCCGTTCACCTGCACATACGTACCTACGCTGGAGCCCCCGTATCCCACGCCGCTTACCGAGCCGCTTGCATACGTGGAAAGCGCATTGCCGCCCTGGTCGGCCGCGGCGATGGTGTAGCTGCCTGCCGGCACGGCGTTGCCCGCATCGTCCTTGCCATCCCAGCTGAAGTTGGCCAGGCCCGGCTGCTGGGCGCCCAGGTCAATCGTGCGCACTTCCTTGCCGCTGCCGTCCTTGATGACGAGTTGCACGTCGTTGGAAGCATTGCTCACGCCCACGGCGCCGCTCACCGCACTGCCGGCGTAGCTGAGGTTGTCCGACGGCACCAACACGTTGCGCCCCACCAGATCGACCGAGCCGAGCACCTGCGAGGTCTGCATGGCGCTGGAAACCTGGCTCGAAAGGCCGTTGACGGTGCTGTTGAGACTTTGCGTGGAGGCCAGCTGGCTGAACTGCGCCAGCTGCGACACGAACTGCGTGTTGTCCATCGGATTGGTGGGGTCCTGCGCCTGCAGCTGCGCCGTGAGCAATTGCAGGAAGTCGGCCTGGCTCAACGAACTGCCAAGCGCGTTGCTGACCGCGCTCGACGTGCTGCTGGAACTTGAGCTGCCCGCCGCGGTGCTGGAGGCGGCGTTGGCTGCCGTGGTGTTGATCGTAGTCATGGCATGGAACTCACTGGCCGAGGGTCAAGGTCTTGGTCATCAGTTGCTTGGCCGTATTCATCACCTCGACGTTGTTCTGGTACGAACGCGACGCCGAGATCATGTTGACCAGCGCATCCACCGGATTGACGTTGCTGCCGTAGACATAGCCGTCGGCATTCGCCATCGGATTGCCCGGCTCGTAGCGCACCGGGATCGCCTCCTGGCTCTCGGTGATGCCGAGCACCTGCACGCCCTCGCTGGCGTCGGCATCGGCGCCGCTGGAGCCGATCTCGCCGGCCTTGGCGAGCTGTTGCGTATGCACGGCGGCGAACATCGGTTCGCGCGCGTGGTAGGCGCCCTCCGGCGTGGAAGACACGCTGTCCGCGTTGGCGAGATTGCTGGCCACGGTATTGAGCCGCAGCGATTGGGCCGCCATGCCGGAGCCGGCCACGTTGAAGACGGAAAAGAGCGAAGACATCAGCTTTGGCCTCCGGTGATGGCGGTGCGCAGCATGTGGATCTGCGCCGTGATGAAGGAGAGGCTGGCTTGGTAGTGCACGCTGTTGGCGGCGAAGTCGGCCTGCTCGACCTGGGTGTTCACGGTGTTGCCGTCCATGCTGGGCTGCGTCGGCACGCGGTATTCCAGCGCCGCGCCGCCCGGCCCGCGGTTCGCCGCGTCGCCGATCTGTCCCTGCGTGGGTATTTCCAGCGGCAGCGGGCCGCCGTTGGCGCCGCCGCCGGCGGCGGCCAAGGCCTTGCGGAAGTCGATGTCGCGCGCGAGGTATCCGGGCGTGTCGGCGTTGGCGAGGTTGTTGGCCAGCACTTCGGCACGGCGCTGCCACAGCTCCAGTGCCTGGGAGTGGATGCCGAACAGGTTTTGCGGGATGGGATTCATGGGGTCTGCTCCGCGTGCTTTGGCCGCACGGAGCAGGAGGCAAGTTGCATGCCACTATGCTGAAACCCTTGCCACGCCTGGGTTACCGGGGGCTGGGCCATGGCGCCGCACTGGCGGCGCCGCAGAGAAGTCGATTTGTTGACGCGTTCCCGGCGCCGACGTCGGAACGTCAGCCGGCCGCCGCATCCGTGGGCAGCAGCTCGAACACGGCCTGGGCCAGCAGATCGGGCTGGAACTTGGCGACGAAGGCGTCGGCCTTCACTTCCTTCACCATCGCCTCGTTGAAGCCGCCGCTGAGCGAGCTGTGCAACACCACTTTCAGTCGACACAGTTCCGGCGCTTCGCGAATCGCACGGGTCAGCGCATAGCCGTCCAGCCGCGGCATCTCGATGTCGGACACCACCAGCTTCACGCCGTCCTCCGGGTCGCCTTTGGCCAGCTCGCGCAGCTTGTCGAGCGCCTCGCGGCCGTCCTGCGCCACCACGCACTCGATGCTCATCTGCTTGAACAGCGCCACCAGGCGGCGCCGCGCGATCAGCGAATCGTCCACCACCATCACCCGCCGCGGCGACAGCTGGCGCGCGTCGGCAAGGCGCTGCATCTGCGCGGAAAGATCGGCCGGCGCCGAGTCGATGCTGGCCAGCACCTGCTCCACGTCCACCACCGACAGCAGGGCGCCGTCCACGCGGGTCACCGCGTTGACCTTGTTGCCGAAACCCAGCGCGGCCGGCGGCGCGGCCATCTTGTCGCCGTCGCATTGGACCATGCGCTGCAGGTCGGCCACCAGGAAGCCCTGCACCGAACGGCTGAATTCGGTGACCATCAGGTGCGCCGAGGGATCGTCGCGCAGCGGCGGATAGCCCAGCGCGGCGGCCAGGTCGATCACCGGGATGGTCTGCCCGCGGTAATCGCAACTGCCGGCCAGCAGCTCGTGGATGCCCATCATGCGTTCCAGCGGCGGACGACGCATCACCTCGCGCACCTTGAACACGTTGATGCCGAACAATTGCGCGTCGCCGAGGCGGAACAGCAGCATGGCCACACGGTTGTGGCCGGCCAGCCGGGTATGTTGCTCCACCTTTTCCAGCAGCGTGCCGCCCATGCGGACTCCTCGCGAGTGACTTGCCGGCACAGCGGCCGTACGCGCAGGCTATCGGCCACGCCGCCGGCCGCTTGAATGCGGCCTTCCTCTCTCGGTGGCACGTCGATTGCTTTCTCAAGATTAGGCGGTTTTGGACGATGCATTCCTCTGCTATCGCCCACCGCCCACACGACACAAGGTGACTTTTACCTCATGAGCCTGATCTGGAATCAGCACCTCGCCCCCCTGGTGGAAGCCGCCGCCGCCGGCGATGAGACGCGGCTGGCCGCGCTGCGGCGGGCGCATCCGCGCACCGCACAGACGCTGGCGCCCTTGCTGGCCCGCGTGGCCAGCCGGCCGCCGGCCACCGTGGCGCTGCAATCCGTGGAGCAACAAAGCCTCGTACTGAACGCCGTGCAACAGCTCGCACGGGAACAATCCGCCCTGGACAAGGCCGCGATCGAAGGCCGCAGCAGCGTCGATCGCTTGACGGAGGGCAGCGCCAGCATCTCGACGGCCCTGCAGCAGGTCGGCGCCGAACTGGAACAGGCCAGCCAGTGCCAGCCGCAGCGGCGGCAGCTCGGTCAGCGAGCTGGATGGCCAGCTGCGGCTGCTGCGCAGCGCACTGGCGGCCATGAATCGCAACCAGAGCAAGCTGGCCGAGCAGGTCGAGCAGATCCGCAAGCTCACCTCTTCCGTGCAGGAGATCGCCCACCAGACCAACCTGGTGGCTCTGAACGCGGCCATCGAGGCCGCGCGCGCCGGCGAGGCAGGCCGCGGCTTTGCCGTGGTCGCCGACGAAGTCAAGCAACTGGCGGAAAAAACCGCGCTCACCACGGCGGAAATCGAGAGCGTCACCGTTTCCATCGGCGACTTCTCCACCCAGCTGAACGGCGATGTGCAGCACAGCCTGCAGCAGCTGGACCGCGCCCAGGCCGGCGCCGCGCAGTCGGGCGCCACGCTGGAATCCGGCAGCCAGGCGCTGCGCACCGCCACGGATCGCGTGCAGAAGCTGCAGCAGAACCACGACGCCCAGCACACGCGCGCCACCAACGTGCAGTCTGCGCTGGGCGCCCTGCAGCGCCGCGCCGGCGAGGCGCGACGCCAATCCGATTCGTTGCAGCGCGCCGCCCTGCTCTCCCACCGGCTGAGCCTGGACTGGCTGGAAGGCATCAGCGGCAACGACACGGGCAGCCTCTGCCTGACGCTGCGCGAGGCCTCGCTCAACCTGCGCCTGGCCGTCGACCTCGCACTGCTGGAACCGGCGGCCGTGGATCGCCGCTGGTTCGACACCCACGCCATCCGAGCCAGCGCCGAGCGGTTGAGCGCACTGCACCCGGCAGCCGGCGGCCTCGTCACGGCCAGCGAGCAGTTGTGCGAGCTGGGCACCCGCTTCATCGCGTTGCTGTGCAATGGCGATGCCGGTCAGGCCGCGGCATTGCCCCCGCAGGTCGATGCCGCCCGCGACGCCTTGCTTGCGCAGCTCGACAAGCTGCTGGCGGACGCGTGAACCCGAATCGCGCCAGCGCCGGCCGCCTGCTCGCCTTGGCGGGATTCGTCCTGACCTGGCCGGGCGTGTGCCTCGCCACGGACTCCATTGCCGATGCCGCCCGGCAAGCCGTACTCGCCCGTTTCGACCTGCCGGGCAGTCGCGTGGTGGTCGAAGTGCCGCCGCTGGACCCGCGCCTGCACTTCACGCCATGCACCGTGCCGTTGCGCGCCGCGCTGAACGACGCCATTCGCGCGGCTCCCGACCTCAGTGTCCCGGTGCGCTGTCCGCAAGCCGGCGGCTGGACGGTACGCGTGCCGGTACGCATGCAACTGTACCGTTCCGTCCTGGTCACCAACCGCCCGCTGCTGCGCGGCGACGGCCTGCGCCCAACCGACGTGCATGCCGAGCAACGCGACGTGACCCGGCTGGGCTACGGCTACCTCGACAATCTCGCGCAGGCCGACGGGCGCACCCTGGCCCGCGGCCTGCCCAGCGGCAGCGTGGTCACGCCGGCCGCGCTCGGCGGCCGGAACATGGTGCGCGCCGGCGACCATGTCGTGGTGGAGGCCAATCTGGACGGCATCGTGGTGCGGGCCGACGGCATCGCGCTGGGCAGCGGCGACAATGGCGCCCGCCTGCGGGTGCGCAACGAAAGTTCGGGCAGGGTGATCGACGCCATGGTCCACGCCCCCGGCGTGGTGCAGGCGCTGCCATGAGACCGGCCACGGCTTCCACATTTTATTCACAGCCCCTAAAGTTTCCCTGCATCGCGCCGATGCAGGGCTTACAGGGCCACACTCGCATGAGAACGGACGCATGAACACGACCATTTCCAACAACGGCTTGCCGATCGTCCCGCAGGCCACTGGTCAGACGGGCAACAGCCAGACAGCGGACGCTTCCGCTGCCGCGGGCGGCTCCAGCGCGCCCGCCGCCAAGTCCGAGGACCAGCTCAAGCTGACCGATTCGGCCAAAGCCTTGCAGGAAGCCTCCCGCACCAGTTCCAGCAGCGTCGACACGCAACGCGTGGCGCGCGTGCAGCAGGCGCTGGCCGACGGCAGCTACAAGGTCAACGCTGGCCGCATTGCGGACGGCCTGATTTCCATGGAGCGTCAACTGGGTGGCCCGAGCAAGTCATGACCTCGCCGCCGCTCCCGGAGTGCGTCGAAGCCCTGGCGACCTTGCAGGGCGACATGCGCTTGGCTCTGGATCTGCTCGTGCAAGCGCTCGAAGCCGAGCATGATGCCCTGGGCACCGGCAACATCGACGCGCTCGATCGCGCGGGCGGGCGCAAGCAGACGCTCATGCATCAGCTCGAAAAACTGGACGCGGAACGCCGCCTGCTGCTTCAGCAGCCGCCGCTCGACCAGTCTCCGCCGGACACGGCGTGGCGCGGCATCGAACAGACGTTGCGGCACTGCCATCAACTGAACCAGCGCAACGGCGGCATCGTCAGCCAGCGGCTGCATTTCGTGCGTCACGCTTTGGCCCTGCTTACCGGCGCGGACGGCAGCAACGGGCTTTATGACCGCAGCGGCGGATTGCACGCCAGCCCGCGTTCACGTCCGCTTGCGGCGGCCTGATGTCGAATTGAGGTCCACGCCGTCCGCGCAAGCGGAGGTTTTTCCAGCGTGTCGTCGGCCGCGGCCCGCTCAACCGTCACATGCGATGCCGGATCGATCATGAGTTCCCCTTCCACGCCCGCTGCCCGCGACACCGCTGTCCGCAAGTCCAGCCTCTACGAAGACGCCGCGCCTCCGCTGCCCGTGCTGCGCGTACCGCTGCTCAACCGCGAACGCGAACTCTACGCCTACGAAATCCTGTTCCCGCGCGAGAACGGCGACGACAAGACCTTGCTGCAAAGCGTGCTGGGCATGATCACCGACGGCGCCCTGACCCGCCTGGTCCGAGGCAACCGCGCCTTTCTGAATCTTCCGGCCGAACTCCTGCCGGAAGATGCCGACGTCCTGCTCCACCAGCCCCGTCTTGGCGTGGTTCTGCAGCCGCACGTGGGCAACGACCCTGCCCTGATGCTGCGTCTGCAATCGATGGCGCAGCGTGGCTGCCAGTTCGTGCTCGATCTGGGCGAACAGGATTTCAGCAACAGCCAGCCGCTGGAAGTCCTGCTGCAAATGGTGCAGCTGGTGCGGCTTGATGCCAGCCAACTGCCGCCCGAAGTGCTCGCCAAACGCGTTGCCCAACTGCACAATCGCGGGCTCAACGTGGTAGCCGGTCACGTCGACGACAATGCCACCTACGAGCGCTGCCTGACGCTGCCGATCGAGGCCGTGCAAGGCCGCTACCTGCTGGTTCCGCAGCCGGTGGAAATTCCGGTACTGACAGCCAACCGCCTCAGCCTGCTGCGCCTGATGGGCGTGCTGCACGAGAGCAATCCGGGCCCGGTCGAACTGGGCAACATCGTCCGCGACGACGCCGTGCTCAGCTACAAGCTGCTGAGCTGCGTCAATTCAGCCTACTTCGCGCTGCCGCGGCAGTTGAAGTCGGTGCAGCAGGCCGCGATCTTCTTCGGCGTCACCCGCATGCGCAACTGGGTCGACACCATGGCCATGTGCGGCATGGACGACCGCCCGCCGGAACTGCTGCGCGCAGCCCTGATCCGCGCCCACATGTGCGAGCAGCTGGCCGACGGCATGCCGCATGGCAGCGCAGAGATGGCGTTCACCGTCGGCCTGTTCTCGCTGCTCGACACCTTGATGTGCGCGCCGATGGAATTCCTGCTGACCCATCTGCGGCTGGTGCCGGAAATCAGCGACGCCCTGACCGGCCGCGGCGGCCCGTTCGCCACGATCCTGCAACAGATTCTCGCTTGGGAAGCCAACGAGCTGACCAGCGCACAGGTACCGACGCAGCGCATCCAACGCCTCGCCGCGGTCTACCTCAACGCGACACAGTGGGCCGACCAGGTCTACGCCAGCGCAAACAACGAAAAGAGCGTGCAGTAGCCTGAGGCTAGCGCCCACTTCGTTAAGGATGGGTTGGGGTTCTACCCCGAAATCACGGACGGTTGTGAAAGGGTGGAAAACTTCAGATCCTGCTTTGCCTGCCTGCGCCGCATTCTCGGATTGTGGAACCGCTCGATGTATTCGAACACATCGGCTCTTGCTGCATCGAGCGTCGGATATTTCATGCGGTAGACACACTCGCGCTTGAGCTGGCCGAAGAAGCCCTCGCAAGCCGCGTTGTCCCCGCAATGGCCGACCGCGCTCATCGAGCACACCAACGCATTGGCCACCAGATAGTCCTGGTAGTCGCCGCTGCGGAACTGGCTGCCACGATCCGAATGCAGGATCACCGGCTCGCCTCCCTGGCGCTGCCACACGGCCATCTGCACGGCCCGGATCACCATCTGCCGGTCTTGCCGATGATGCATCGACCAACCCACGACCCGGTGGTCGAACAGGTCCAGCACGATGCATAGGTACAGCTTGCCTTCGTCGGTCTTGATCTCGGTGATGTCGGTGACCCACTTGGTCTCCGGCTCCTGTGCGGTGAAGTCCCGTTCCAGCCAGTTGCGCACGCCCGGTGGGGCCAGTCCCGGTTGAGCCCGCTGGCCGCGCCGCTTCTTGCGTGGCCAGCCCTGCAGGCCATCGGCCGCCATCAGACGCGCCACCCGGTTCAGGCTGGCCGACTCGCCTTCCGCGGCGAGGTCCTCATGCATCCGTCCCGCCCCCAACACGCCACGGCTGTCCTCGTGCAGTGCACGGATGCGGCCGAGCAGGCGATCGTTGTCGGCTTGGCGGGCACTGGGCATGCGCTTGCTCCAATCGTAGTAGCCACTGGTCGACACCCGCAGACAGCGGCACATCAGCCGAACCGGAAACTCGTTGCGGCAACGTTCGATCACCTGATACCTCAGGATGATCCCTTGGCAAAGAACGTCGCCGCTTCGCGCAAAAAATCCCGCTCCTTCTTCACCCGGGCCAGCTCGCGCTTGAGCCTCGCCAGCTCCTCATCCCGCGGCGTTCCGCTACCGCCAAACGCGACCGACCCCTGGCTGTTGGACTCCCGTTTCCAGCGGGTCAACAGGTTCTCCCGGACCCCCAGCTCGCGGGCCACTTGGGCGCAACTGACACCCGGCTGCCTGGCCTGTTCAACCGCACCGCGCTTGAACTCCGCACTGAACTTTCTTCGCTTCGACATGAACACTCCTCTGGGCCTCGAGCGGCCCTTTTGTAAGTGTCCGTGAAATCGGGGGTGAACCCCCCTCAAGTGCCTGACCATCGTCGACGACGCCACCCATGAATCGGTCGGCATCGAAGTCGAACGAGCCATCTCCGGCATCGGTGTGACGCGCGTGCTGGATCGCCTGGGGCTTATTCGCGGCTTGCCCAAGACGATTCGCACCGACAACGGCAAGGAGTTCTGCGGCAAGGCGATGGTCGCTTGGGCGCACGAGCGCGGCGTGCAACTGCGCCTGATCGAACCGGGCAAACCGAACCAGAACGCCTACATCGAATCATTCAACGGCCGCCTGCGCGACGAATGCCTCAACGAACACTGGTTTCCCAGCCTGCTGCACGCCCGCACCGAGATCGAACGCTGGCGGCGGGAATACAACGAGGAGCGACCGAAGAAGGCGTTGGGCGGGCTGACACCGGCCGCCTACGCGAAGCAGTTAAAGTAACTCCGGACTCTAAACCGACCCGCTACTCAAAGCGTGGGGACGTCGGGTCGACATCGAAGGAGCCGTGCCCGAGCATGGCATCCCTGCGTTCTTCCGGGCGAGCCGCTTTGCACCGGCGCAAAAACAAACACCCCCACCGTTTCCGGTGAGGGTGTTTAGGGATAAAGCCCCTGGCGGTGACCTACTCTTGCATGCAAGTGCACACTACCATCGGCGCGGCTGCGTTTCACTTCCGAGTTCGGGATGGGATCGGGTGGGACCACAGCGCTATGGCCGCCAGGGAAGGGGTTGAAGCAGCGCAAATGCGCCCGCTTCAAGAGTTTGGCAAACGAGTGACAAGCGTCCGGGTTCGTCTGGAACCGGCACGTGGCAAAGGCCACTTGGGGTTATATGGTCAAGCCGCACGGCTCATTAGTACGCGTAAGCTCAATGCATTGCTGCACTTCCACACCGCGCCTATCAACCACTTAGTCTAAATGGTGCCTACAGGAGAGTTGAACTCTCGGGAGATCTCATCTTGGGGCGCGCTTCCCGCTTAGATGCTTTCAGCGGTTATCGCTTCCGTTCATAGCTACCGGGCAATGCCATGGGCATGACAACCCGAACACCAGCGGAACGTCCACTCCGGTCCTCTCGTACTAGGAGCAGCCCCCCTCAAATCTCCAACGCCCACGACAGATAGGGACCGAACTGTCTCACGACGTTCTGAACCCAGCTCGCGTACCACTTTAAATGGCGAACAGCCATACCCTTGGGACCGGCTACAGCCCCAGGATGTGATGAGCCGACATCGAGGTGCCAAACACCGCCGTCGATATGAACTCTTGGGCGGTATCAGCCTGTTATCCCCGGAGTACCTTTTATCCGTTGAGCGATGGCCCTTCCATACAGAACCACCGGATCACTAAGACCTACTTTCGTACCTGCTTGATCCGTCGATCTTGCAGTCAAGCACGCTTATGCCTTTGCACACAGTGCGCGATGTCCGACCGCGCTGAGCGTACCTTCGTGCTCCTCCGTTACTCTTTGGGAGGAGACCGCCCCAGTCAAACTACCCACCATACACGGTCCCTGACCCGGATTACGGGCCGAGGTTAGAACGTCAAGCACTTCAGGGTGGTATTTCAAGGATGGCTCCACCGAAACTGGCGTCTCGGTTTCGTAGCCTCCCACCTATCCTACACAGAAGAACTCAACGTTCAGTGTAAAGCTATAGTAAAGGTTCACGGGGTCTTTCCGTCTTGCCGCGGGAACGCTGCATCTTCACAGCGATTTCAATTTCACTGAGTCTCGGGTGGAGACAGCGCCGCTGTCGTTACGCCATTCGTGCAGGTCGGAACTTACCCGACAAGGAATTTCGCTACCTTAGGACCGTTATAGTTACGGCCGCCGTTTACTGGGGCTTCGATCAAGAGCTTCGCCTTGCGGCTGACCCCATCAATTAACCTTCCAGCACCGGGCAGGCGTCACACCCTATACGTCCACTTTCGTGTTTGCAGAGTGCTGTGTTTTTGATAAACAGTCGCAGCGGCCAGGTTACTGCGACCCTCTAGTGCTCAGTCACGCACGTGACCACACCGGAGGGCGCACCTTCTCCCGAAGTTACGGTGCCATTTTGCCTAGTTCCTTCACCCGAGTTCTCTCAAGCGCCTTGGGATTCTCACCCTGCCTACCAGTGTCGGTTTACGGTACGGTTTGCTGTAGCTGAAGCTTAGTGGCTTTTCCTGGAAGCGTGGTATCAGTCACTTCGCCCCAAAGGGCTCGTCTCGGTGCTCGGCATAAAGAGGGCCGGATTTGCCTAACCCTCATGCCTACCGCCTTTCCCCGGGACAACCAACGCCCGGTAGACCTAACCTTCTCCGTCCCCACATCGCACTACAGTCAAGTGCTGGAATATTAACCAGCTTCCCATCGACTACGCATTTCTGCCTCGCCTTAGGGGCCGACTCACCCTGCGCCGATGAACGTTGCGCGAGGAAACCTTGGGCTTTCGGCGTGCGGGCTTTTCACCCGCATTATCGTTACTCATGTCAGCATTCGCACTTCCGATACCTCCAGCAGACTTTACAATCCACCTTCACAGGCTTACGGAACGCTCCTCTACCGCGCACACAAAGTGTGCACCCCGAGCTTCGGTGTCTAGCTTAGCCCCGTTAAATCTTCCGCGCAGACCGACTCGACCAGTGAGCTATTACGCTTTCTTTAAAGGATGGCTGCTTCTAAGCCAACCTCCTGGCTGTCTATGCCTTTCCACATCGTTTTCCACTTAGCTAGAACTTGGGGACCTTAGCTGCGGGTCTGGGTTGTTTCCCTTTTCACGACGGACGTTAGCACCCGCCGTGTGTCTCCCGGATAGTCTGTCCTGGTATTCGGAGTTTGCCATGGTTTGCTAAGTCGCGATGACCCGCTAGCCATAACAGTGCTCTACCCCCAGGAAGATTCGTCCGAGGCGCTACCTAAATAGCTTTCGAGGAGAACCAGCTATCTCCGAGTTTGTTTAGCCTTTCACTCCTATCCACAGCTCATCCCCATCTATTGCAACAGATGTGGGTTCGGTCCTCCAGTGCGTGTTACCGCACCTTCAACCTGGCCATGGATAGATCACTCGGTTTCGGGTCTACTGCCAGAGACTATGCGCCCTATTCAGACTCGGTTTCCCTTCGCCTCCCCTATACGGTTAAGCTTGCCACTGACAGTAAGTCGCTGACCCATTATACAAAAGGTACGCAGTCACCCTTGCGGGCTTCCACTGCTTGTACGTATACGGTTTCAGGGTCTATTTCACTCCCCTCTCCGGGGTTCTTTTCGCCTTTCCCTCACGGTACTTGTTCGCTATCGGTCAGTCAGGAGTATTTAGCCTTGGAGGATGGTCCCCCCATGTTCAGACAGGGTTTCTCGTGCCCCGCCCTACTCAATTTCACACCTAATGCCCTTTCGTCTACGGGGCTATCACCCGCTATGGCCGGCTTTTCCAAACCGTTCGACTAAAACACTAGATGCTTTTGGGCTAGTCCGCGTTCGCTCGTCGCTACTGACGGAATCTCGGTTGATTTCTTTTCCTCCGGGTACTTAGATATTTCAGTTCCCCGGGTTCGCTTCCAGCAGCTATGTATTCACTGCAGGATACCTATTGCTAGGTGGGTTTCCCCATTCGGACATTGCCGGATCAAAGCTTGTTGCCAGCTCCCCGACACTTTTCGCAGGCTGCCACGTCCTTCATCGCCTCTGACTGCCAAGGCATCCACCGTATACGCTTGGTCGCTTGACCATATAACCCCAAGTCGCCTCAGGATTACACGTTTCAAACCACCTGTTCGTGCCTTAACACATGTCTCGGTTCGGTTTGAACCAAGACGCTTGTCACTCGTTTGCCAGTTTTCAAAGAACACAAGAACGGCCTCAATGCCGCCTCGCTTCACAATCTTTTCGTGTGCTTGTCTTCACGTCGTCCAACATGGTGGAGCCAGTCGGGATCGAACCGACGACCCCCTGCTTGCAAAGCAGGTGCTCTCCCAGCTGAGCTATGGCCCCATGCTTGGTAGAGATGCACAGGTTGGTGGGTCTGGGAGGACTCGAACCACCGGCCTCACCCTTATCAGGGGTGCGCTCTAACCACCTGAGCTACAGACCCGCAAAGCTTTCTTGCAGGGACGCTACGTGAATACAGGTGTCTTGTGTGGACGTCTTGCGCGACGTGTCGCGCTGTCGTTCTCGAAAGGAGGTGATCCAGCCGCACCTTCCGATACGGCTACCTTGTTACGACTTCACCCCAGTCATGAACCACTCCGTGGTCGTCGTCCCCCTTGCGGTTAGACTAACGGCTTCTGGAGCAACTCACTCCCATGGTGTGACGGGCGGTGTGTACAAGGCCCGGGAACGTATTCACCGCAGCATAGCTGATCTGCGATTACTAGCGATTCCGACTTCATGGAGTCGAGTTGCAGACTCCAATCCGGACTGGGATCGGCTTTCTGGGATTGGCTCCACCTCGCGGTATTGCAACCCTCTGTACCGACCATTGTAGTACGTGTGTAGCCCTGGCCGTAAGGGCCATGAGGACTTGACGTCATCCCCACCTTCCTCCGGTTTGTCACCGGCAGTCTCCTTAGAGTTCCCACCATTACGTGCTGGCAACTAAGGACAAGGGTTGCGCTCGTTGCGGGACTTAACCCAACATCTCACGACACGAGCTGACGACAGCCATGCAGCACCTGTGTTCCGATTCCCGAAGGCACTCCCGCATCTCTGCAGGATTCCGGACATGTCAAGGCCAGGTAAGGTTCTTCGCGTTGCATCGAATTAAACCACATACTCCACCGCTTGTGCGGGCCCCCGTCAATTCCTTTGAGTTTCAGTCTTGCGACCGTACTCCCCAGGCGGCGAACTTAACGCGTTAGCTTCGACACTGATCTCCGAGTTGAGACCAACATCCAGTTCGCATCGTTTAGGGCGTGGACTACCAGGGTATCTAATCCTGTTTGCTCCCCACGCTTTCGTGCTTCAGCGTCAGTGTTGTCCCAGATGGCCGCCTTCGCCACTGATGTTCCTCCCGATCTCTACGCATTTCACCGCTACACCGGGAATTCCACCATCCTCTGACACACTCTAGCTCGCCAGTATCCACCGCCATTCCCAGGTTGAGCCCGGGGATTTCACGGCAGACTTAACGAACCGCCTACGCACCCTTTACGCCCAGTAATTCCGATTAACGCTTGCACCCTTCGTATTACCGCGGCTGCTGGCACGAAGTTAGCCGGTGCTTATTCCTCAGGTACCGTCAGCTCCACGGGGTATTGGCCCATGGCATTTCGCTCCTGATAAAAGTGCTTTACAACCCGAAGGCCTTCTTCACACACGCGGCATTGCTGGATCAGGCTTGCGCCCATTGTCCAATATTCCCCACTGCTGCCTCCCGTAGGAGTCTGGGCCGTGTCTCAGTCCCAGTGTGGCTGATCATCCTCTCAGACCAGCTAGCGATCGTCGCCTTGGTAGGCCATTACCCTACCAACTAGCTAATCGCACATCGGTTCGTCCAACCGCGCGAGGTCTTGCGAGCCCCCGCTTTCTCCCATGGGACGTATGCGGTATTAGCGTAAGTTTCCCTACGTTATCCCCCACGTTTGGGTAGATCCCGATGCATTACTCACCCGTCCGCCACTCGCCACCCGGTATTGCTACCTGTGCTGCCGTTCGACTTGCATGTGTTAGGCATGCCGCCAGCGTTCAATCTGAGCCAGGATCAAACTCTTCACTTAAGTTTTCGATGGCCGAAACCATCTATCTTTCTGAAGCGTGACCCCAACCAATCAAAACTCATTACTGACTTTCTTTTGGGTGGGACGCTTGCATTGCTTGGACAGGTCATCGACCCGCCAGCGCAAGGCGTCCACACAATTCACCTGTGCACACTGTCAAAGATCACATCACCGCGGAGCTTGCCGCCAAGGGACATTTCGTCCCGGTGAGCCGCCTACTATACATCGTCTTTTCGGTCCGTCAACACCCTCGAAGAACTGTTTTTTCTGCGGGGTGGGTGACGCGCCCCTTCGAAGCAAGGCCAAGCAAGGCCACTCGTCGAAGGGGCGAGAATCATAGCGCCACGCCTCCCGGCTGTGAAGGGGTGCATGCAAAATTTCGGCGGAGGGAGGACGCCACGCGCGGCATACACTTGCCGTCATCGCAGTCCACCGACACACGCACCATGCCGAGGCCTTTGATAGCCGCGCTCTTGCTCCTGCTGGGCTGCAGCGCCTGTACGCCGTCGAACGATCCAAACACCGTCGTCGTGATCCTGCACGGCCATCGCTTCACCGCGGAGCTGGCCACCCACGAAGCCGACCGCGAACACGGCCTGATGATGCGCACCTCGCTGGCGCCGGATCACGGCATGTTGTTCGTGTTCCCGGACACGGCGCTACGCGGGTTCTGGATGAAGAACACGCTGATCCCGCTCGACATCCTGTACTTCGATGCCGACCGCAGGCTGGTATCGTCGCAGCAGGACGTGCAGCCCTGCAAAACCGATCCCTGCCCGACCTACCCCAGTGCGGGTCCGGCGCGTTATGTGCTGGAGCTGTCGGCGGGCACGACCAAGCGGATCGACGCTCGCACGGGCGATGCGCTAACGATCGAAGGCAAGCTGGGAAGCGTGGACTGAGCGGCGAGGGCAAGGCCGACGCGATAGGGGGTCAGCGCCTCCAGTCGCGTCGCGTCGAGCATGTCCCACTCGTCTTCAAACGGAATGAACTGCTGCATGGCGATGTTTCCGGCAATGCGCGCGCGGTTTGCGCGCGGAAACATCACAACCGACCGGCAAGCCCGTTCGCAGGCGGGAACATGGCGAAATCGGGCCGCCTGCTGGCGAGTCTCGGCGATCAATCGACCTCGATCATCTCGAAGTCGCTCTTGGTGGCGCCGCAGTCCGGGCAGGTCCAGGTTTCCGGCACGTCTTCCCAGCGCGTACCGGGCTCGATGCCCTCCTCCGGCACACCCTGGGCTTCGTCGTAGATGTAACCGCAGACCACGCACATCCACTTGCGCTGACCGGGAACCTGGCTTGCACTGTCGCTCATCGTCGGGCTTCTTTGTTCGAGGGTGAATGGTGCATTCTCGCAACTCGCCTGCCGTTGCGGAAGCTTCACACGATGCCCCACTCCCGATTGCCCGCCCATGGCCTGTACGCGATCACCGACGGCCCGCGCGCAGACTTGCTTGAAAGCGCGGCACAGGTGCTCGCCGGCGGCGCACGCGTCTTGCAGTACCGCGACAAGACGGGAGATGCACTGCGGAGGCACGCCGAAGCCGCCGCACTCAACCGTTTGTGCAACGCATACGCGGTGCCGTTGATCGTCAACGACGACGTCGCGCTCGCCGCTGCGATCGGCGCGGCCGGCGTGCACCTGGGCCGCGACGACGGAGATGTCGCCGCCGCACGCGCCGTGCTGGGCGGCGGCTCGATCATCGGCGTGTCGTGCTACGACTCGCTCGAACTCGCGCGCGCCGCCGCCGCGGCCGGAGCCGACTACGTGGCCTTCGGCGCGTTCTTCCCTTCGCCCACCAAGCCGGATGCGGTACGTGCGCCGCTGGCGTTGTTGCGGCAGAGCGCCGCGCTGGGCGTGCCGCGGGTGGCGATCGGCGGCATCACGCCGGACAATGCGCCCTCGCTGGTCGAAGCCGGCGCGGATTTCCTCGCCGTGATCTCGTCGGTCTTTTCCGTACCCGACGTATGCTCCGCCGCGCAGCGCTTCGCCCGCCTCTATCCCTCCGCTTGACCGAGAACCCGCCGATGAGTACCAACCACGAACTGTTCCTGCGCGCCCAGCAGCGCCTTCCCGGCGGCGTGAACTCGCCGGTGCGCGCGTTCAAGTCGGTGGGCGGCGAGCCGTTCTTCACCGCGCGTGCCGACGGCGCGTACCTGTGGGACGTGGAAGGCACGCGCTACATCGACTACGTGGGCTCGTGGGGGCCGATGATCGCGGGCCACAACCACCCGACGGTGCGCGAGGCGGTGGAGCGCGCGGTGAAGGATGGCCTCTCGTTCGGCACGCCCTGTCCCGCCGAGGTAACGATGGCCGAGACCATCGCAAAGTTGGTGCCTTCGGTGGAAATGGTACGCATGGTGAACTCGGGCACCGAGGCCACCATGTCGGCGATCCGCCTCGCGCGCGGCGCCACCGGCCGCGCGAAGATCGTGAAGTTCGAAGGCTGCTACCACGGCCACGGCGACAGCTTCCTGGTGAAGGCCGGCTCCGGCGCGCTGACCTTCGGTGTGCCCACCTCGCCCGGCGTGCCCAAGGCCAACGCCGACCTCACGCTCACCCTGCCCTACAACGACCTCGACGCGGCAGACGCGCTGTTCGCCGAGCACGGCGCCGACATCGCCGCGCTGATCATCGAGCCGGTCGCCGGCAACATGAATTGCATACCGCCGGTCGACGGCTACCTGCAGGGACTGCGCGAGCTGTGCACGCGGCACGGCGCGCTGCTGATCTTCGACGAGGTGATGACCGGTTTCCGCGTGGCGCTGGGCGGCGCGCAGGCGCTGTACGGCGTGACGCCCGACCTCACCACCTTCGGCAAGATCATCGGCGGCGGCATGCCGGTGGGCGCCTACGGTGGCCGCCGCGCGTTGATGGAACAGATCGCCCCGGCCGGCCCGATCTACCAGGCCGGCACGCTCAGCGGCAATCCGGTGGCGATGGCCGCGGGCCTGGCGATGCTGGAACTGATCCAGGCGCCGGGCTTTCACGATGCGCTCGCCGCACACACGCGCCTGCTCTGCGACGGCCTGCAGTCGGTGGCCGATGCTGCAGGCGTGCCGTTCAGCACCAATCGCGTGGGCGGCATGTTCGGGCTGTTCTTCTGCGCGGAGAAAGTCACCCGCTATGCGCAGGCCACCACGGCGGACACCGCGTTGTTCAACCGCTTCTTCCACGGCATGTTGAAGCGCGGCGTCTACCTCGCGCCCAGCGCATTCGAGGCCGGCTTCCTGTCCAGCGCGCATACGGACCAGGACATCGCCGACACCTTGCAGGCCGCGCGCGAGGCGCTGGCCGAGGCGAAAGACTGAGCGCGCCGTCCACGCAGGAACGGCGCGCCAGGCCTCACCAACTGCCGGTGTTGGGCATAGAGGCCCATGGCTCCTGCGGCGGCAGGTGGCCGTCCTGCAGCAATTCGACCGAAATCAGGTCGGGCGAGCGCACGAAGGCCATGTGACCGTCGCGCGGCGGACGATGGATGGTATAGCCCATGTCCATCAGCCGCTGGCAGGTGGCGTAGATGTCGTCCACGCGGAACGCGAGGTGGCCGAAGTTGCGCGCGCTGCCGTAGTCCTCGGTCGAGCCCCAGTTGTAGGTCAGCTCGACCTCCGCCTCGGGGCTGTCGGGTGCGGCGAGAAAGACCAGGGTGAACTTGCCCTGGGCGTTTTCCATGCGACGCGTCTCGCGCAGCCCCAGCCCTTCGCAAAAAAAGCGCAACGAGGCGTCGATGTCGCGCACGCGCACCATGCTGTGCAGGTATTTCATTGCCGTCTCCTTCGATGTTCAGGCCTGCGCGAACGCGCGCAGCGCCGCATGCAGGCGATCAAGCCCTTCGGCCACTTCCTCGTCGACTATCGTCAGCGGCGGCACGAAGCGCAGCACGTCCGGGCCGGCCTGCAGCAGCAGCAGGCCGTGCGCAGCGGCGTGGTCGAGGATCTCGCCGGCCTTGCCCTTGTGCGCGGCATTCAACACCGCGCCGATCATGAGGCCGCGGCCGCGCACCTCGTCGAACAGCGGCAGTTCGTCGTTGATGCGCGCCAGACCCGCGCGCAGCGCATCCGCCTGCCGCGTCACGTTCGCCAGCACGCCGGCCGAACCCAGCTTGCGCAACGCCACGCGCGCCACCGCGGCGGCCATCGGATTGCCGCCGAAGGTGGTGCCGTGCGCGCCGTACTGCATCACCTCGGCCACTTTCGGGCCGGCCAACATGGCGCCGATCGGGAAGCCGCAACCCAGCGCCTTGGCCAGGGTCACGATGTCCGGCTGCACGCGGTCGTGCGCATGCGCGAACAACGCGCCGGTACGGCCCATGCCGCACTGGATCTCGTCCAGCACCAGCAAGGCGCCGTGCGCATCGCAAAGCTCTCGCACGCGCCTCAAGAAACCCGGCGCGGCCGGCACCACGCCGCCCTCGCCCTGCACCGGCTCCAGCATGACCGCGGCCACGTCACCGGCGGCGAAAGCAGCCTCCAGCGCGACGGCATCATTGAAGTCGAGATAGCGGAAGCCGCCCGGCAACGGCTCGTAGCCTTCCTGGTACTTGGGCTGTGCGGTGGCGGTGACCGTGGCCAGGGTGCGGCCGTGGAACGAGCCCTTGAAGGTGACGATGACGCGCCGCTCCGGCGCGCGCCCCTGCGCGGCCGCCCACTTGCGCACCAGCTTGATCGCCGCCTCGTTCGCTTCCGCGCCGGAGTTGCACAGGAACACGCGTTCGGCGAAGCCGCTCGCCTGCACCAGTTCCTCGGCGAGGCGCAGCGGCGGCGCGGTCCAGAACACGTTGCTGGCGTGCCACAGCTTGCCCGCCTGCGCGGTAAGCGCGGCGAGCAGGTCGGCATCGCCGTGGCCCAATGCGTTCACCGCGATGCCGGCGCCGAAGTCGATGAAGTCGCGTCCTTCGGCATCCCATACGCGCGCGCCCTTGCCGTGATCGAGCACCACGTCGCGCGGTTTGTACACCGGCAGCCAATAGCGCTTGCCGAGCGTGATCAGGGATGGCACCGATAAATCCTGGGATGACATGACATGCTCCGGACACCGCCGCAGCGGCGGTGTCGCTGAAATCGCGTGAAGACCGGGGAGTCCAGGCCGACGTCGCCATCGGGACGGCATCGCGAAGCACCACGCATCGTTGCCGCAATGACCGGGTGTATCGCGCATGTTACATGCGCAAAAAAATGCGATTTCGCACTATTTTGCTTGCAGTCTGCCGTGACGATCGCGTGATGAGTGTAACGCACGCGATATGGAAAAGCGGTGTCCGGCATACCCAGAAAAATCGTCATCCTGTTGTTCTTGATGGAAAACTTCCCGGTGGCACGGCCATTGCTCAACTCCTCTCGACGCACGAGGAGGCGCGATCCATGCAACGCCATTCGGCCACACACATCCATGCCCATCGGTTACTGGCGTTTGTGCTTGCCGGAGCATGCCTGCCTGTCGCGGCCATGGCCCAAGACGGCTCCGGCGCCCGACTGGGCACCAAGGCCAATCCGGGCGAGATCGTCCTGCTGCGCAATGTGGCGGCGCGGCCGGCCAACCGTTCTCCGATCTCGCCGGGCATGGCGCTGCTGGTCAACCCATCGCCACGCGGCCAGATCGACAACGCACTGGGTCTCGGCAGCGGCGAAATGTCCGACGCCGATTTTGCCGGCCTGAGTGCTACACCCCGCGCCAGCGATGCGAACGGTACCGGCAGCATTGACCGGGCGATCCATGGCGCGCTCGACAGCGGTGTGCAGGGCAGCGCGCGCAACGACGGCACCGTGGCCGGCAATGGCGTGAGCAATGTAGTCGGCGGACCGATGGGTGCGGTAGGCAATGCCACACGCGGCGTCGGCAACCGGGTGAACGACGCACTGTCGCAGCTGCCGCTCGCGGGACTTCCCGCTGCGTCCGGCAACGGCCATTGAGGCACCGGCCATGAACCGCACTCCCACCTGTACCGGATTACTCGTGCTGCTGTCCCTGCTTGCCGCCGTTCCTGCAGCGCATGCGGGCGACGACACCCGGGCCAGCCAGGACATGGGGAGTTACGGCGCCATGCTCGGTTATCTGGACAGCAGCCGCATCGATGGGCACGCCTTCGCGGGCGTCAGCGGCAGCACGGCCATCAACCTGTCCGCCGGCGACTTGAACCAGCAAGCCAATCTGCGTGCGTTCGCCGCAGGCGGCCATGCGCAGGCCGACATCGGTTCGAACCAGACGCACATCGACGACCGCGCCAACGCACCCACGCACGCCGCCGCGACCATCGGCGGAGCGGCGTTCGCGAATGGACGCGGCCTCGTCTCGATCAACCAAGCCAGCGGCAACGGCAACACCGAACTCAACGCAGTCGCCGCCGCGCTGGCGCAGCAGGGCATACGCGAGACGAACGACGGCGCACTGTCCGTCACCGTCTCGGCGTCGGCAAGGGGGCAGCCTTCGACCAGGCAGCACGGACCCGGCAACGGCACGCGCAGCGTCGCCGTGGAAGCCACCGCCATGAAGGGATTCGACGGAGTACTGCAACTCAATCAGGCCGCGGGATCGGGCAACGCCACGAGCAACCAACTGCTGCTCGCGGTACCGGCTAACTCCCGCTGAGAGCACCAACCGAGCGAGGACATCATGAAAACCTACGTGAAGAAAACCCTGATCGCACTGGCCGTATCCGCGCTGTTCGGCACATCGCTGGCCTACGCGAATGGCGACCGCGAAGACCCGCGCAACAACAAAGACAACCAGCACAGCCAGAAGGTCGACATCAGCAAGCGCATCCATCTCAGCACGGATGTGCGCATCTCGGGCGATCCGATGGTCACCGGCACCATCAATACCGACTCGGCCGCCATCGCCGTGATCGACAACCAGCAGTCCGTGTCGTCCAACGCCGCCAGCAACACCGCGCTCAACAACAACAGCTCGATCAGCGACAACGTCGCCAACAACGCCAGCGGCAACATCGGCATGAATGTCGCGGCCGGCGACAACAACGCGCAAGACAATGCCGCGGCGCTGTCCGCCACCGACGCCAGTTTCGCCTTCGGCATGGCCGACGGCGAGGTGTTCGTGAACCAGGCCGGCATGGGCAACGCGACCATGAACTCCGGCGTCAACAACACGGCTGGCGTCAGCGGCAATGCGTTCCAGAATGCCTCGGGCAACATCGGCGTGAATGTCGCCTCGGGCAACAACAACGAGCAGAAGAATGCGCTCGCCGCGTCGGTCGCCACCACCGACTTCGCGCAGTCCAGCATCAGCTCCAACCAGGTTTCTTCGCACAACCAGGTCAGCAATGCCGGCTACGCGCAGGAGTACTCCAACACGACCGAAGTGTCGTTGAGCGGGGCGGTGCAGGGTTACTCCATCGGATTCGGCGAAGGTCACTATGCCGGCCGGACCCAGGGCAGCTACTCGGGCAGCGGCACGGTCTCCGAAAGCGGCAACGCCTACCAGTCCAGCAACTTCTATCCGGACACCTGGACCGGAACATCGCATCCGGGCGGCAACGCGACGGGTCACATCGACTTCGACAACCAGGCGCAAGGTGCCGTGCAGAACCCGAACAGGCCCGGCGTCGGCGGATTCGGTTTCGACACCGCCAGCGCCGGCACCACGACCGAACAGGGACAGTCGCGCGGCACCGAACAAGGCGGTCTGGGTTTCATCGAGCTGTCCGCCAGCGATCTGTACGCCGACCTCAGCGGCAGCGTGGTCACCTCGCAGTGGGTGATGGTGAACGCGAGCAACTCGGCCACGCTGTCCGGCAATGCGTTCCAGAACGCCTCGGGCAACATCGGCGTGAACGTCGCGTCGGGCACCGGCAACCTGCAGGCCAACAGCCTCGCGCTTGCCGTGGCACAGCCGAGCACGGGTTCGTCCGGCGGCGGCGAATAAGCCGGCAAGCAACATGCCGCCGCAAGGCGGTCACGAGGGCGGTAACCCGGTCACACCCCATGCGGCCGGGCCCACTGGAAGCCCCCGACCCGACCCCCTGCGGGTCGGGGGCCTTCCTTCGCCACGGAGCGTGGAGATGCGACACATCATTTCGACCTGCGTCCTGCTTTGCCTGGCATGCCTGAGCGCCGCCGCCGCGCAAGCCGGCGACGTGCGCTTCGCCGGGGTGTTGCCCGGCGGCGCCGTCTACACCACGCATGTCACAAGCATGCACGAAGGCCGCTTCCGCAACATGGTTCGCCAGCACACCGATTACAGCTGCGGCGCGGCGGCACTGGCGACGATCCTGCGCTATGCCTATCGCCTCGACATGGACGAAAAAGCGGTGATCGAAGGCATGCTGAGCGTGGCCGATCCCGCCCTGGTGAAACAACGCGGGTTCTCCCTGCTGGACATCAAGCACTACGTGGAATTGCTTGGCATGCGCGGCCGCGGCTACCGCGTTACGGAAGATCGCCTGCGCACGCTTCGCGTCCCCGCGCTGGTGCTGATGAACGTGAACGGTTTCCGCCACTTCGTCGTGCTGAAGCAAATGCGCGGAGACGCGGTGGAGCTGGCCGATCCAATGCTCGGAAACCGCACCGTTCCGCTCGCGGACTTCATGCAGGCGTGGCCGTCGCGCGCGCTTTTCGTGGTGATCGGCAGCGACTTCGACCGCAACACCGTACTGCTTCAGCCCGCCGAAAAGCCCAGCGCCCGCAAGCTGTTTGCGCAGCAGCGCCCCGTCACCGACGCCGAGCTGCTCGATTTCGGCTTCACCCAAGCCGACCTCCTGTGAGGATCAAGGCCATGAACACACGATCCATCCTTTTAACCGGCATCGCGCTCGCCCTGGGGCACTGGGGCGCCACGGCATACGCAAGCGCCGCCGTCGAACATCACGCCCAAGGCATCGAACCGATCGGAGACGCCGAACTCGCCGGCATGCGCGGTCGCTACACGGTGGGCAACAACACGGTGGCCTGGTTCGGCGTGCAGATGATCTCGACCTGGCAGGACAGCACCGGGCGCACCCTGCAAGGCACGATGAACCTCGCCATGGATTTCACGCACAACGCGAACCTGCCCACGGTCAGCTTCATCCCGACGGTGAGCATCGTCCAGTCGGCGCAACCGACGGCGACCCCGGACACCGCCGCCCCGGCGCGCAGCACCGACAGCTCGGGCCTCGCCAACGTATCGGGCATGGTGCAAAGCGTGCAGGTGGCGGGCGACGGCAATACCGCGAGCAATGTCGCCCGCCTCTCCGTGCAGGATGGCAACAGCGCACCTGCGGCACTCGCCGCAAACGGCGACGGCCGGCCGGCAAGCGCGACTGCGCAAAGCGGCGATGCCACTGTCAGCGTCAACTACACCGGCAACACGGCGCAGGTGATGCTGTCCATCGCCGGCCAGGGGGCCGTGCAGCAATGGATCCGCAACGGCAGCCTCGGGCAGACCGTAACGCTGGCCGCCGACAACCAGTACGTCAGCAACCAGATGGAGATCACCCTGATCCGCCAGGCCATCGCCGCCAACACCCGGTTGGCGCTGGATGTCGCGCGCTCGATCCAGTCCACCCGCGGCCTGGGCCGCTGAGACGGCGCCACCGCCCGGCGCAGTCTCGCCATACAGGGGATATCGTCATGCACCGAAACCTTCTGGCCGCCGCCATCGCCTGCGGCCTGCTGATCAGCCTGCCCGGCCGCGCAAGCACGCCGCAGGACACTGCCGGCGAGGCCGACGCCGACGATGTGGCCGCTGTGCGCGCCCTGGAGCGCGACCTGCAAGCCCTCAAGGCCAGCTATGCGGACGAGGTGCGCAAGCTGCGCGCGCTGGACGTGCAGGTGCAAGCCCTGCAGGCGCGCCTCAGCGGGCAGACCGCCGGCAGCGCATTGCCGGCGCAGCCCGCGGCGCCGGACATCGCCGCCACGAATACGCCTTCCCACGAAGCAAACGGCATGGAGGCCGGCACCCGCGCGGAGGCCGACCAGGCCGCCCGCGACAATGCGCAAAACCGCAGCCTCGAAGACGCGCTGCAGCAGCAGAACGCCGCGTTCAATCGCAAGCTCACCATCGAGAACGGGCTGACCTACAGCCGTTACGACCGCAAGGAACTCACCCTCAACGGCTTCCTGGCGCTGGACGCGATCTTCCTCGGCAACATCTCGATCGACCGCGTCGCCTCCGATTCGTTGACCTACGATTTCGTGGCCCGCTACGGCGCCAGCCCGCGACTCACGCTCAACCTCGACGTGCCCTACCTGGCCCGCCGCACGACGTACCAGAAAGGCGGCGCCGGCGGCTCGGCTGCCGCCATCGGCGAGGAAAGCACCAGCGGCACCGGCATCGGCGACGTCAACTTCGCGGTCAATTACAAACTGTTCGGCGAAACAACCCTGCGCCCGGACACCCTGCTCACCGTCGGCGTCACCGCACCCACGGGACGGGCGCCCTACGGCATCAACTGGAACACGGTGAGCCGATCCGGCGACCAGTACCTGCAGTTCGCCGTGCCGGAACGCCAACCGACCGGCAATGGCGTGTGGCAGGGCACGCTGGGCCTGACCGCGGTGAAGACGATCGACCCGGCCATCGTGTTCGCCAACCTCGGCTATATCCACTCGTTCGAGCGCAGCTTCGGCGATATCGACACCGACCCGCAGACGCGCACGCCGGGCAGCGTGAAGCTGGGCGACGCCTACTATTTCGGCGCCGGCGTGGCCTTCGCCTTCAACGAGCGCGCCAGCCTGAGCCTGTCCTTCAGCGACCGCATCAACGGCAAGGCGTCGTTGCAGCCGCGCGGCAAGCCAAGCGCCAAGGTGATCGGCAGCGACGCCAATGCGGCGACGTTCAACATGGGCGTGACGTATGCGCTTGACCAGCACACCACCCTGGTCAGCATGCTCGGCGTCGGGCTCACCGCCGACGCGCCGGACTTCACGCTGACATTCAAGGTGCCCTACACGTTCTAGGTATTCGTCGGCTGGTGCTCAACGCAACTCTTCGAGCACCAGCCGATGCTTCTTGCACAAGCGGTACACGGTGACCCGCGACACCTTCAGGCGGCGCGCGCATTCGCTGACGTTGAAACGGCTCTCGCGCAGGCAGGCCACCACCGCATCGCGCTCGGCGGTGACCCGGGTTACGTCCAGCCCCGAACCTCCCTGCACATCGCAGGCACCGCTCTTGAGGCCCAGGTCTGCCGCGTCGATCAAGGCATGCTCGGCCACCACGGCGGCGCGCTGGACGCGGTTGAGCAGCTCCCGCACATTGCCAGGCCACGTGAACTCGCGCATGGCGCGCCTGGCCGAGCGGCCGAACCCGCGCGCGCGGCAACGATGCCGGGCGCGGAAATGATCGAGAAATTCCTGCGCGAGCAGTTCGACGTCGTCGCCGCGTTCGCGCAAGGCCGGCATGCGCAGGCGCAGCACGTTGAGGCGGTAGTACAGATCCGCGCGGAAACGGCCCTGCGCCACCGCCTTTTCCAGATCCACGTGGGTGGCGGCCAGCACGCGGACATTCACCTTGATCGGCTGGACGGAACCGACGCGCTCCAGCGTCCCCTCCTGCAGCAGGCGCAACAGGCTGATCTGGGCTTCCGGCGGCAGGTCGCCGACCTCATCGAGGAACACCGTGCCTCCCGCGGCCGCCTCGAAGCGCCCGATCTGGCGGGCGTTGGCGCCGGTGAAGGCGCCGCGCTCGTGGCCGAACAATTCGGACTGCACCAGGTTGGGCGGCAAGGCGCCGCAATTGATCGCCACGAACGGACGCTCGCGCCGCGCCGACTGCCCATGCAACGCGAGGGCGACCACCTCCTTGCCCGTACCCGTCTCGCCCGTGATCAGCACGGGCAGATCCACCGGCGCGTACTTGAGCATGCTGGCAATCGTGGCCTGGATGGCCTGGCTGCGCCCGGAAATGCCGCCTACCGCGGGCTGCGGTGCGCTGCCCTTGTGCTCGCCGAGCATTCCCAGCGTGCTCGCCAATTGCCGCAACTCCAGCGGTTCGGCAAACGAGGAAACGCCCAGTTGGAGCATGCGCTGCACAACGGGATCCTGCGTTTGCTCCGCGCCATCGAGCAGCACCAGCCACGGCAACTTGGCATAGTCGGCCATCAGTCCATACATGGCCGGATAGGACTCCCGCGAGCTGCCGCGCAGATCCGCCACCCCGACCACCCTGTCGCCATGCCGCATGCCCACGGCATCGCTGTCGGTCAGCCCCGCTGAACGGACACGCCATCCTGCCGCCGAAAGACAGTCGCTCTCGGCAGCCGACGGATGTCCGAACCACACGACACAATGATGCGGCGCTCTCTGGATCATGATCGCCCCCTCGGGTCATGACTGCCGGAACCTTACGGCAGAGCGATCCGCGCCTGGCTGTTCGTGACCCATGGCTCCTGCGTCACGAACCGGCAGGCGTGTACGGCTGCTGGGTTCCGGCATCGACGCGGCGCCTCACTACGGGCGCCGTATCCGTTTGCGGTCAGCGTCCCGGCCATTCGCATGAACTTGCGATGCGTGCGACAGATATACACCCCGCTTCGTAAGAATTGCATTCAGGCGGCGATTCGGACGCGGCTACCCCAGGAACAGATCCGGAAGCAGGGCGGCGCCCGGCTGCACCGCGTACCGGTCGAAATCCCGGACACCCTCTTCGCGAAGCACTTCCTCATCGATGGCGAACCGGCCGCCGTATTCGCGTGCGGGGCGGGTGAGGATGGCGTGGGCGGCGTCCGCCACGATGTCCGGGGTACGGCAATGCTCCGGCCTCACGGCGTCGATCATGGCGATCGCCGCCGTGGCGATCACCGTGCGCGGCCACAGCGCATTCACCGCGATGCCGTGCGGCGCCAGCTCGGCGCCCAGGCCCAGCACGCACAGGCTCATGCCCATCTTGGCGATGGTGTAGGCGGTGTGCGGGGCGAACCACTTCGGGTCCAGCGTCGGCGGCGGCGCCAGCATCAGCACGTGCGGATTCGCGGCCCTCTTCAGGTACGGCAGGCAGGCCTGGGTGACCAGGAAGGTGCCGCGCGTGTTGACCTGGTGCATCAGGTCGAAACGCTTCATCGGCGTGCCTTCGATGCCGGCCAGCCAGATCGCGCTGGCGTTGTTCACCACGATGTCGATGCCGCCGAAACGTTCGGCCGCCTGCGCCGCCGCGGCGTGCACCTCGGCCTCCTCGCGGATGTCGCAGCGGATCGCCAGCGCACGGCCGCCGGCCGCCTCGACCGCCGCCGCCGCGGTGTGGATGGTGCCGGGCAGTTTCGGGTTCGGCACGCCGCTCTTGGCGGCGATCACCACGTTGGCGCCGTCGCGCGCGGCGCGCAGCGCGATGGCGAGGCCGATGCCGCGCGAGGCGCCGGTGACGAACAGGGTTTTGCCGGAGAGATCGCTCATGGAGTAACCAACGGGTGGGCCAGGATCGTTGCAGGATATCGCTTCGTGCAAACCCGGCATGCCGGGCGCACAACCCTTTGACGTTGCGGCGCCCGGCGTCGATCATCCCGACTCCGCCAGATTCCCATGCCACCGCCGACGCCCCTCACGACCATGCAAAACCCACCGCATCCACAACCGCTGATCTCCGTGGCGATCAGCATCTACAACGGCGAACGGTTCCTGCCGCTGCAGATGGATTCGATCCTGGCCCAGCAGGACGTGCGGATCGAAGTGGTCGCGGTGGACGATGGCTCGAGCGACGGCAGCATGGAGGTGCTGAACGCCTACGCGGCCCGCGACCCGCGCGTGCGCGTGCATGCCAACCCCGGCAACCTCGGGCCGACGCGCAGCTTCGAGCGCGCCCTGTCGCTGTGCCGCGGCGAATTTCTCGCGCCCAGCGACCAGGACGACCTCTGGCATCCGGCGAAACTGTCGCGCCTGCTGGCCGCCATCGGCGACCGCGACATGGCCTACTGCGACTCGCTCTACATCGACGAGGCCGGCACGCCCATCGGCCGGCACGTTTCCGACGACGTCGAGATGCTGCACGGCGCGAACCCGATGCAGTTCGTTTTCGCCAACTCGGCATCCGGCCACGCGATGCTGCTGCGGCGCGAACTGTTCGAGCGCGCGTGCCCGCTGGAGCCGGCGCTCTATTACGACTGGCAACTGGCGCTGTACGCCGCGGCCGGCGCGGGTATCGTCCACCTCGACGAGCCGCTGGTGCAATTCCGCCGGCACGCGCAGGCGTTCTCCGCCATCGGCAAGGCAGCGCCCACCCGGCTGGCCAACCGGAACCTGGTCTGGTACGACGAACGCGGCCTGCTGCTGCGTGCATGGATGACCAGCCAGCTCGGCGACACCCGGCGCGCCGGCCGCATGCTGCGCGCGCTGGAACAGGCCTACCGCGGCTCGGGAAGGTTGCCGCTGCTGGCCGCCGCTTGGCGGGAGCGCCGATCCATGTATCCGCAGCGGGCATGGCCGTCCTTCGCCGCGATCAAACTGTACAGCCGGCTGCTGCGCAAGCTGCGCCGCGCTCGCGCCGAGGCAGACGCGCTGGAGCGCCGGGATCCGGCTTGACCGATGCGCTCAGCGCACCAGCGATTCGACGAAGCGCCGCGGCGCGCCTTCGAAACCGCCGTTGGACATGAACACCACGTGGTCGCCGGGCCGGGCCTTCGCGCGCAGCGCCGCCAGCAAGGCATCGACGCTGGGCGCGGTATCGCCGCGGCCCTGCAGCGCATCGGTGACGCGTTGCGCATCCCACGGCAATTCGGGCCGATGCAGGAACACCACGCCATCGGCATCGGCCAGCGACGGCGCCAGCGCCTCGGCATGCGCGCCGAGGCGCATCGAGTTGGAGCGCGGCTCCAGCGCCACCAGGATGCGCGCCCTGCCCACCTTGGCGCGCAGCCCGGCGAGCGTGGTGGCGATGGCGGTGGGGTGGTGGGCGAAATCGTCATAGACGCGCACGTCGCCTACCTCGCCCACCAGCTCCATGCGCCGCTTCACGCTGTCGAAACCGGTGAAGGCCGGCAGCAGCGCATGCGGGTCGGCACCGGCCGCCGTTGCCGCCGCCAGCGCCGCCAGCGCGTTCATCACGCTGTGGTTGCCCAGCAGCGACCAGCGCACCGCGCCCAGCAACTCGCCCTTGCGCAACACATGGAACGCGCTGCCGTCGGCTTCGATCAGCTCGGCCTGCCAGTCGCCGCGGCCGACGCCGAAGGTCTCCACCGGCGTCCAGCAGCCCATGGCCAGCACCTCGGCGAGGCGCTCGTCGTGCGCATTGACGATCAGCCGGCCGTTGCCGGGCACGGTGCGCACCAGGTGGTGGAACTGGCGCTGGATCGCCGCCACGTCGGGGAAAATGTCCGCGTGGTCGTATTCGAGGTTGTTGAGGATGGCGATGCGCGGACGGTAGTGCACGAACTTCGAGCGCTTGTCGAAGAACGCGGTGTCGTATTCGTCCGCCTCGATCACGAACGGCTTGCCGCTGCCCAACCGCGCGGAGACGCCGAAGTTGCCGGGCACGCCGCCGATCAGAAAACCCGGCGCCATGCCGACGCTCTCCAGCAGGTGCGCCAGCAGGCTGGTGGTGGTGGTCTTGCCGTGCGTGCCGGCCACCGCCAGCACCTCGCGCCCGGCGAGCACCGTCTCGCCCAGCCACTGCGGGCCGGAGACATAGCGCAGCTGCGCGTCCAGCATGTATTCGATGGCGGGGTTGCCGCGCGTCATCGCATTGCCCACCACGACCCGATCGGGCGCGGGCTGCAGATGGCTGGCCGCGTAGCCCTCCATCAGGCGGATGCCGAGCGCTTCGAGCTGGGTGCTCATGGGCGGGTAGACGTTGGCGTCGGAGCCTTCCACGGCGAGGCCAAGCTCGCGCGCCAACGCGGCCACGCCGCCCATGAAGGTGCCGCAGATGCCCAGGATGTGCAGACGCATGCAGGGAGCGCGGGTCAGGCCGCTGTCTCGGCCTTCAAGGCGCGCTTCACGCGCGCGGTGACTTCGTCCAGCTCGCCGACGCCGTCGACCGCCTGCAGCTTGCCGCGCTGGGCGTAGAAGTCGGCCACCGGGGCGGTCTGCTCGGCGTAGACCTTGAGGCGGTCGCGCACCACGGCAGGATCGTCGTCCTTGCGGTGTTCGGCAGCGTAGCGGATCTCGCAGCGGCCGATGATCGCCTCGTTCGGCACGTCCAGCTTCACCACCGCGTCCAGCGGCTGGCCGATGCGCGCCAGCAGGTGGTCGAGCGCGTCGGCCTGCGCGAGGTTGCGCGGGTAGCCGTCGAGGATGAAGCCGTTCTTCGCGTCGGGCTGCGCCAGGCGCTCTTCCAGCATGGCGAGCAGGATGTCGTCGGAGACGAGCTTGCCGGCGTCCATCACGGCCTTGGCCTTGAGGCCAGTGGGCGTGCCTGCGGCCACCGCCGCACGCAGCATGTCGCCGGTGGAGATGTGCGGCACGGCCAGTTCGTTCTTCAGCCGGGCGGCCTGGGTGCCCTTGCCCGAACCGGGCGCGCCGAGTAGCACGAGTCGCATATTGCTCCGCAATGGCGGCAATCGGCCGCCGATTCCCTGGGAAATGGGTTCCACGTTAGCGTTTGCGGCCAGTTATAGTCAAACGAAAGTCATCGCGCGCAACGCCTCGCAGCCACCACCGGAGACCCCGCCATGCCGACCCGCCGCTCCATCCAAGGCAAGCTGCTGTACGCCCAGTCCGGCGGCGTCACCGCCGTGATCAACGCCACCGCGGCCGGTGTGATCGAGGCGGCACGGGCCAATGGCGTGCAGGCCTACGCCGCGCGCAACGGCATCCTCGGCGCGCTGCGCGAGGACCTGATCGACACCGGCAAGGAATCGAAGGCCGTCATCGCGGCATTGCGCCACACCCCGGGCGGCGCGTTCGGCAGCTGCCGCTACAAGCTGAAATCGCTGGAAGCCAACCGCGCCGAATACGAACGCCTGATCGAGGTGTTCCGCGCGCACGACATCCGCTGGTTCCTCTACAACGGCGGCAACGACTCCGCCGACACCGCGCTCAAGCTCTCGCAGATCGGCAAGGCGATGGGCTACGACCTGCGCTGCATCGGCGTGCCCAAGACGGTGGACAACGACCTCGCCGTCACCGACTGCTGCCCCGGCTTCGGCTCGGTGGCGAAGTACACGGCGATCGCCACGCTGGAAGCCAGCCTCGACGTGGCCTCGATGGCGGAAACCTCGACCAAGGTGTTCATTCTCGAGGTGATGGGCCGCCACGCCGGCTGGATCGCTGCCGCCGCTGGCCTGGCCGGCAACGGCCCGGACCAGGCGCCGCACATCATCCTGTTCCCCGAGAACGTGTTCGACGAAGCCGCCTTCCTGGCAAAGGTGAAGGCCACGGTGGAACGCGTGGGCTGGTGCACCGTGGTCGCCTCCGAAGGCATCCGCAATGCGGCGGGCCAGTTCCTCGCCGATGCCGGCACGCGCGACGCCTTCGGCCACGTGCAGCTCGGCGGCGTGGCGCCCACGCTGGCCGCGCTGGTGAAGCAGAAGCTCGGCTACAAGTACCACTGGGCGTTGCCCGACTACCTGCAACGATCGGCGCGACACATCGCATCCAAGGTGGACGTCGAGCAGGCCTACGCTGTGGGCAAGGCCGCGGTGGGCTACGCATTGGCCGGCATGAACGCGGTGATGCCGGTGATCGTGCGCACCAGCGACTCCCCTTACCGCTGGAAGATCGAACCCGCGCCGCTGGCGAAGATCGCCAACCGCGAGAAGAAGATGCCGAAGGGTTTCATCAGCCGCGACGGCTTCGGCATCACGGCCGCGGCGCGCCGCTATCTCTCGCCGCTGATCGCCGGCGGCGACCCGCCGCCGTACCGGCTGGGCCTGCCCGCCTATGTGGCGCTGAAGAACACGGCGGTGGCGCGCAAGCTGCCGAACTGGCAAGCCTGACCTCTCCGTCGAAGGCAACGCAGCCGAGGCCATGCAGCATGCGCGGCCTTGGCGCTCTCACCGGTCGCTGCGCCGCACAACAGGTTGCGCGCGAAGCTCTGCCTATACTCGTCCTGACCGCCCGTTCCGGACGGCCATTACAACCATGGGGAGGCTCCGATGCTGCAGCAGTATGGCTGGTGGATCGTGCTCGCGTGTGCGGTGGTGGCAGTTTTGTATGGCGCCTTGTCGGCGCGCTGGGTTCTCGCGCGCCCGCCGGGCAATGCACGAATGCAGGAGATCGCCGCGGCGATCCAGGAAGGCGCACGCGCCTACCTCAACCGGCAGTACGGCACGATTGCCCTGGTGGGCGCGGTGTTGTTCCTGCTGATCGGATTCTTCCTCTCCTGGGCCACCGCGGGCGGCTTCCTGGTCGGCGCATTGCTCTCCGGCGCGGCCGGCTACATCGGCATGAACGTGTCGGTACGCGCCAACGTGCGCACCGCCGAGGCGGCACGGCAGGGCCTGGGCCCGGCGATGGACGTGGCGTTCCGCGGCGGCGCGATCACCGGCATGCTGGTGGTGGGCCTAGCGCTGCTGGGCGTGGCCGGCTACTGGCTGATCCTCCAGCGCAGCGGCGTGGCCAATGAACAAGCGCTGCACGCGCTGGTGGGCCTGGCCTTCGGCAGCTCGCTGATCTCGATCTTCGCGCGCCTGGGCGGCGGCATCTTCACCAAGGGCGCCGACGTGGGCGCCGACCTGGTGGGCAAGGTGGAAGCCGGCATCCCCGAGGACGATCCGCGCAACCCGGCGGTGATCGCCGACAACGTGGGCGACAACGTGGGCGACTGCGCCGGCATGGCCGCCGACCTGTTCGAAACCTACGCGGTGACGGTGATCGCCACCATGCTGCTGGGCGGCCTCACGCTGACCGACGCCGGCAGCACCGCCGTGCTGTATCCGCTGCTGCTGGGCGCGGTGTCCATCATCGCCTCGATCATCGGCACGCTGTTCGTGCGGGTGAAGCCCGGCGGCTCGATCATGGGCGCGCTGTACAAGGGCGTGGCCGTGTCGGGCGTGCTGGCGGCGGCAGCGTTCTGGCCGATCACCATGCAATTGATGGGCGGTTTCAGCTACGGTGCGCTGAACCTGTGGTTCTGCGCGCTGATCGGCCTGCTGCTCACCGGCGCCATCGTGTGGATCACCGAGTACTACACCGGCACCGACTACAAGCCGGTGAAGCACATCGCGCAAGCCTCCACCACCGGCCACGGCACCAACATCATCGCGGGCCTGGGCGTGTCGATGAAGGCCACCGGCCTGCCGGTGGTGGCGATCTGCATCGCGATCTGGGGCGCCTACGAGCACGGCGGTCTGTACGGCATCGCCATCGCGGCGACCGCGATGCTGTCGATGGCCGGCATGATCGTGGCGCTGGACGCCTACGGCCCGATCACCGACAACGCCGGCGGCATCGCCGAGATGGCCGACCTGCCGCCGGAAGTGCGCGGCGTCACCGACCCGCTGGACGCGGTGGGCAACACCACCAAGGCGGTGACCAAGGGCTACGCCATCGGTTCCGCCGCACTGGCGGCGCTGGTGCTGTTCGCCGACTACACGCACAACCTCGCGGTGAACCATCCGAACACCACCTACAGCTTCGACCTCTCCGACCACATGGTGATCATCGGCCTCTTGATCGGCGGCCTGATCCCTTACCTGTTCGGCGCGATGGCGATGGAAGCGGTGGGCCGCGCGGCGGGCGCGGTGGTGGAGGAAGTGCGCCGCCAGTTCCGCGACATCATCGGCATCATGGACGGCACCGGCAAACCGCAGTACGACAAGGCGGTGGACATGCTCACCCGCTCGGCGATCCGCGAGATGATCGTGCCCTCGCTGCTGCCGGTGGTCGTGCCCATCGTGGTGGGCCTGCTGCTGGGGCCGAAGGCGCTGGGCGGCGTGCTGATCGGCACCATCGTCACCGGCCTGTTCGTGGCGATCTCGATGACCACCGGCGGCGGCGCGTGGGACAACGCCAAGAAGTACATCGAGGACGGCCACCACGGCGGCAAGGGTTCGGAAGCGCACAAGGCCGCCGTCACCGGCGACACGGTGGGCGATCCCTACAAGGACACCGCCGGCCCCGCGGTGAACCCGCTGATCAAGATCATCAACATCGTGGCGCTGCTGATCATCCCGCTGCTGCACTGATCGGCACGGCACGGCGACAGGCCCCGTTCGCGGGGCCTGTCGCTTTTCGGGCACCTGACTTCAGCCACGGGCACGACCCGCCAGCGTCGGTCACACTGGACATTCCGGTGAACCGTCACGCGACAAGGAATCCACAAATGAACTGCAAGACTTCGCTCTGGCTGGCGCTCGCGCTGGGCATCACACTGGGCGGCATGAACAGCGCCCACGCCACCACCCCCAACCAATCCGCCGCCAGCGACGATCCCTATTTGTGGCTGGAGGCGACCCACGGCGCCCGCGCGATGGACTGGGTGAAGGCGCAGAACGCGATCACCGAGAAGGCCTTCGCCAGCTCTGCGGAGTTCGACCGCACGCGCAACCAGATCCTCGAGGTGCTGGACTCCGACGCGCGCATCCCCTACGTGAGCCGCATGGGCGACTACTTGTACAACTTCTGGCAGGACAAGGCGCACCCGCGCGGCCTCTGGCGCCGCACCACGCTGGACGAATACCGCAAGGCCGACCCGAAGTGGGAAGCCCTGCTGGACGTGGACGCGCTCAACCAGGCCGAAGGCAAGCGCTGGGTGTTCAAGGGTGCACAGTGCCTGAAACCCGCCTACACGCGCTGCCTGCTCTCGCTGTCGCCCGACGGCGGCGACGCGGTGGCGGTGCGCGAATTCGACACCAGCACCAAGAGCTTCGTGAAGGGCGGTTTCGAGCTGCCGATTTCCAAGACCGAAGCGGGCTGGATCGACCAGGATCACATCTACGTCGGCACCGACTTCGGCCCCGGCTCGATGACCCAGTCCAGCTATCCTCGCATCGTGAAGGAGTGGACGCGCGGCACGCCGCTCGCCGCTGCAACCACGGTGTACGAAGGCAAGCCCGGCGACCTCGCGGTGAGCGCCTACCACGACAACACGCCGGGCTACGAGCGCGACTTCGTGCAAGTGGCCACCGACTTCTTCCACAGCGAAACCTTCCTGCGCAAGGACGGCAAGCTGGTGAAGCTGGACGTGCCCAGCGACGCCAGCGCCGAGGCGCACCGCGAGTGGCTGCTGGTGACGCTGCGCTCGCCGTGGACGGTGGGCGGCGTCACCTACCCCAACGGCGCGCTGATCGCCACCAAGTTCGACGACTTCATGGCCGGCAAGCGTGCCTTCACCGTGCTGTTCCGGCCGGACGCGCACACCGCGTTGTCCAACTACGCCTGGACGCAGCACCATCTCATCCTCGACGAACTGCACGACGTGCAGAGCCGGCTGGAAGTGCTCACCCCGCAGGCCGGCGAATGGAAGCGCGAAGCCATGCCGGGCGCGCCGGCGATGAGCACGGTGGAAGTGGTCGACACCGACCCCGACCACAGCGATGAGTACTGGCTCACCGTCACCGGCTTCCTCACCCCGCCCACGCTGGAGCGCGGCGTGCTTGGCCAGGGCGCGGCCGAGACGATCAAGCACCAGCCCGCCTTCTTCGATGCTTCGAAGTTCGCCGTGAGCCAGCACTTCGTCACCTCGAAGGACGGCACCCGCGTGCCCTACTTCGAGATCGCGCCGAAGGACATGAAGCTCGATGGCAGCCACCGCACCCTGCTCTACGGCTACGGCGGCTTCGAGGTCTCGCTGCAGCCGTTCTACAGCGGCAGCATCGGCCGTGCCTGGCTGGATCGCGGTGGCGTGTACGTGATCGCCAACATCCGCGGCGGCGGCGAATACGGCCCGGCCTGGCACCAGGCGGCGTTGCAGGCCAACCGGCCCAAGGCCTACCAGGACTTTGCCGCGGTAGCGGAAGACCTGGTGAAGCGCGGCGTCACCTCCACGCAACACCTCGGCGCCGAAGGCGGCAGCAACGGCGGCCTGCTGATGGGCAACATGCTCACCGAATACCCGCAACTGTTCGGCGCCATCGCCTGCGAGGTGCCGCTGCTCGACATGAAGCGCTACATCCACCTCGACGCCGGCGCCTCGTGGATCGCCGAATACGGCAACCCCGACGATCCGAAGCAGTGGGCCTTCATCAAGACCTTCTCGCCCTACCAGAACCTGCACAAGGGCAAGCACTACCCGCCGGTGCTGTTCTACACCACCACCAGCGACGACCGCGTCGGCCCCGCGCAGGCTCGCAAGATGGCCGCGAAGATGGAAGGCATGGGCATCCCCAATGTGTGGTTCTACGAGAACCTGGAAGGCGGCCACGGCGCCGGCGCGGACAACAAGCAGTCCGCGCACATGCACGCGATGGTGTACGACTTCCTGTGGGAGAAGCTGAAGTAAGGCATTTAAAACCGAGGCAAACGGGAGCCGGTCCTGCACTGGCTCGCGTCACCCAAGGAAACAAATGAAGCATCGCCTCATCCTCTTGGCCGTGATAGCGGCAGCAGTACCGACCACATCGCTCGCACGAAACACTGCTGATCCGTTGTGCAAGCCACTTCGTGTGTTTGTGGCATCGGTCAAGCCCGATGAGACCAAGGCACTGGAGTTCCACACGTCTTGGGAGGCGGCTTCAAAGGCGAATCAGATCGAACGATTTACGCCCTCCGGTGCATCGACAATGGTTATGCTCCAGCAAAGACCGTTTGCACCTACTTCATGAAACACGGTGCGATCGAGTTCGCCGGAAGCAATGCTATGCAAGTCATCTCCTGCCTGTCGCCGCATACTTCCTTTGCCGAGGGCATGAATCTCAATCAGGGCAGCTTTAATTTCAGCTATGGCACTCCTGACCGTGGCGGCAATGTCTCGGTGACATTCGAGGAAGACCGGCAACTTGGCGGCACGGTGCTTCGCATTTCGGCCGATGGGTATTAGCACCCCAAGCGCCGGATCCTGTCCTGTGAAGTAAGCTTGCCCGAGTCCACAACTCCGTTTCACGCCATGACCCCACGCACCGCCATCAGCCCCGAACTGCGCGAATGGATACTCGCCACCAGCCGCGCGGGGCATGGCCCGCAGACCGTGGTTGAGCTGATGCGTTCGCACGGCTACGACCCACGGCAGAGCCGCAGCATGGTGGCCGAGGTGCTGAAGTTGCCGCTGGCAACACTGCAGGAGAATGCCGACTCTCCGCTGGTGCGTCGCACCCGGCATCCCGAGGCACCGCTGGCGAAGGCGGGGGATCGCGACGTGCGCGTTTCGGCGAGCCTGGACAAGCCCGTGCTGCGCGTGCTCGACGGCCTGCTGACCGGCGAGGAATGCGACGAGCTGATCGCGATGGCGCGCCCGCGCCTGGCCCGCGCGCTCACCGTGGACGCGAGCGGCGGCCAGCAGGTGGATCACCGCCGCACCAGCGTGGGCATGTTCTTCAAGCTGGGCGAGCTGCCGCTGGTGGCGCAGCTCGAACAGCGCATCGCCGAGCTGTTCGACATCCCGGTCAGCCACGGCGAGGGGCTGCAGATCCTGCACTACCTGCCCGGCCAGGAATACCAGCCGCACTTCGACTGGTTCGATCCCGCCCAGCCCGGCTACGCCACCATCACCGCGCGCGGCGGCCAGCGCATCGCCAGCGTGGTGATGTACCTCAACACGCCCGAGGCCGGCGGCGGCACCGCCTTCCCTGCGGCAGGCCTCACCGTGACCGCGCTGCGCGGTTCGGCCGTCTATTTCGCCTACGAAGGCGGCGACGCCAGCTCCCTGCATGCCGGCCTGCCGGTGCTGCGTGGCGAGAAATGGATCGCCACCAAATGGCTGCGCGAGCGGCCTTACTGAGCTGCTCCGCGCCGGCATTCAGCGTCCGCTGCCGCACTGCAACAGCGTTTTGCCGTATCCTTGCGGGCTGACTTCCCCCGAATACCGCGCAAGGACATCCCATGGGTCTGCATCTGGTGCCCGCCGGCCGCAACGTGCCGGACGAAATCAACGTCATCATCGAAATCCCCAAGGACGCCGAGCCCGTCAAGTACGAGGTGGACAAGGAGTCCGGCGCGATCTTCGTCGACCGCATCCTGTCCACGCCGATGCGCTACCCGTGCAACTACGGCTACGTGCCGGGCACGCTGGGCGACGACGGCGACCCGCTGGACGCGCTGGTGATCCTGCCGCTGCCGCTGACCGTGGGTTCGGTGATCCGCTGCCATCCGGTCGGTATGCTGAAGATGACCGACGAGGCCGGCGGCGACGAGAAGCTGATGGTGATCCCTTCGCCCAAGGTGTTCCCCGGCTACGCCCACATCAGCGACATCAAGGGCGTGTCGCCGCACTGGCTGGAGCGCATCGGCCACTTCTTCGAGCACTACAAGGACCTGGAGAAGGGCAAGTGGGTGAAGCTCGACGGCTGGGTCGGCGCCGACGAGGCGAAGGCCACGATCCTCGCCGGCGTGGAGCGCTACAAGGCTTCCCAGGCCTGATCCGCGAAGCGGCGCAACGCCGACTCGTCGGCGTTGCGTGACATTCGATGCCGCATCGCCCATGAAAAAGCCGGACGGGGAAACCCGCCCGGCTTTTTGTCGCCGCAGGCATCCGTGCGGTCAGGCCTTGCGGTACACCTCGGCGCCCTGCGCGCGGAACTCGGCGGCCTTCTCGGCCATGCCTTCCGCCAGAGCCTCGGTTTCGCCGGTGCCGTGCTCGGCGGCGTAGTCGCGCACGTCCTGGGTGATCTTCATCGAGCAGAACTTGGGGCCGCACATCGAGCAGAAGTGCGCGCTCTTGTGCGCGTCCTTGGGCAAGGTCTCGTCGTGGAATTCCTTGGCCTTCTCCGGATCGAGGCCGAGGTTGAACTGGTCGTCCCAGCGGAACTCGAAGCGCGCCTTCGACAGCGCGTTGTCGCGCACCTGCGCGCCCGGATGGCCCTTGGCGAGGTCGGCCGCGTGCGCGGCAATCTTGTAGGCGATGATGCCGTCGCGCACGTCCTGCTTGTTCGGCAGGCCGAGATGCTCCTTCGGCGTGACGTAGCAGAGCATGGCGGTGCCGAACCAGCCGATCATCGCCGCGCCGATGGCCGAGGTGATGTGGTCGTAGCCTGGCGCGATGTCGGTGGTGAGCGGCCCCAGCGTGTAGAACGGCGCCTCGCCGCACTTCTCCAGCTGGCGGTCCATGTTTTCCTTGATGAGCTGCATCGGCACGTGGCCGGGGCCTTCGATCATGGTCTGCACGTCATGCTTCCACGCGATCCGGGTGAGTTCGCCCAGCGTGTCCAGCTCGCCGAACTGCGCGGCGTCGTTGGCGTCGGCCACGCAGCCGGGGCGCAGGCCGTCGCCGAGACTGAAGGACACGTCGTAGGCCTTCATGATTTCGCAGATGTCTTCGAAGTGCGTGTAGAGGAAGTTCTCCTTGTGGTGGGCCAGGCACCATTTCGCCATGATCGAGCCGCCGCGCGAGACGATGCCGGTGACGCGCTTGGCGGTGAGCGGCACGAAGCGCAGCAGCACGCCGGCGTGGATGGTGAAGTAGTCCACGCCCTGCTCGGCCTGCTCGACCAGCGTGTCGCGGAACAATTCCCAGGTCAGTTCCTCGGCCACGCCGCCGACCTTCTCCAGCGCCTGGTAGATCGGCACCGTGCCGATCGGCACCGGCGAGTTGCGCAGGATCCACTCGCGCGTCTCGTGGATGTGCTTGCCGGTGGAGAGATCCATCACGGTGTCGCCGCCCCAGCGGATCGACCACACCATCTTCTCGACTTCCTCGGCGATGGACGAAGTGACCGCCGAATTGCCGATGTTCGCGTTGATCTTGGTGAGGAAGTTGCGGCCGATGATCATCGGCTCGCTTTCCGGATGGTTGATGTTGGCGGGGATGATGGCGCGGCCGCGCGCCACTTCGTCGCGCACGAATTCCGGCGTGATCAGGCGCGGGATCGCCGCGCCGAAGGACTGGCCCGGATGCTGCACGCGCAGCGCGCTGTCGCCCAGCGCTTCGATCTTCTGGTTCTCGCGGATCGCGATGTATTCCATCTCCGGCGTCACGATGCCGCGGCGCGCGTAGTGCATCTGGGTGACGTTGGCGCCGGCCTTGGCGCGGCGCGGTGTCGGCAGCTGCGGGAAGCGGATCGCAGCCAGCTCCGGCGCACTCGCATGGCGGCGGCCGAACTCGGAAGTGCGCCCGTCCAGCGCCTCGGTGTCGCCGCGCTCGACGATCCAGGCCGCGCGCAGCGCGGGCAGGCCGGCGGCCAGGTCCACCGCGTAGTCCGGGTCGGTGTACGGGCCCGAGGTGTCGTAGACGGTGATCGCGGGATTCTTCTCCACACCGAACATCGCCGGCGTGTCGGCCTGCGCGATCTCGCGCAGCGGCACGCGCAGGTCGGCGCGGCTGCCCAGCGCATGGATCTTGCGCGAACCGGGAATCGGCCGCGTCACGGCGGCGGAGAGTTCCTGCGCGGCGCGCGCGAGGTCGGACGGCAAGGCATTCATGGGTTGGCTCCGGCTAGGCTTTCGAAGGGTCCGCGCGCGGCGACGCGGTTCGTCGTGGACTATCCGCGGCAGGCGGCACGGGCGCGTGCGGCTCTTGCGGATGGTTCGCGTGGAACGGTCGAAGCGGTGGCGCCGAGCGCACGACCTGTCTTGCATCGCGCGACGAAGCTCCCTCCACCGGTGCTAACCGGATCAGGTTCGAAGGGACTCTCTCAGCCGGCCGTTTTGCCGGCACCCCCGCTTCAGAAGGAGCTATTCAAGCACGAAGCGGGGACCGGCCGCGAGTGCGGGCGCCGGCGGCTCAACGCGGCAGATAGGCGCGCAGGAAGGTGACCACGCCGGCGCGGGCGGTGGCTTCGATCTCGGCGGCGTAGCTCTCGCAGCAGTCCACGCAACCGAACATGCGCCGCATGAACAGGTCGCCCTTGATGAGGGCCAGGAATTGCACGGAAGCGCGCGGCACGTCGTCGATGACGAGTTGGCCTGCGTCGACGATCTGCTGCAGCAGACGCTCCATCAGCCCCTGCGTGCGCAGCGGGCCTTCCTCCCACAGCAGGCGGCCGAAGCGCGGATTGCCTTGGCGGCAATCGCCGAGGATGGCGCGGAAGGTACCCACCGCCTCGACGTCGCAGTCCAGCCGCGCGTGGATCAGCGCCACGCGCAGCAGGTTCTGCTCCACGCCGGCGTGCGGGTCGTAGTCGTAGGTGTTCTCGGGCAGCAGGTCCTCGACGCGCGCGCGGATGACCTCGCGGAACAGGTTGTCCTTGTCGCCGAAATGGCTGTAGACGGTGAGCTTGGAAACGCTGGCCTCGGCCGCGATGGCATCAATGCTGGTGCCGGCAAAGGCGTTGCGGATGAACAGCGCCTTGGCCGCCGCCAGGATGGCCGCGCGTTTCTCAAGGTCTTTCGGTCGCCCCGGCCCTTGCGACCTGACCGGCGAGATGCTGCTCATGACTACGCCTTCCCAAAGCAATGCGAGAACTTTATTATACGCCCTGGTTTACTTATTTCCACCCACGCCACCCACAAACGTGTCCGCGGACACAAGCTCCGGCATGACTTGCGTCATCGCATCCCGGTGACTTCCGGCACTTCGTGGCGTGGCGTGCCGGCCGCACCCTAGTCGTTGTCGAGGCAAGGCCAAGCCCTTATCCTTTCAGGTCTTTTTCGACACTCACGGAATCCTTGCAGACATGGCGATGAACTTCGAACAGGCCCGGGCAAACATGGTTGAGAACCAGGTGCGCCCCTGGGAAGTGCTGAACGGACGCGTACTCGACACGCTGGGCCGCGTGCGGCGCGAAGACTTCGTCGCCGCCGAACACCGCCAGCTTGCCTTTGCCGACCTGTGCCTGCCGCTGGGGCACGGCGAGACGATGATGAAGCCGGTGCTGGAAGGCCGCCTGCTGCAGGCGCTGGACCTGCAAGGCAGCGAACGCGTGCTGGAAATCGGCACCGGCTCGGGCTTCTTCGCCGCCTGCCTCGCCGGCCTTTCCGCCGAGGTGGTCAGCGTGGACATCCACGCCGACTTCGTCGCCGCCGCAGGTCAACGGCTGCAAAACGCAGGCGTTGCCAATGCAAAGCTGTACACCGGCGAAGCCGTGAACGACTGGCAGCCGGAAGGCCAGTTCGACGTGGTGGTCGCCACCGGCGCCGTGGCCAGCGTGCCGCCGCGCTGGATGGGCTGGCTGAAGCCGGGCGGCCGCCTGCTGGCCATCCGCGGCGAGTCGCCCGTGCAACAGGTGGTGCTGATCACCCGCGATGGCGAGGAAAGCCTGCTCGAAACCGATCTGCCGTACCTCGTGCACGCCGCGCCGTCCCAGCGCTTCGTGCTCTGAGATCCCACCGCCCCCTTCGATCCCCACGAGGCACCCCATGCGTTTGAAGCTGCTCACCCTGGCTCTGGCACTGACCGCCGTCTCGCTGCCCAGCCATGGCGAAGATTTGCTGGATGCCTACCGCGACGCACGCGCCAACGATCCGGTGCTGGCGCAGGCCGATGCCACCCGCCTCGCCACCGGCGAAGGCGTGGACCAGGCGCGCGCCCTGCTGCTGCCGCAAATCAACGGCAGCCTCTCGCTGAGCCAGGCCACCGGCGGCGGCAGCAGCCGCATCCAAGATCCGAGCAACCCCAACCAGTTCATCAGCACCAGCGCGTTCGGCCACAGCCGCACGCGCAGCCTCGGCGTGGATCTCAGCCAGACCGTGTTCGATTTCTCGAAGTACGCCGACCTCAAGTCGGCGCACGCCTCGGCGAACGCGCAGGACGAGACCTACCAGGCGGCGCTGCAGAACCTGTTCGTGCGCGTGGCCTCGGCCTATTTCACGGTGCTCACCGACGAGGACCAGCTCACCTTCGCCAAGGCCAACGAGGACGCGTACAAGCAGCAGTACGACCAGGCCGTCGCCCGCTTCAATGCGGGCCTGTCGGCCATCACCGACGAGTACCAGGCCAAGAGCTACTACGAAGGCGCCAAGGCGCAGACGATCGCCGCGCAGAACACGCTGGACAACGACCGCGAAGCGCTCAGCCAGATCACCGGCAAGCCCACCGGCACGCTGAAGAAGCTGCGCGACGACCTGCCGATGGGGTCGCCCGAGCCGGCCGACCCGAACGCATGGGTGCAGCAGGCGCTGGCCAACAACCCCAGCCTGCTCGCGCAGGTGCAGAACGTGAAGGCCGCCGACGAAAACGTCACCGCGGCGCGCGCCGGCCACCTGCCCACGATCACCGCCAGCGTCAGCTACGGCAAGAGTTCAAGCTGGTACGAGAACGCGGCGATCCACTCCAACACGCCGTCGCAGACCACGGTGGGGCTTACGCTCAACGTGCCGATCTTCTCCGGCGGACTCACCCAGTCCAAGGTGCGCCAGTCGATCTACAACCGCGATGCCGCACAGGACTCGATGGAAATCGAGCGTCGCCAGGTGAAGGCGGACACGCTGAACTACTACCGCTCGGTGCTCGCCGGCATCAGCCAGGTGCAGTCGGGCAAGGCCGCGGTGGAATCCGCGCAGAAGGCGCTGGACGCCACCCGCGCCGGCTTCGACGTGGGCACGCAGACCATGGTCAACGTGCTGCTGGCCATCCAGACCCTGACGCAGGCGGAGAGCAGCTACTCGCAGTCGCGCCACCAGCTGGTGCTGAACCGCCTGCTGTTGAAGCAGAGCGCCGGCACCGCCAGCCTCGACGACCTGCAGAACATCAACGCGTTGCTGCAGTAAGCCGCGCGCAACCTCCCATCCTGATGGATACGGCCGGGCAGCGATGCCCGGCCGTCGTCGTTTCAGCCCTGCATCCGCGCGGCAATCAACTGCATCAGCCGCGCCACGGCGCCGCGCTCGCGCTCGAATACCTGTTGCGCGGCCTGCCCCATCGCGCGGCAACGCTCGCTGTCGCACAACAACTGCAGCACGGCATGGCCCAAGGCACCGCCGTCCGGCACGCGCGATGCGCCGCCATGCTCGACCAGGCTGGCCGTGATTTCCTCGAAATTGAACGTGTGCGGCCCCACCAGCACCGCCGTGCCCAGCGATGCCGGCTCCAGTACGTTGTGGCCGCCAATCGGCACCAGGCTGCCGCCCACGAAAGCCAGGTCCGCAGCGGCATAGAAGGGCATCAACTGGCCCATCGCGTCGATCACGAACACCTGGTCCGAGGGCGACGGCGCGCCATCGGCGCCATACGTGCCCATGGCGAAACCCAGGCTGCGCACCGCGTTTTCCACCGGTCGGAAGCGCTCGGGATGGCGCGGCGCCATCAGCAGCAAGGCATCCGGCAGGCGCTTGAGCGCCTCAAGATGCGCCTCCAGCACCGCCAGCTCCTCGCCCTCGTGCGTGCTGGCGGCGATCCACACCGGCCGGCGCGCGCCCCAGCGCTCGCGCAGATGTTCGCCGGTCGACAAAGCATCCCGCGGCACCGGCATGTCGTACTTCAGGTTGCCGCAAACCACCACGCGCGAGGCCGGCGCGCCGATCAGGCGATAGCGCGCGGCGTCCCTTTGCGATTGCGCGGCGATCAGGTCCACACATCCCAGCGCCGCGCGCACCATGCCGCGCAGCGGCCGCGGCCGATAACCGCGCACCGAGCGTTCGGACAGGCGCGCATTGACGATCATCAACGGCACGCCGCGGCGCCTGCAGGCGAAATACAGGTTCGGCCAGATCTCGGTTTCCACGATCAGCGCCAGCCGCGGACGCACGCCGGCGAGGAAGCGGTTCACCGCATGCGGCAGGTCGTACGGCAGATAGACGTGGAAGACGCTGTCGCCGAACAGTTGCTGCACGCGCGCGGTGCCGGTGGGCGTCACCGTGGTCATCACCAGCGGCGCATCCGGATAGTCGCGCTTCAGCGCCTTGATCAAGGGCTCGGCCGCGTTCACCTCGCCCACCGACACCGCATGCACCCACAGGCTGTCGCGCAGGCTGGACGGCGCCTTGAAGAAGCCGAAGCGTTCGGCCCATCGCCAGTAGTACGGCCGCGATCGGAAACCGCGCAGCGCCAGCCGCAGCATGATCAGCGGCGTCACCAGATACATCGCGAGGGTGTAGAGAAAGCGCAAGGCGGACTCCCGAAGCAGCGCCGAGTATACGGGCCGCCGCCAGCCGTCCATTACAATTTGCAGATGCCCGGCACACCCCGCCCCGACTTCCAGCGCGCATTGCTCGCACCACGCCACTGGCCCGCCTGGATCGGCGTGGCCACGATCAAGCTGGTGGCCTTGCTGCCGCGCCGCGTGCGGATGGCGCTGGGACATGCACTCGGCGCGTTGATCGCGCGAGTGCCTTCCGCGCGGCGGCCGGTGGCGCGGACCAACATCGCACTGTGCTTTCCCGAACTCGACGCCGGTGCGCGCGCCACGCTGGTCGACGCCCACCTGCGCGATCTCGGCCTGATGCTGATGGAATTCGCACTGGGCTGGCTGGGCTCGGACCGCGCCATCGAACGCATGCCGGTGCGCATCGAAGGCCTGGAGCACCTCGAAGCGGCGCGCGCGCGCGGCCGCGGCGTGCTGCTGGTGGGCGGCCATTTCTCGCACCTGGAACTGTGCGCGCGGCTGGTCTCGCGGCGCATCCGCATCGCCGGCATGTACCGCAAGATGGATTCGGCGGTGTTCGAATGGGCCGTGCTGCGCGCGCGTCTGGATTACGCCGACGCGATGTTCGACAAGGACGACATCCGCGGCACGGTGAAATACCTGCGCGCGGGCGGCACGCTCTGGTATGCGCCCGACCAGGACATGCGCAGCAAGGACAACGTATTCGTGCCGTTCTTCGGCGTGCCTGCAGCCACCATCACCGCGACGCATCACCTCGCGCGCCTGTCCGGCGCCGTGGTGATCCCGTTCTTCCATCGCCGCCTGCCCGACGGCAGCGGCTACGCGCTGCGCCTCGGCGCGCCGCTCGACGATTTTCCCGGCCCCGACGCGGCAGACGACACCGCGCGCGTCAACGCGTGCATCGAGCAGATGGTGCGCGAGGCTCCCGAGCAATACCTGTGGGTGCACAAGCGCTTCAAGACCCGGCCGCCCGGCCTGCCGTCCGTGTACTGAACACCGGCTCAATAAAGCCGAAAGCTGGCGCAAAGGTAGCGTCCCCATGATGCATCCGTCGTCCCCCACGGCTCATGGACATGCGCAATTTTTTGCGTTCAATGCAAGGTCGCACGGATTGGCGTGGCAGCGCGCCCAAGCGCTCGATGTACGCCATCAAGTACGCGGTGCGCAGCCTCCGCCATCGCACGCTGCATGCGGCATGGCTGGACTTCGTCTACGGCACCCCGCATTTGCGCGGGCTTCTGGCGGATGATCCGCGCCTGCTGGAGCGACCACAGCACGACTACATCAACCGCCAACTCGGCGCCGCGGCCGGTTACGCCATCGTGCGCAGCCACCACGACTATGTGCTGGCGAACTTCCCGCCGGCCATGATCGAACGGATCTACCGGCACGGCCGTTGCCCCGTCGGCACGTTGCCGCTGAAGGATGGCGAAAAGTTGTCGGTGGAGTTGCGCCGCCCTACCGGTCGCGGGCGCGAGGGCGAGCTGGCGTTGTACCTGCTCGACGCGCAGGGACGTGCGCTTTCTTCCGCCATCTTCACGCTCGCCGACGACGGCCGCCGCCTGTTGCTGGGCTGCCTGCAGGGCGCCACCACCGAACTGGGCCGCGAAGCGGTGCGCATGCTGACCCGGCAATGCCATGGCCTGCGTCCGAAAAACCTGCTGCTGTCGATACTGCTGGGCTTTGCCGAATACCTTGGCGTCGAGCGCGTCTCCGGCGTAAGCAACGCAGCCCACCCGTTCGCGGGGCAAGGCGACAAGATCAAGGCCGACTACGACAGCTTCTGGCTGGAATGCGACGGCGTGGCCGGCAGCGACGGCTTTTTCGAGCTGCCGCCGCGCGAGCCGCAGCGCGACATCGCCGCCGTGGAGAGCAAGCACCGCTCCGCTTTCCGCAAACGGGAAGCGCTACGCTGCGAAGCCGCGGCCTTGCTGCCGCATGCGCTCGGCTATTCGCTGCCGCTGGCGCTGGCCAGCTAGCCGCGCATTCGCCGCCGCGCCTCGTAGAGCTTCGCGTACTTCAGGAACACGTAGTGCGCGCCCACCACGCTCGCGATGAAACCGGCCCAGCCGCTGAGGAAGTAGCGCTTGAAGAGGTACTGGCGCAGGAAGAACACCGGCGGGTAAAGCACCATGCGCAGGCCGGTGAAACGCTGGCGGCGCCGTAGCTTGTGCGCCACCAGCGCGCTGCTGTAGCGGTTGATGCGGTCGATGCGGCCGGCGATGTCGGGATCGCTGTCGTTGACGAAATCGGCACGCCACAGCGTCTTCACCGGACCGTCGACTTCCATCGCCGAATGCACTTCCACGTCGTTCATGCGGCCGCGACGGCGGTCGTAGAGGCGCAGGTGCGCGTTGCGCCAGCTCCACGGGTGCTGCAGGGTCCAGAACATGCGCTCACGCCTCGGCAGGCGGAATCCCGCATGCCTGGGCTGCGTCAGCGCGCGCTCGATCACTGCGCGGCTGGCCGGCGAAAGCACCTCGTCGGCGTCGAGGTTGAGGACCCAGTCGTGGCGGGCCATGTCGATGGCGCGCTGCTTCTGCGGGCCGAATTCGTCGAACGGGTGCGTGGCCACGCGCGCGCCGTGCCGCCGCGCGATCGCCAGCGTGTCGTCGGTGGAGCCGGAATCCAGCACCACGATCTCGTCGGCCCAATCCACGCCGGCCAGGCAGGCATCCAGGGTGGCCGCATTGTTCAAGGTGATCACCACCACCGAGAACGGTTCACGCTGCATGGCGCGCGGCTCCATTCGCCCCCTCCGCGGAACGGGCTCCTTTTGAAGTTCCGGCAGGGCGGCCGGCATCGGCCGTGCCGTCTGCAACGGATATCGCTGCGCACCACAGCCCGAGCAGCCACGCGAACAGCAACCCCCACCACGCCGAATAGAAGGCCAGATGCGTGTTCAACGGGAACAGCATCACGCCCAGCGCCACGCTCGCCGGGAACGCGCGCTCGCGTGCCGCGGAGCCCGCGCCTCGCCACGCGCGCAGCGCCAGCACCACGCCGGCCAACCACAACGCGAGACCGATACCGCCGGTTTCGGTGAGAATCTCCAGCACGATCTGGTGCGCATGGCAGGCGCCCTCGCCCACGCCGCAGGATTCGGCCACCACGAAATGATCGCCAGCCGGCGCGAATTGCGGATAGGCGTAGCGGAAGGCGCGCACGCCCACGCCGTTCCATGGATGGGCCGCGATCATCTTCAGGCTGTCGTGCCAGATATCCAAGCGCCCGGTCAGCGCCTCGTCGAGGCCGCGATGCGTACCGTGCAAGGCGTCCAGCGTGCGCTGCATGCGCGCATCGAAACGGGAAGACTCGCGCCACGCGATGCCGCCGGACAACGCCAGCGCGATCGCACCCAGCCCGCAGTACAGCGCAAAACGGCGCCACGAATCCGCCTCGCGCCATGCGAACGCCAGCGCCACCAAGCCATAGCACAGCCACGCCGCGCGCGACCCGGCCAGCAGCACCGGCCCCAGCAACAGCAGGAAGGCGACAACGAGCCCCTTGCTCCCCCAGCGCCGCCGCGCCGCCCACAACGCGAACGGCGACAGCACCGCGAGCGTAGGCCCCAGCTTGAGGTTGTGCGCACCGAAGATGCCGGAGAGGCGCTCCGCCTCGGCATGTCCGCCCAGACTCCAGCCGGTGAACGCCTGCACCCACGCATCCAGCACCCACCATGCGAGTACGGCGGCCACCGCCAGGTACAAGGCTTCGAGCTTGGCGGTGCGCCGGATGGCGAAACAGGCATACAGGCCCAGCGGCAGGTAGCGCAGCAAGGCGGCCACCGTGCCCCAGCTCTTGCCCGGCGCGACCGAATCGATGGCCGACACCAGGGCCGCGCCGATATACGCAGCCAGCAACCACAGCAGCAGGCGTGCGCCGGGGTGCCCCTGCAACGCGCGCGGTTCGCGTGCAAACAGCAGGATCACGCCGAGCAGGCACAGAAAGGTGCCGGCTTCGCTGCTGCGCCCGAACGGCAACAGCGCCACCACCAGCCAGAACGGCATCAGCGGCGAAAGCAAGGCGGATTTGAGGGAGGACAGTGCGGAAGCCATGCGGAAGCCGTGGCGGCGACGAGCCCGCATTGTAGGCCAGTCGCGCGCCTCAGCCGGCGACCACTTCGCCGTACAGCGCCAGCGTGGCCTGCTGCATGTCGGACAGCCGGTAGGACTGCAGCATCGGAATCGGCGGCGCCACGCGCAGCAGTTCGGCGGCGCGCTCCACCAGCCGCTCGCGGTCGCCGGCCGGCACGCGCCCGGCGGGATACAGCTCGGCCAGCAGTTCGCCCACGCCGCCGTGCGCGTAGCCCAGCACCGGCCGGCACAGCGACAGCGCCTCGATCACGGTACGGCCGAAGGATTCGGGCTTGTTCGACAATTGCAGGATCAGGCTGGAGACCGCGAAGATGTCGCGCACGTCGTTGCGTTGCGGCGCCAGCACCACCTGCGACTCCAGCCGGCGCTCGCGGATCAGCGCGCGCAGCTCGCTTGCGTAGGCCTCGCGGCCCGGCTCGATCACGCCGAGCAGCAGCAAACGCGCGTCGATGCCGCGGCGCTTGAGGTCGGCCAGCAGCTCGATGGCGTCGCGGTGCCCCTTCAGCCGGGTGCCACGGCCCGGCAACGTGAGCAGGGGCGCATCGGCCAGTGCCGGATATTCGGCGAAGAACGCCCGCGTCCACGCCTCGTCCGGACGATGGCCGTAGGGAAAGGCCCCGGGGTCGATGCCGCGCGGAATCACCCGCACGCGCGAGGGCTCCAGCCAGTCGTAATGGCCCAGCACGTAATCGCGCAGGGTCTGCGAAACCACGATCACCCGCTCGCCGCGCAGCAGGATCGCGCTGTAGCGGCCCGGCGAGTTCAAGCCGTGCACGGTGGTGATGAAATGCGGGCGCCGCGGCAGCCCCTTCAGCGCCCACCAACCCAGCCATGCCGGCAGGCGCGAACGCGCATGCACGATGTCGGGCCGGATATCGCGCAGATGCCGGCGCAGCGCACCCACCCGGAACAGCGTGGCCGGCGACTTGCGGCCGATGTCCAGCGTGATGTGCTCGCTGCCCTCCGCCATCAGCTGTTCGGCCAGCCGGCCGCCCGCCGAGATGACCACCGAGCGGTGTCCCGCCTGCACCAGCGCACGCCCGACCTCCAGCGCAGACCGCTCCGCGCCGCCGGAGTGCAGCGCGGGGATCAGCTGGACGACGGTCAATCGCGGTGTGGTTTCAACGCCACCGGACATGGTTCCCGCCTGCGAGCCTGCATCCTGATGCAAGAGTTTCATTTTGCGATCCAAGCAAGAAAAGTGCCGCAGGCGGGCTGAACCCGCCCCCACTCAGTCGCGCAAAACGTAACGTGCCCCGCAATAAGCACAAACCGACTCGCCGCCGTCGTCGACGATGGGCAAATACACCTTGGGATGCGAGTTCCACAGCGCCATGCCCGGCATCGGGCAGGACAACGGCAGGTCGCTGCGCGTCACTTCGTAACGATTTTCGGCATTCGCCGGGATGGGCGCGACAGGCGCGGCAGAGGCAGGCATGGGGACGGCTCCGAACGGGGTTGCTAAGCGCGGCATGGTAACAGGCCACTTCGCCGCGGCAGCAAGAATATCGCCCGCGAAGCCGCAGCGGCGGGATGCCGGCGCCCATCCCGGACACGAAAAAGCCCGCGCCGTCTCCGGCGCGGGCCTTGGACTCGCAACGCGGAGGTCAGTGCTTCGGCACGTCGGCCTCGGTGGTGATGCGCACCTTGATCTCGTCGCTCACCATCGGCACGTAGGCGCCCATGCCGAAATCCGAACGCTTCAGCGTGGCGGTGGCGTCGAAACCGATCGCCTGCGTCTTGAGCATCGGGTGGACGCCGATCTTGTTGAGCGTGGCGTCCAGCGTCACCGGCTTGGTCACGCCATGCACGGTGAGGTTGCCGGTCACCTTGAAGTGGGTGGCGTCCACCGGCACCACGCTCGTGCTCTTGAAGGTCACCGTCGGGTACTTGGCGGCGTCGAAGAAATCGGCCTGCTTGAGGTGCTCGTCCAGCGCGGGCACGTGGGTGTCGAGCATGCTGAGCGGCAGGGTGACGTCCACCGAGGACTTCGCCGGATCCTGCTGGTCGAACACCAGCGTGCCTTCGCCCAGGCCGAGGTCGGCCGTGGGGTTGGAAAAGCCCAGATGGTTCCAGCTGAACAGCACCATGGTGTGGCCGGGATCCATCTTGTAAGTGACCGGCGTGGCCTGGACAGTGGCAGCGGCGCCGAGCAGGCCCGCGACCAGGAAACAACGAAACATGCGCATGGAAGTTCTCCGCGACAGTTGAGGAAGGGTGCAGCCGACAGCCGGCCGTTCGCCGTTATGCTGCGCCAGTGTATGGGCAAGCCACGGCACGATAAACGCGAACGGGCGCAACGCAGCGTGTACCTGAAGGAAACAATCGCCGCATGTCGCCGCTGAGAAAAGAATGCTGGGCGATCACCGATGCCGCCGCGGGCAACCAACGGCAGGCCTTGGCGCTGGCCGAGCGCATGGGTTTGCCGGTGCGCCACCTGCTGCTGGAGCCTCGCGCCCCCTGGTCGTGGTTGGCGCCGCGCTTCGCGCTGGGCGGCGCGGCGGCCCTGCCGCCGGAGCAGCGAACGCACTTCGCCCCGCCATGGCCGCAACTGGCCATCGGCTGCGGTCGCGCCGCCGCGCTGTTCACCCGCATGCTGCGGCGGCTGTCGCAGGGGCAATGCCGCACCGTGCAGATCCTCGATCCGCGCATCGACACGGCGCACTGGGACGCCGTGGTCGCACCGCGCCACGACGGGCTGGACGGCCCGAACGTGCTGGTGCCGCTGGGCTCGCTGAACCCGGTCGATGACGCCTGGCTGGCCGATGGCCGCGAGGCCTGTCCAGGCTTCGAAGCACTGCCCCGGCCGCGCGTGGGCGTGCTGCTGGGCGGCCCGCGCAAGCCACTGGCGCTCGACGCCGGCTACGCGCGCGACCTTGCGGCGCGGCTGCTCGCGCGCCAGCACGGCGAAGGCGGCAGCCTGCTGGTGCTGGCCTCGCGGCGCACGCCCGCGGCAGCGACGGCAGCCTTCCGCGACGCCCTGGCCGGCACGCCGGGGCTGGTCTGGAGCGGCTCCGGCGATGGCCGCAATCCGTTTCCCGGCGTGCTTGGCTGGGCCGACCGGCTGGTGGTCACGCCGGACTCGGTCAACATGCTCAGCGAAGCCTGCGCGGTGGGCTGCGCCGTGCATACGCATGTCACCGCGCCGCTGCCGGGCAAGCTCGCGCGTTTCCACCATGCCTTGCGCGAACGCGGACTGCTGCACGACCTCGACGCCGTCGCGCCCGCACGCCAGGTTCCGCTGCGCGAGACCGCCGCGCTCGCCGCGGAATTGCGGCGCCGGCTGATCGGGTAGCCACCGAGCGGCCGGCATTCGCATGCCGCCGTGGCCCTGGCCACGAACCCCACGAACCCCACGAACCTCACTCAGGCGAAGGCGAAACCCAGCGCCTGCGTCACGGCGGTCACTTCGCCGCACAGGGTTTCCAGCTCGGCATCGCGCGGCGCGATGCGCGGGCGCAGGTCGAGCGTGCAGGCCAGCGCGCGGCGGAGCAACCCATCGTGCGCCACGGACAGGATCGCGACCTGGTCGGCATCCAGCAGTCCCGCCACGCGGCACGCTTCGAGCAGGGCCGCATTGGAGGTGGCGCCGAGCAGCACCGGATGCTGCGCCGCATGCGCCAGCACCAGCCCCTGCAGCGCGAACTCGATGTCGAGCAAGGCGCCGTTGCCCTGCTTGAGGTCGAGCCTGGCCGCATCGGAACGGTCGCGCTCGGCGCGCCAGCGGCGGCGCATGTCGCTCACCTCGGCCAGCACCCGCGCCGGTTCGCGATGCACGCCCAGCACGTCGCGCCGTACCGTCGCCAGCGCCGCGCCCAGCACGGCATCGCCCGCCACCGGACGCGCACGCAGCAAGGCCTGGTGCTCCCAGGTCCACGCACGGCTCTGCTGGTAGGCGATGAAGGCATCGAGGCTGCCGACCAGCAGACCCTTGGAACCGTCCGGGCGCAGGCGCGTGTCGACCTCGTACAGGCGGCCGGCGCGGGTGGGCACGGTGAGCCAGTTCATCACGCGCTGGGCGAGCCGCTGATACCAGCGCGCGCCTTCGAGCGGGCGCGCGCCATCGCTCATCGCCTGCGCGCGTTTGCCGTCGTAGACGAACACCAGGTCGAGGTCGGAGGCGAAGCCGAGTTCCTCGCCGCCGAGGCTGCCGTAACCCAGCACCGCGAAGCCGGAGCCCTGGCCGGGCAGGCGGCCGTGCTGGGCCACCAGTTCGCGCTCGGCCAGCGCGGTGACCGCGCCCACCACCGACTCGGCCAGCGCCGCGAGGCGCCGCGCGGTGGCCGCCGCATCGGCGCGGCCGTCGTTGAAGGCCAGGCCGAGGCGGAACGCGGTGGAGGACTGGAACTCGTTGATGCGCTCCAGTTCCGCCTCCGCCTCGCGCTCCTCGAGCGTGCCCAGCACACGGGCGATCTCGGCGGCGATGTCGGCGCGCTTCAACGGCAACTGGTCGATGCGCGGATCGAGCACGTCGTCCAGCAGCAGCGGCTGCGCGATCACCTGCTCGGCGAGCAGCGCGCTGCCGGCGAACAGCGCGGCCAGCCGCTTGCGCGCGGCGGGTTGTTCTTCGAGCAGGGCGAGATAGGACGAACGCCGCGCCACCGCCTGGGTGAGCCGGCACAGGCGCAGCAGGCAGGGTACCGGCGCCGCACTGCCGCGCGCGGCGGCGATCAGTTGCGGCATCAGATGATCCAGGCGCTCGCGCGAACGCGCCGACATCGCGCGCACCGCGCCGCCCTGCGGCAGCTTGGCCAACGCGTCGGCCGCTTCCATGCCGGGCAAGAAACCGCCGGCCTCGAGCATGCCGGCGTCCAGCGTTTCGGCGCAGGCGGCCTGCCACAACGCGGCGTCCGCCGCCGGCACGCGCGCGCCGCGCCCGCCTTGCGGCATCAGCACGGCGGCGAATTCGTTGGCGACGATCCCGCGATGCTTGGCCAGTGCTTCGGCCAACGGCTCCCATGCCGGGCAGCCCAGTCCGAACGCGATGCGCTCGCGGCTCAAGGCGTCGTCCGGAATGTCGTGGGTCTGCGCGTCGCGCAGCATTTGCACGCGGTTCTCCAGCCGGCGCAGGAACACATAGGCTTCGCGCAGCGCCTTCGCGCGCGCGGCGGGAATGTGGCCGCGTGCCTCGCAGGCGGCCAGCGCGGGCAGCAGCCCGCGCACGCGCAGGGACGGTTCGCGCCCGCCGCGGATCAGCTGCACCAGCTGCACGATGAACTCGATCTCGCGGATGCCGCCGGGGCCGAGCTTGAGGTTGTCGGAAAGGTCCTTGCGCGCCACCTCGGCGTCGATCAGCGCCTTCATCTCGCGCAACCCGGCGAACGCGGTGTAGTCGAGGTATTTGCGGTAGATGAAGGGTCGCAGCAGTTCGGAGAGCTGCTTGCCGGCGGCGCGGTCGCCGGCGACCGGGCGCGCCTTGATCCACGCGTAGCGTTCCCAGTCGCGGCCTTCGCGCTGGTAATACTGCTCCATCGCCGCGAACGACAGCGCAAGCCGTCCGGCGTTGCCGAACGGCCGCAGGCGCAGATCCACGCGCGCGCAGATGCCGTCCACCGTGGGCTCGCCCAGCAGGCGCACCAGTTGCCGCCCAAGCCGCACGAAGTATTCGCCGTTGTCCAGCGGACGCGCGCCGTCGCTCGCGCCGCCCAGCGGATACGCCAGCACGAGGTCGATGTCGGAGGAGAAGTTCAGTTCCGCGCCGCCCAGCTTGCCGAAACCCACCACCACCAGCCGCTGCCGTTCGCCTTCGGGGCTGCGCGGCTGGCCGTAGCGTGCGGCCAGCGCGCGTTCGCTCCAGCCCAGCGCGGTTTCCAGGAGCACCTCGTACAGCACACTGGTGGCGGACAGGGTTTCCGGCAGTTCGTCCAGGCCGTTGACGTCGCGGAAGACCAGGCGCAGCGCCTCGGCATGGCGGAAGCGCCGCAGCGCGGCCAAGGTCGGCGCCTCTTCGTCGGGCAGCTTCAGCGCCTCGATGCGCGCGGCGGCATCGGCGTTCGAACGCAGGCGCTCCAGCCCGGCGGGCGACAGCAGCGCCGGCTGGGCACGCCAGGCCTCGAAGGCGAAATCGCTGGCCGCCAGCGTGCGGCGGATGCGTTCGGCCACGCCGGCGTCGTCGTGCAGCGGCACGCCGGCGGCGCGGCAGCGCGCGGCCAGTTCGGCATAGCGGTCGTCGATCAGGGCGCGCAGCACAGGGGATTCATGAGGCATGGCTGAATTGTGCCGCAGCCGCGCAGGGCGTGCCCGTACACCGTCCGCCATGCCGACACGTTGCCGAAAGCATCCATGAACAACACTCGATTCATGTCGCCGCCCTTACCTTGGAACTTCCAATCCATGACAGCCGAGCTTCCGGTTTCGCCATGAATCCATTCGCCGCCCCCTCTTTCCGCCACACGGCCTGGCGTGTCGCCATGGTGCTCGCCATAGCCTTGCTGTTCGTGCTGCTCACCGGCCTGCTCGACGGCGGCAAGGGTGTGCTGCCGGGACGCCTGCTGGACCAGCCGCGCTTCCCCATCGCCAACGCGTGGCCCGGACTGCTGTTCGCCGGGTTGCTGCTGGTGATGACGCGCCGGCTGCTGCTGTCGTTCGGTCTGGCCTATCTGCTGCAGGTACTGATCTACGGCATCAACACGCTCAAGGTGGCGAACCTTGGCACACCGCTGCTGCCGGCGGATTTCCGCATGGTCGGCCAGTTGCGCAAGGGCGGCACGCACCTCCTGGCCGGCTACCTGCCGCACAGCCCGTGGCCGTACCTGGCGCTGCTGGCGGGCCTGTTGCTGCTGATCGCGATGTGGCGGCTGGAACCGCCGCTGTTCGCGCGCCGCACCGGCGGCAAGCGCCTGGCGGCCAGCGGCGCGCTGCTCTTGCTGCTGGGCAGCCTGCTCGGCGGCTGGAGCGGCTGGGCGAAGATCTACAACGGCCGCGTGCTGTGGCTGGAACCGTGGTCGGCCGCGTCCACCCGCCTGCACTCCGGCCTGGTCAGCGAACTGACGATGTTCCGCCTGCAGTATGCGCAGAAGAAGGCCAAGCCCGACCGTGCCGTTGCCGAGCAGTTGATCCTGCAATCCGCCGACGCCCTGCACAAGAGCCTGGCCGTGCCGGACGCCCAGGTGCTGCCCGACATCGTGGTGATCCAGAGCGAGTCGTTCTTCGACCCCTCGATCATGAAGGGCTACGCGCACACCGACCTCACGCCCAACCTGCACCGCCTGGCGCTGCACGGCACCAGCGGCGCGCTGCACGTGCCCACCTTCGGCGGCGGCACCATCCGCACCGAGTTCGAGATGCTCACCGGGCTGTCGCTGCGCTACTTCGACGACATGCAGTTTCCCTACCTGCAGATGGGCCGCAAGCAGGTGCCCAGCCTCGTGCACGTGCTGGACGAGCACGGCTACGCGACGGTGGCGGTGCACGGCAACGACCCCACGTTCTGGAACCGCAATACCGCGTTCAAGTCGCTGGGATTCCAGCGCTTCGTGTCGCAGGCGGATTTCCCGCCCAACGCACCGAACGACGGCAAGTACATGGCCGACAGCGCGATGACGGACGAGATCCTCCACCAGCTCAAGGACAGCGGCCCGCCGCAGTTCGTCTTCGCCATCAGCATCGAGGCGCACGGCCCCTACGACGTGGAGCCGAAGGACACCGCCGCACGCGACGCCATCGCCGTGCCCGAAGGCATCGAGGGCAAGGACAAGCTGGAGCTGCAGAACTACATCTACCACATGCAGCACGCCGACCAGGAGCTGGGCCGCCTCGCCGCCGCGCTCGCCAAACGCCAGCGGCCCACCCTGCTGCTGTTCTACGGCGACCACCTGCCCGCGCTCACCGACGTCTACCGCCGCGACGGTTTCGTCGACGGCGGCGACATGCTCGCCGAACCCGGCACATGGCTGCTGCTCGATCCGCGCAGCACCGCGCAGCCCGTGCACGAGGACACCGCCGCATGGCTGATGCCGGGGCAACTGCTCGACGCCGCCGGCATCCACGACGACCCCTACTACGCGCTCACCGCGCAGCTCGGCCCGCGGCTCGCCGCACTCACCCGCGCCCCGGGTGCGCCGCAGCCCGAGGAAGACGACGCCACCCGCCAGCTGGATCACTCCATGGCCAGCGTCGAGCAACTGCGCATGGTCGGAAAACTGCAGCCCTTGCTGGCGAAGACCCTGGGCATACCGGCACCGTCGGGCGCGGCCAACACGGCGCCCACGGCAACAGCCGGCGGCGGCGCGCAAGCAGCGCACTGAGCGCGGCCTGCGGCGACTGATCAGCGGCGCGCGCGGATCCGGCGCGCGCCGTACACCTCAACCGGCGTGCGGATGCAGGCCCGCCTCGCGCTCGGCGTCTTCCACCGACGGCGTGCGCCAGCCCGATTTCACGCCCCACACGTAGAACACCAGGCCGATCACCCCCACCACCGCGAGGTCCCAGCCATACGGCAGGTAACCTTGCCCGCCGAAGGTGGTGCTGCCGGCCCAGGAGACGAGGGCGATGGTGGGCAGGTAGGCGACCAGCCACCAGGCGCCCTTCATCTGGCGACCGAAGTCGCGCCAACCGGACTTGGCCTGGTAGTAGAAGTAGATCGGCAGCGCCACGACCATCAGCAGGATGATCTCGCCGGTCAGCGGCCACTTCGCCCAGTACAGCAGCTCGGTGGACATCACGAAGGCGATGCCGGCGACCACCGGCAATCCGGCGAGGCGCAGCGGCCGGTGCAGGCCGGGCGCGGTGCGGCGCAAGGTCATCACGCTGACCGGGCCGGTGAGGTAGGAGATGATCGTGGCCACCGAGATCACCGCGGCCAGCGTGCCCCAGCCGCGGAAGAAGAACAGGAACAGGAAGGACACCACCAGGTTCACCCACATCGCCGGGCGCGGCACGCCCGATTTCGGATCGACGTGGCCGAGGATCTTCGGCAGCGTGCCGTTGCGCTCCATGCCGTAGAGCATGCGCGCGGTGGTGGCGGTGTAGGTCATGCCGGTGCCGCTGGGGCTGATCACCGCGTCGATGAACAGCAGCGTGGCCAGCCACTGCAGGCCGAGGATGATCGCCAGGTCGGCGAACGGCGAGCTGAAGTTGATGCCGTGCCAGCCCACGTTGGCCAGCATCTGCTGCGGCACCGCGCCGATGAAGGCCACCTGCAGCAGCACGTAGATCACCGTGGCCAGCAGGATCGAGCAGACGATCGCGAACGGGATGCTCTTGCCCGGATTGTGTGCCTCGCCCGCGAGGTTCACCGGGCTCTGGAATCCGTTGAAGCTGAACACGATGCCGGCGATCGCCACGGCCGTGAGCACCGAGGCGAAATCCATCGAGTGCACCTCGCCGTGGATGCCGACCTGGAAGTTCGCGGGATGGAAGCCGCTGGCGATCAGCAGCACCGCGGTGAGCGCGGGGATCACCAGCTTGAACAGCGTGATCGCGGTGTTCGAGCGCGCGAACAACTTCACGCTCCAGAAGTTCAGCAGGAAGTAGCCGATCACCAGCACGGCGGCGATGGCGAGGCCGATCGCGCTCAGTTCGCCGTGGCCGCCGGGCGCCTGGTGGTAGAGGTTCTTCGCCCAGGCCCATTTCCAGGAGGACATGTACTGCGCCGAGGCTTCCGCCTCCACCGAGATCACCGAGACGATCGCGATCCAGTTGGCCCAGGCCGCGATGAAGCCCACCAGCGAGCCGTGCGAGTAGTGGCCGTAGCGCACCATGCCGCCGGATTCGGGGAACATCGCGCCCAGCTCGGCATAGGTCAGTGCGATGAACAGGATGATCACCGCGCCGATCACCCACGCCCAGATCGCGCCGGGGCCGGCGATCTGCGCCGCGCGCCAGGCGCCGAACAGCCAACCGGAACCGATGATCGAACCCAGGCCGGTGAGCATCAGGGCGAACGGGCCGACGTCGCGGCGGATCGAGCTGCTGGAAGACATGGAAACTCCTGAAGCGCGCGGCTGCGCATCCCCGAAAGGGGTCGATGGTTGCAGAATCGGGCCGTGGCTGCCACCTGCCGGCAGTCATGGCGACCTGGCGGGCACGCCTTGGCCTTGCCGCTCAGGACGCGCGGTCGAAGGGAAGTATCTGCGCGGCCGGCAGCAGGCGCTGGCGCAGCAGGTCGAGCGGGCGGTGGTATGCCATATTGTGGCGCGTGTTGCGGCCCAGCGCGGGATGCTTGAACAGGCCACCCCAGTCGCGCGCGGCGGCTTCGTGCAGGGAGCGGTCGCTGTGCTCCAGCATCATCCACAGCTCGAACCTGCGCTGGCTGAGCGAGGACAGCAGGCTGCGGTCGCGGGTGGCGGCGAAGGCGAAGCCGGCGTCGAAGCCGTGCAGCTCCGCATCCACGCCCGCACCGCGCAGGCCGTGGTGCTCGGCGATGGCGGCAAACTGCAGCAGCGCGCGCTCGTGCAGCACGCGCAGGTTCGCCGCGTTGCCCGGCAGCGCCAGCAACGCGCCGGTGGCGGCGTTGAGCAGCACCACGAACGGCTGCCGGCGCCAGACGTCGAGGTCCGCATACCACTCGCCCAGCGGGTTGGCCTCGGGCACGGGTTCCGCTGGCTTGGCCGGCTGCTTCAGCCGCTTGAGCAGCTTGGCGGTGCAGCGCAGCACGGTCATGCCACGCGCACCTGGCCGTTCATCAGCAGGGGGAGCAGCCAGTCGCGGAGTTGGGTGAGTTCGTGGTTTTCGTTGGCCGCAACGAGTACGCGTTTGAATAACGGGTCAGCAACTTTGCGGTATGCGTCGATCACACTCTTCGACGGCTTCACGAGCAACGTGCCATCGATGGTTGCTTTATTGATGTGTGGCTGTTGCGCGCCGGTTCGCAAATCCATCCAGCGCGGGACTTCACGGCACACTGCCGGATACAAATACGAAGATGGGAATTGCGCCGTTTCGAGGATGCCCGCGACCGATTGGTTCGTTGCCGCTGCGATGCCTAGAATCGACGGGCGGATGTAGCGAACGATGGAGACGACCACGGTTCCGGCTGGAAGCAATTTTGCCGCAGAATCGCGGATGCCTGCAGCCGAGATCTTTTGTTCGGAAGTCACGACAGGGAAGCTTGCGGTTTCGCCGGAGCTGAGCCACGGAATGTCGGCACAATCCCAATAATCTGGATTCTTCGTATTTGGCGTTCCGCCGAGAATCGTCTCGCATGTTTGCCCGATGGCGACAACCTCCCATCCCGCCGGAATCTCGCGCTTGAGGGTGTCGTTCCAGACCATCGCGCCGCCGCTGGACTTGTAGGGTCGGCCGTGGGCGTCGGGCCTGCCCTGGGCAAAGTCGAAGGGGAAGTCGAACTGCACGAACCAGTAGTCGTAGATCGTCTTCGCCAGCGCCTCCAGCTCGGCGTTGATGCGGTGGTTGAGGTCGATCTTGGCGTCGAGGGCGGAGAGGACGGCGGCTATCTTTTGCTGCTCCGCCTTGCTGCTGTGAATCCGAAACTTCAGCGCGTCGAAGTCTCCCTTGTTCAACAGTGGCAACGCGGTGCTACCTGTCGCCGCATTTCGCAAAGCGCGATAGTTGTTCGTGAGCGTGTAATAGATGTAGTCAGGCGAGTAATCGTCGCGAACGACGATGGAATTAATTTGCTGGTTCGAGACGCTAGCGACCTTGCACATCGCGACCTTGCCCATGGAGGAGCCGATGCAAGTCACCAGTACGCTGTTGGGTGGTAGGAGCTTGCCTCTGAGTTTCGCGACGCCGGCTGCTGACAGCCATCGCTCGGTGTGCGCGATGAACTTTTGATCGAATGAGTCCGAAGGGGTGACAAAAGGTGTAGCGCTACCGAAGTCTCCGGGCGACTCCGAGGACGGCGTTTTCCCAGTAATCGTTTCGCCAATCTGCGAAATCGCTGGGGTGATGAATTCATCCATGCCGCAAGCCTCCAAGCGCCTTGGCAATCTCGCCCTCCAGCTCCCGCGACCGCTCAAACATCCCCGCCAGATTCGCCTGATACGCCGCCACCTTCGCCGCAAATTGCTCCGGCGTCAGGTCGGCATAGTCGATTCGCACCTCGAAATACTGCCCCGCGCTCAGCGAATAATTCTTGGCCGCTATGGCCGCGTGATCCACCACCACCGAGAAATCCTCCACCGCCTCGCGCGCGTTGAAGGTGTCCACGATGCGTTGTTCTTCGGCGTGGCTGAGCAGGGTCTTCTGGTTCTTGCCCTCTTTGACCTTCTCGCCCAGCGCGGAGGCGTCGATCAGCACCACGCCGTCGCGGTTCGTGGTGTCAAGGAACAGGATGGACACGTTGGTGCCGGTGGTGGCGAAGATGTTGCTGGGCATGGAGACCACGCCGGCGATCATCTTTTCGTCCACTAGCTTCTGGCGGATGCGCAGCTCGATGCCGCTGGCGGCGGTGATGAAGCCGGTGGGCACTACCACCGCCGCTTTGCCGCCGGGCTTGAGGCTGGCGATGATGTGCTGGATGAACAAGAGGTAGATCGCCATCTTGTCCTTGGCCTTGTTCGGCACCTTGGGGATGCCGGCGAAGAAGCGCGTGGCGTTGGCGTCCGATTCCAGGTCGTCGCGGAAATCGGAAAAATCCATCTTGAACGGCGGATTGGAGACGATGTAGTCGAACTGGCGCAGCGACTTTCCGACCTTGTGCACCGGGTGCAGGACGGTGTTGCCCTGGGTGATGTGCGGAATCGAGTGCACCAGCTTGTTGAGCACCAGGTTCAGGCGCAGCAGGCTGGAGGATTTCTGCGAGATGTCCTGCGACCAGATGCTGCAATGGTCTTCGCCGATGGCATGGGCCAGCGCCATCAGCAAGGTGCCCGAGCCGGAGGCCGGGTCGTAGCAGGTGACGCTCTGCACCGTGCCGCGCGTATCTTGCGGCACCAGGATGTCGGCCATGATGGTGGCCACCGCGTGCGGGGTGTAGTACTCGGCGTACTTGCCGCCGTTGTCCTTGTTGTAGTCCTTGATCAGGTATTCGAACAGGGCGGCGTAGAAGTCGTACTTCTGCTCGAACAAGCGCTCGAAGCTCACCCCCACCAGCTTGTTGAACAGCGCGCGCACGAAGCCGTCGCGCTTGTCGGCGCTGCCGGTGACGTATTCGCTGAGGCGGTCGAACAGCGGCACCTTTTCGCCGTCGTCGGTCTGCACCGCGAAGATGTCGTTGTTGGCCACGGCGATGGCGATCAGGGTGTCGTCCCACAGCCGGGCGAAGCCAGGTTCGCTCTGGCGGTTGAACAGGCGGGGGATCAGCTGGTCGGCGGTGAGACGTGGCGTTTCCGCAGGCAGCATGTCCTGCAGGTCTTGCTGCGCCGCTTCGGGCAGCGCCTGCCAACCGACGATCCAGTCGTCCACGCCGGCCAGCGCCGGGCAAGCGCGCTTCATCTCGTAGGCGAACTTGTCGCACAGCAGCTTGTACAGGAAGGTCTGCACGATGATCTTGTATTCGTTGCCGTCGTTGCCGAGGCCGTGGCTGGCGCACACGGCCTTGAGGCCGTCGATCAGATCGCGGGTCTGTTGCTGGTAGCTGGGTGGGTTCATCGGATCTTGGGAATGTCGGTGGTTCGGTTCAGTGGTAATCGTCTTCGCGCTGGTGGCGCACGGCGAGGATGGTGACGATGCGTTCGCCTTCGATCTCGTATTGCAGGACATAGCCCGAGTTGCCGAACGACACCAGAAGCTCGCGCACCAAGGGGTTGTCCGGGTCGACCTTGCGGCAGGTGAAAGGAAACTGTCGCAGCAAGTCGACGCCCTTGACGATGGACGCCAGCGCGCGTCGCGCCGCGCCGGCGTCCTGCTCCAGCAGAAAGCCGTACAGCCGTTTCAGGTCGTGGCGCGCCGCCGGTGTATAGCGGACTTGCCAGTTCACGCCTTGGTCTTCGCTTTTGCCTCGGCCTCGGCCAGCATCTCGCGCAGCTCGGCATGGACGGTATCGGCGTCGTAGTACACGCCGGTGCGCTTGGCCTCTTCCCGCGAAGCCAGGCCGCGGGCGATGAACTCGGCCTGCAGGCGACGACGATGGACTTCGTCACGCAGCGACTGCTCCATGAAACTGGACAGGCTCTCGCCGTCGCGGAGCACGGCCTCGGCCGCCTGGCGCAGCTCGGGGGCGACACGCAGGGGCGGCAAGGTGGCGGTTTTCATGGCGGCATCCTCTTGCATAGCATTTGCGATGCAACCCTAGCACGGTCGGCGCCGGGCCACCAGAAACAGCGGCTCATCCTCGGTCGAACGGCAGGCGCCCTTGGGATTCGCCCAGGTATTCGCCCACCAGCAGCCGTTGGATCAGGCGACGGGTATCGGCATCCGGCTCGGGCGGCTTGTCCTGGAAGTGACGCATCACGATGGGCATCACGCTGCGCTCGAAAAACGCCGGGTTGCCCAGCAGTTCGCGGTTGCCCAGCACCGCGCCGTCCATGTCGCGCTTGATGCCGGCCAGCGCAGCGTGCAGGCGGGTCTGGTTGTCGCCCAGGCGGTGCGAATCCAGCAGGCGCTTGTGCACGCGCATCAGCTTGCCGTCGCCGCCGTAGCGGGCGGCGAGGTTGGCGTTGGCCTGGTCGAGTGCGCGGGCGTGCTGTTCGATGCCGCGCAGCGCAGTGATGTTCGCCTGCATCTCCTGCTGGCTCACTTCGCTGAGTTTCTTGGCCTTGAACAGGCGCTCCAGTTCGTCCTTGAGGCTGATCCACGCCGGGTCCTGCGGATCCTGGGTGGAAGCCAGGGTTTCGCGGGTGCGGCGCAGGATGTCCTTCAGCTCGTCGGCCAGCTTCAGTTCTGCCTCGCCGATTTTCACGAACTTGAAGATCACGTCCTCCAGCGCCTGGTTGAGCAGGCCGGCGGTGTCGTCGGCATGTTCCAGTTGGCGCTTGAGGTTGAGCGCGGCCAGCGCGTTCTGCGCTTCGACATGCAGAAGGCGCAGCTTGCGGAAATCGAGCAGGTCCGCGAGTTCCACGTGGCCGCCGAGGCGGATCAGGTTGTACAGCTCGCGTGCCTGGGTGAGCGCCTTGACGATGGCGAGCAGTTGCTGGCGGTCATGGATCTGGCCAACCTGCTGCGAGAACAACTCGGCGTCGTCCAGCGAAAAAGCGAACAGCGCCTCGCGGATGGCCTCGATGCCGGCGCGGATCTCGGCCTCGCTCATGAACAGCTGGCTGTAGTGCTCGATCTCGTCGCCCAGTTCGGCGGTGAGCTCGTCGTAGTAGTCGCGATTGGCCCTGTCGAATTCGGCCTGGATGTCGGCGAAGTCCACCACGTAGCCGTAGCGGAACTGGCCGTAGCGGCGGTTGACCCGGGTGAGTGCCTGCAGCAGGTTATGGTTCTTGATGACGCGGCCGAAGTAGAGCTTCTTGAGCCGCGGCGCGTCGAAGCCGGTGAGCAGCATGTTGTAGACGAACAGCAGGTCGATCCGGCCTTTCTTGTAGGCCTTGACCTGGTCGTCGCGCGACTGCTTGTCGCCCTCGTCGTGCAGGATCAGCGCGGCGCTGAGCGGGTGCCTGGCGTAACGAGCGGCATCCTCGGCCACGCGATCCTGCCGGTAGACGGCATCGTTGGCCGGCTCGGCCACGCTGGGCTGTTGCTGCCGCATGATTTGCTGGAACTGGCGATGCAGCTCGCGCGCCTGTTCGGCGCTGTCGCAGATCACCATGCCGCCGATGCTGTCGTCGCCGAAGGTGATACGGGACTGCACGAAATCGCTCAGGATGTAGTCGAGCATGGCGCCGACGAAGTGCTTGTGGGCGTACAGCGCCTTGCGCTCGATGCCGCCCTGTTGCACTTCGATGTGCGCGAGCGCCTGCTGCAGCTCCATCTTGTAGCGGGTGGCGATTTCCTCGCGGATCAGGCGCAGGGTGTAGCCGTCGGCGATGGAGGCGTTGTAGTAGTACTTGTGGATGTAGTCGCCGAACAGCGCCTTGGACTGCAACTGCTCGCCGATCAGAGGCGTGCCGGTGAGACCGATCTTGATCGCGCTGCGATCGGACTGTTCCAGGTTGGCGAGGAAGCTGCCTTTGGGGTTGTAGCTGCGGTGCACCTCGTCGAGGAAGTACACGCGCTGCATGGCAAGGCTGTAGTCCTGCGCAGCGACGACGTCCGGATCGTCCTTGAACTTCTGGATGTTGACCACGGTGATCTCGGCCGTGCCACGGTCGTTGCGGGCGGCGCCGCTCTGTTTGATGTCGCGGGCGAACGCGTCGCGGCTGTCGATCACGTGCACGGTGAGGCCGCGCAGGCGGAATTCGTCGCGCGCCTGCTTGAGCAGATCGAGCCGGTCGACGATGAAATAGAAGCGCGGCACCTGGCCGCGCCGCTGGAACCAGTCGGTGAGGAAGCGGACGTTGTAATAGGCCAGCGCGGTCTTGCCGCTGCCCTGGGTGTGCCAGACGATGCCCTTGCGCACGTCCGCCGCAAGACGCTCGGCAATGGCCAGCGTGGCGAACAGCTGCGGGTAGCGCATCACGTGTTTCTGGATACCCTCTTCCTCGTCCAGCCAGGCGAAGGCGTATTGCAGGACGAAGGCGAATCGCTGGCGGCTGAACAGCGAGGTGAGCAGGCGGTGGGTCGGCGTGTCGACGGCCTTGTTGCGCTCGAACTCCGGCGTGCCCTTGATGCTGACGAGGTTGGTATCGGTGAGGACGAAATCCTCGACGGCCACGTCCAGCGGGCCTACCGAAGAAGCCAGTTCCGCCGCACGTTCCTCGCGGAAGTAATTGAAGTGCGCATCGCCGTAGGTGGATGCGGCGTAGAACGCGCCCTGCACCGGATCAACCTGCGTTTCGTCGTACTCCATGTTGTTGGAGAACGCCTGTAGCTGGATCAGGTTGAAGAAGTGGCGGAACTTGTGGTTGGCGTGGCGGCGATCCATGCGCCGGCGCTCCTCGAGCACGCCGCCGGGATTCATGCGCTTCTTCACCTCGATGATGGCCAGCGGCAGGCCATTGACGAGCAGGGTGATGTCAGGTCGGAAGTTGTCCTCGCCGTTCTCGAACGGCAATTCGGTGACGGCGTGCCAGCTGTTGTTGTCGAGGTTGTCGAAGTCGATCAGGCGTACACCCGAGCGTGCGGTGAGGCGCCTGTGGAATGCCTTGCCGAGGTCTTCGTTCTGCAGGTCCAGACGGATCTCATCGAGCAGGCTGGACAGGTCCTGGCGGTGCAGGTCGGGATTGATGCGCAGCAGCGCTGCTTCGAAAATCTCCGGAAAAATATTGCTGCGCTCATCGCGACGCGCCTGCTTCAACGACAGGTAGTCGTAGCCCAACCTAGACAGATGCAGCAGAGCCGGAATCTTGACTCGCGAATCTTCGTTGAAGGTGGTCAAGACCGGTTCCTGCCCTGGGACGGATCGTTGCGATCATCGGTGGAGACGTCGCCGTGATGTACACCGCCGACAGTTTATGCTCCAAGTGCTTCCGTCAGCGCAAATCCCCCGACCCGCATCAGCACTCGATGACGTTGACCGCGAGGCCGCCGCGCGAGGTTTCCTTGTACTTGTCCTTCATGTCGCGGCCGGTGTCGCGCATGGTGGCGATCACCTTGTCCAGCGAGACGCGGTGCTTGCCGTCGCTCTTCAGCGCCATGCGGCTGGCGTTGATCGCCTTCACCGAGGCCATCGCGTTGCGCTCGATGCAGGGGATCTGCACCAGGCCGCCGATGGGATCGCAGGTGAGGCCGAGGTTGTGCTCCATGCCGATCTCGGCGGCGTTCTCCACCTGGTGGATGCTGCCGCCCAGCGCGGCGGCAAGGCCACCGGCCGCCATCGAGCAGGCCACGCCCACCTCGCCCTGGCAACCGACCTCGGCGCCGGAGATCGAGGCGTTTTCCTTGTACAGGATGCCGATCGCGGCGGCGGTCAGCAGGTAGTCGAGGATGCCGTTCTCGTCGGCCTTGGGGCAGAAGCGCAGGTAGTAGTGGCCCACCGCGGGCACGATGCCGGCGGCGCCGTTGGTGGGCGCGGTGACCACGCGGCCGCCGGCGGCGTTTTCCTCGTTCACCGCCAGCGCGTAGAGGTTCACCCAGTCGAGGATGGTGAGCGGATCGCGCAGCGCAGCCTCCGGCTGGTTGCGCAGTTCCTCGGCCATCGCCGGCGCGCGGCGCGCCACGTGCAGGCCGCCGGGCAAGGTGCCGGGCGAGCGCAGGCCGCGCGTCACGCAATCCTGCATGGCCTTCCAGATGGTGAGCAGTCCGGCGCGCGTTTCCGCCTCCGGGCGCCACACGCTTTCGTTGGCCAGCATCAGCTGCGCGATGGTCAGGGCATGCCTTTCGCACTGCGCCAGCAACTGCTCGCCGGTGGTGAAGGGGTACGGCTGTTCGGTGGTGTCGGCGACGATGCGGTCTTCCGCCGCCTCGTCGTTGTTCACCACGAAGCCGCCGCCGACCGAGTAGTAGTCGCGCGTGGCCAGTTCGTTGCCGTCGGCGTCGTAGGCGGAGAAGCGCATGCCGTTGGTGTGGAACGGCAGCTTCTGGCGCTTGTTGAACACCAGGTCGCGCTTTTCGTCGAAGTCGATCTCGCGCTTGCCGAGCAGGCGGATGCGATGCGTCTTGCGGATGCGCTCCAGGATGCCGGGAATCGCGTCGGGATCGACCGTGTCCGGATGCTGGCCTTCGAAACCGAGCAGCACCGCCTTGTCGGTGCCGTGGCCGCGGCCGGTCATCGCCAGCGAGCCGTACAGCTCGGCGCGCACGCGCGCCACGCGGTCCAGCACGCCCTTCTCCTCCAGCCAGCGTTCGGCGAAGCGCGCCGCCGCGCGCATCGGCCCCACCGTGTGCGAGGAGGACGGCCCGATGCCGATCTTGAACAAGTCGAAGACGCTGACGGCCATGGTTGCGCTGCGTGCGGAAAGGGGAAACCGCTATTCTACGCGGGCATCCGATCCGTTCGCAGGCGCATGTCCCACTTCACCCTTTATCAGCGTGACTACTGCCACCTCTGCGACCTGGCGCTGGCGGTGATGGCCGAAGCGCAGGCGCCGGAATTCGACAGCGCATGGGTGGACGACACGCCCGAACTGGAGACGCGCTACGGCACGCGCGTGCCGGTGTTGCGCGACGCGCGCGACGGCCGCGAACTGGACTGGCCGTTCGACGCGGCAGCGGTGCGGGCGTTCGTCGCCGCCGCGCGCTGAACCTTTACTTCGCCGCCAGCACCAGGTGCGCATGCACCTTCACGTCGGCGCCGATCACCGAGGTGTCGGCGTAGTCGCCGCCGCCCACGCCGAAGTCGAGGCGCTTGAGCGTGCCGTCCACATCCAGCGTGGCGTCCTTGCCCTGCGGCTTGAACACCACCGCGAGGCTGACCGGCCTGGTCACGCCGCGCAGGGTCAGCTGGCCGTCGGCGACCACCTTGCCGCCGACGCTGCGGAAACCGGTGGTGACGAAGTGCGCCGTGGGGAATTGCGCCACGTCGAAGAAATCCTTGCCGGGCAGCGCGCCCTGCTGGTCCTTGTCGCTCACCGCGACGCTGGCCATGCTCACGCTGACGTCGAACTTCGACTGCGCCAGCTGCGCCGGGTCGTAGCTGATCGCGGCATGCCACTGCTTGAAGCTGCCGTCGAAGCTGGCGCCCTGGAAGCTGCCGGTGAAGCCCAGCGTGCTGGCCGGCTGCACGGCGTAATCGGCGGCGGACGCCGCGCCAGGCAAGGCGAGCGCGAGCAGTGCGCCGGCCGCGAGAAGGGTCATCGTTTTCATCGGCATCTCTCCTTATTTTTGGCGCAGCTTGCCGAACGGCAGCATGCGCCTGAGCACATTGTCCCCGTCGAACACGTGGTGCTTGAGCGCGGCGCCGACATGCGCCACCAGCACCAGCACGAGGAGCCAGAACAGGTATTCGTGAACGCCATGCGCGAAGTGGCGCAGGTCGTCGTTCTTCGCGGCGAGGCCAGGCAGGTTGAACAGCTTGAACCACTGCAGCGGCTTGCCGGTCACCGAGTTGAACCACCAACCGGAAAGCGGCAACGCCAACGCCAGCAGATAGAGCAACGCATGCGCGGCGCGTGCGGCGAGTTGCTGCCAGCGCGGCGCCGGTTCTTCGTGCGGGCGGCCGTCGCCCATGCGCCACGCCAGGCGCAGCAGCATCAGCGCCAGCACGGTGAGGCCGATCGACTTGTGCAGCGCCAGCCAGTTGATCTTCTGCATCGGATTGCCGGCCAGATCCATGCACAGGCCGAACACGCCGTTGCCGAGGATGGCCAACGCCACGATCCAGTGGAAGGTCTTGGCGACCGCTCCCCAGCGGGCGGTGTCGCTGCGCAGTTTCATGGCGAATCCTCGGTGGCGTGATGGTCGGTGGCGGCATGATCGTCGCGGATCGCCTCCAGCTCCAGCCATACCGACACGTCGTGGCCGATCGAGCCCGGGAAGGCGGTGATGCCGAAGTCGCTGCGGTCGAGGCTGGCGGTGGCCGAGAAACCGGCAACGGTGTGCAGGCCGTACAGCGTGCGCGCCACGCGGTTCAGCCGGAACCGGATGTCGAGCGGGCGGCTGACGCCGTGCAGGGTGAGCGTGCCGTGCAGCACGCCATCGCTGGCGTCGACGCGTTCGACCGAGCGGCTGGCGAAATGCGCCTCGCCGTACTGCGCGCAGTCCAGCAGCGAGCGCCCGCAGACGGCCGCATTCCACTTCGCATCGCCCATGTCGACGCCGGCGAGGTCGATGTCCAGCGCGGTCGCCGCGCGGCTCCAGTCGTCGGGGTCGAACCGCAGCCAGCCGCGCGCGACGTGCAAGCGCCCGAACGGCCGCGAATAGCCGTCGTGGTCGATGCTGAAGACGATCTGGCTGTGCACCGTGTCGTAGCGATAGGTGTGCGCGGCCGCCCGCGCCGCCGTGGCGGGCACGGCCAGCAGCAGCAACAACCAGCGGGCGGGATGCGGCAGGTACATGTGCCGAAGTCTGGACGATTGCCGCCATGCTTGCCAGCCGCGCCGGCGAAACGCAGTGTTCGCTTCCCCCGCCCTGTTTTGGCATGATTTGCCGTAGTTGCGATGCGGGCGGCGCGGATTTTCCGGGCACGCCCGGCACGTCAGGCACGGGGGCAACGATGGGGCGCAGTTCGTTGGGGTATGCGGGCCTGTTCGGCCTGCTGCTGCTCGCCGCGGTGTTCGCCCCGTCGCAAGCCGCAGCCGTACCCGCGTCCATGCCCGCCGAGGCGGCGGTAACGCCCCTGGTCACCCCGCAATTCCGCCGCTACGGCGTGGCCGACGGCCTGCCCAGTTCAAGCGTCTACGCCGTGGTGCAGGATCGCAGCGGCGCGATCTGGTTCGGTACCAAGAGCGGCATCGCGCGGTTCGACGGCGTCCGCTTCAAGGTGTTCCGGCACCTGGCGGACGATCCCGGCTCGCTGTTCGACAACGGCATCGCCACCCTGATGCTGGACCATCAGGACCGCCTGTGGGCCGGCGGCCTCAACGCCGGGCTGAACCGCTACGACGCCGCCACCGGCAAGTTCCTGCACTGGGGGCATGACCCGGCCGACCCGTCCAGCCTGTCGAGCGTGCGCGTCTGGTCCATCGCGCAGACGCCTGACGGGGCGATCTGGGTGGGCACCAGCAACGGGCTGGACCGCATGCGGACGGACGGGCACGGCTTCGACCACCTGTCCTACCGCTCGCCGGACGGCAAGACCGAGAGTTTCGGACTGGTGGGCGCGCTGCACGTGGACGCGCACGGGCAACTCTGGATGGGCTGCGACCTCGGCGTGTTCCGGCGCGATGCCCAGGGTCATTGGCAACCGGTGCGGGCGGCCGACCCGCGCGATTCGATGTCGGCCTGGCGCATCAGCAACGACGGCGACGAAGTACGCATCGCCACCGATCACGGCCTGATGATGGTGGGCCCGGATGGACTGGCGCGCCGCTTCGGCGGCAACGCGATTCCCGACACCAACGTGATGGACAGCGTGCGCGACCGCACCGGCCGCCTGTGGATAGGCACGCAGCGCGGCCTGTTCATGCAGCCGCGCCCCGGCGCACCGGTAATGGCGATCAGCAACCATCCGGTACTCGACGGCGACCTGCCCGGCACCTGGGTATGGCAGATGCTGGTCGACCAGGCCGGCGGCCTGTGGGTGGCGATGCTCGATGGCGGCGTCGGCTACCTCGCGCCGGGCTGGGACAGCTTCAGCCGCTTCACCCATGTCCCGGACGACCCCACCAGCCTGCGCGACTCCCTCGCCACCACCATGGCGCGCGGCAAGGACGGCCGGCACGTCTGGGTGGGCGAGCGCGCCGGCCGGGTGGACCGGCTCGATCCCGCCACGGGCAAGGCGGAACCGTACTTCTCGGATCTCGGCGGCGACGTGGTCGGCCTCACCGAGGACGACCGCGGCCGCCTGTGGGTGGTGCTGCAGGGCCACATCGACGTGTGCGACGTGGCGACACGCCGCTGCACGCGCCCCCATGGGGACGACAGCAGCATGCGCCACCCGCTGGAGGTGGAACCGGGACCGGACGGCCTGATGTACGTGCGCACCTTCGGCGAAGGCCTGTTCCGCATCGACCCGGACACCCTCGTGGTCACCGCGGTGCCGATGGACGAGCCCAACGAAAAGGTGCGCTGGGGCAGCCAGATGACACTGCGCGACGGCGTGTTCTGGTACGCCAGCGACGGCGGCATGATGCAACTGGACGGCACCCATCAGCGCTTCGTGATGGCCCCTGGCTCGACGCCGGGGCAAAGCGTGGACGCCTTCGCTTTTGCCGTGGACGGCATGTGGACGGCCAACGTCAACGGCCTCACCCATTACCGCATCGAAGGCAACGCGATGGCACGCGACCGCACGGTGGGCGTGGCGCAGGGCTGGCCGTCGATGAACGTGGTGGACCTGCGCGTGGATGCGGAAGACCGCGTGTGGGTGTTCGGCCACGACGGCCTCTGGCGCTACGACCCGGCGACCGGCGGGCGCGCCTTCGGCCTGCAGGACGGCCTGTTCGACAGCGAGTTCTCGCGCGGCTACGCGCTGATGCCCAGCGGTTACCTGTATGCCGCCACGCTGGGCGGCGTGGTGGCCTTCGACCCGGACCGCATCGGCACGTTCAAGGCGTCGCCGCCCTTGACGATCAGCGGCATCAGCGTGCGCCGCAAAGGCAAACGGCAAACGCTGCACGTCGTCGATGGCGCGGTGAACGTGGCCTGGCGCGACCGCCAGTTGGACGTGCAGGCGCGCGTGTTCTCCTACCTTGCGCCCGCGAAGAACCGCTATCGCTTTTACGTGCACGGCTTCGACCCCGGCTGGGTGGACGTGGGCAACCAGGGCGAGCGCGACCTCTCCGGTCTGGGCAGCGGCGACTACACGCTGGACGTGATGGCCACCGGCGCCGAAGGCGTGTGGACCCACCTCGCGCAACCGTTGCACATCCACGTGCAGGCACCGCCCTGGTTGCGCTGGTGGGCATGGGCGCTGTACGCCACGGCAGCGGTGTCCGCGATCAGCCTGCTGCTGCTGGAATGGCGCCGCCGCCTGGCGCAGCGCCACCATGTCGACCTCACCGAACAGCGGCGCACGCTGGCCGAGCAGGCCAGTTCGGCCAAGACCCAGTTCCTCGCCACGCTCAGCCACGAGATCCGCACGCCGATGACTGGCGTGATGGGCATGGCCGAGTTGCTGCTCAACACGCCGCTGGACGCGCGCCAGCGCGAGTACACCCGCGCCATGCAACGCTCGGGCGGCATGCTGATGAAATTGCTCAACGACGCGCTCGACCTGGTGCGCATCGACTCCGGCCGGCTGGAGCTGGAACTCGCGCCCTTCGATCCGCGCGAGCTGGTGATGGACGTGGCGCAACTCGAACAAGGGCAGGCCTGGAGCAAGGGCCTGCGCTTCGAAACCGAGGTCGCCGACGACCTGCCCGCGCAGATCCTGGGCGACGTCATGCGCATCAAGCAGGTACTGCTCAACCTCGCCAACAACGCACTGAAATTCACCGAGCACGGCCACGTGGCGCTGCGCGCCGCGCGCCGCGGCAACGACCTGCTGTTCAGCGTCAGCGACACCGGACCGGGCATTCCGGGACGCAGCCAGGCGCGCCTGTTCCAGCGCTTCGAGCAGGAAGACAGCCCGCAGCGGCGCATCGGCAGCGGGCTGGGCCTGGCCATCTGCCGCGAACTGGTGGAGATGATGGGCGGCAACATCGCGCTGCGGTCGCAACTGGGCCACGGCAGCACCTTCACGGTGCGGCTGCCGCTGGTCGAGGTCTGCGAGCCGCCCGCAGACGCCACGCCCATGCCGGACGACGGACGCCAGCTGCGCCTGCTGCTGGTGGAGGACGACGCCATCGTCGCCGCCGTGGTCGTCGGCCTGCTGCAGCAGCAGGGGCATTCGACCTGCCATGTGGGCAACGGCCTGCTCGCGCTGGCCGAGCTGGAGCGCGACCGCTACGACGCCATGCTGCTCGACCTCGACCTGCCCGGCGTGGACGGCTTCCAGGTCGCGCGGCTGATCCGCCAGCGCGAGAGGGATCGCCGCCTGCCCATCGTGGCGGTGACGGCACGCACCAGCGAGGGCGACGAAGTGCGCGCGCACGAAGCCGGCATGGACGGCTTCCTGCGCAAGCCGCTCAGCGGCGAGCAACTGGCGGCCATGCTGGCCGGCATCCCGGACGACGCGGCGGTGGCCTGACCCGCTGCGCGGAGGCGCTGCGTGCATCGGCCCCGACGCCGTCGCGCCGCAGCCGCGCGAAGCCTCACATGTCGTGCTTGGACACGGCGAATCCGCGCCGCTTGTATTCGCTCCAGCGCTCGCGCGAACCGGTGCGCTCGGCCTCGTCGGCAGGCACCACTTCCAGCACGCGCTCGAAATCGCCGCTGGCGCAGTCCTCGCGCAGGTTGATCAGCAGCGGCCGGTCCGGCGTGTCCACGCCGGGCGGCACGATCAGCACCGCGGCTCCCGCGTCGTCCGCGTCGCCGGCGAGCTGGTGCGGGATGAAGGCGTCCTCGTCGAACGCCCACAGCCACTCGTCGATGGCTTCGGCCTGCGCGTGGTCGCGGGCCAGGATCAGCGTGGGCTGCTGCGCCGCGAACGCGCGCTTGGCCAGCTCGCACACCAGCAGCAGCGGCTGCTCGCGGAAGCGCGGCTTGTCGATCAGGTAGAAGTCGGCGCGCGGCATGGCGGCAGGCTCGGGGCGATGGCCGCGCCGATCAGCCGGCGCGGTCGATCAGCCACTGCGCCAGCAAGGCCACCGGACGGCCGGTGGCCAGACCCTTGCGGCCTTCGTCCCACGCGGTGCCGGCGATGTCGAGGTGCGCCCAGCGCTGGCCCTCGGCGAAGCGCGAGAGGAAGCAGGCCGCGGTGATCGCGCCGGCGCTCTTGCCGCCGATGTTGGCGACGTCGGCGAAACCGGAGTCGAGCTGCACCTGGTAGTCGTCCCACAACGGCATGCGCCAGGCGCGGTCCAGCGCGTGTTCGCCCGCGGCGAGCAGTTCGGCGGCGAGGTCGTCGTACTTGGTGAACAGGCCGCTGGCGTGCTTGCCCAGCGCGATCACGCAAGCGCCGGTGAGGGTGGCGGCATCGACGATGGCCTTCGGCTTGAAGGTCTGCGCGGTCCAGGTGAGCGCATCGCAGAGGATCAGGCGACCTTCGGCGTCGGTGTTGAGCACCTCGATGGTGAGGCCGGAGAGGCTGGTGAGCACGTCGCCGGGACGGTAGCTGTCGCCGTCCGGCATGTTCTCGGCCGCGGGCACCACGCACACCAGGTTGTGCTTCAGGCCCATCTTCACCGCCGCGACGAAGGCGCCCAGCACGCCGGCCGCGCCGCCCATGTCGTACTTCATCTCCTCCATGCCCGGGCCGGGCTTGAGGCTGATGCCGCCGGTGTCGAAGGTGATGCCCTTGCCGACGAAGGCATACGGAGCCGCGCCCTCGGTGCCGCCGCGGTATTCCAGCGCGACCAGCTTCGGCTTGTTGGCGGAACCGCGTCCGACTGCAAGCAGCGAACCGAAGCCCAGGCGTTCCATTTCGACGTGGTCGAGCACGCGGCAGGAAACCTTGTCGTTGGCGTCGGCGAAGGCCTGCGCCTGCGCCGCGATGTAGGCCGGGTTGCAGATGTTCGGCGGCAGGTTGGCCAGCTCGCGGGCGAAGCGCACGCCCTCGGCGATGGCGACGGCCTGGTCGAGCCCGGCCTGTGCCTCGGCGCCGGCAGCGAAGGCCACGCTGGCCAGCTCCGGCTGGACGGCTTTCTCGCGCGGCTTGAAGGTGGCGGTGTAGCGATAGGCGGCATGGTCGGTGGCCAGCGCGGCGGCGCGCAGGCGCCAGGCGGCGTCGCGGCCGGGCACGTCCACCTCGGCGAGGTACGACACCGCCTCGGTCAACGGCAGCTTGCCCAGCGCGCGCGCGGCCTCGATGGCCACCTTCTGGTAGCGCGCCGCGTCGAAACCCTTCTGCGTGCCCAGGCCGACCACCAGCACGCGCTTCGCCGCGATGCCGGCCGGCGCGTACAGCACCGTGGCGCTGCCGGCCTTGCCGCTGATGTCGCCGCTGTCCACCTGGCGCTTGATCGCGCCCTCGCTGGCGGCGTCCACGCGGGCAGCGGCGCTGGTCAGCACGCCCTGTTCGTACACGCCCACCACGACGCAGGCGGTGTCGGCGGCTTCGGGAGCGGCGGCGGCGAGGCTGAACTGGAGGGCCATGGCATGTTCCTGCGTGGGCGCGGCTGGCGGTGAACCGGCTAGACTGGCGGTTCGCCGCTGGCCTTTCGGCGTTGACGGAAGCAGACAAGTTTATCGCATGCTGAGCATTCTCGACCGCTATTTCCTGCGCGAGCTGGCGCAGACCGTAGCCGCCACCGTGGTGGTGCTGATGGTGATCGTCGCCGGCACCGCGTTCGCCGGCGTGCTGCAGCAGGTGGCCAAGGGCAGTTTTCCGGCCAGCGTGATGTTCCAGGTGCTGGGCCTGCGCACGCTGCAAGGCCTCACCAACATGCTGCCACTGGCCAGCATGATCGGCGTGCTGATGGCCTTGGGCCGCATGTACCGCGAAAGCGAGATGCACGTGCTGCTGTCCTCCGGCATGGGGCCTGGCGGCCTGCTCCGGCCCACGGCCATCCTCGGCCTGGCACTGGTGCTGCTCACCGCGATGGTTGCGCTGTGGCTGGGGCCGTGGGCCGCGCGCACCAGCGACGCGCTGGTGGCCGCGGCGAACCGCTCGGTGATCGCCGCCGGCCTCGACGCCGGGCGCTTCACCGAGCTGCCGGGCAAGGGCGGCATCATCTTCACCGACACGCTGAGCCAGGACGGCAGCAAGCTCGGCCGCAGCTTCGTGTCCACCCAGCGCACCAACAAGGACGGCTCACTGCACGTCAAGCTGGTCACCGCCAGCGACGGCGAGCTGTACCAGGAAAGCAACGGCGGCAACCGCTTCATCTCCTTCCATGACGGCTGGCAGTACGACATCCCGCTGGGCACCGACAACTGGCGGCGCATGCAATACCAGCGCAACGACAGCGCGCTGTCCGAAGTGACGGACAACGACAACGACAACGATCCCGCCGAAAGCATGACCACGCTGCAACTGCTGCACACCGACACGCCGGACGCGCGCGCCGAACTGGCGTGGCGCACCAACGCGCCGGCGCTGACCCTGGTGATGCTGATGCTGGCGCTGCCGCTGTCGCGGCAAAGTCCGCGCGAGCCGCGCTACGGCCGCCTGATGCTGGCGATGGCGAGTTTCTATCTCTACTACCTGCTGCTGGCGCTGGGCCGCGCCCAGCTCGGCAAGGGCCACTGGCACCACCAGACCGCGATGTGGCTGCTGCACGCGGCGATGCTGGCGATCGCCGCCTGGCTGTGGCGCAAGCAATACGCGCCGCGTCAGCCGCGCGGCGGCAGGCCGCGCAACGACAAGGCGCTGCCCGCATGAGGCTGGCGATCCGGCGCGTGGACAAGCTGGTGGCGTTCAGCGTGCTCGGCTCGCTGATCGGCGTGTGGCTGGTGCTCACCGGCTTCGACGCGGTGACGCAATTCCTTCGCCAGCTGTCCAACATCGGCAGGAACGGCTACACGTTGACCGACGCGGCGGTGTACGTGCTGGTGACCACGCCGCGCCGCGCCTACGAGATGTTCGGCAACGCGGCGCTGATCGGCGGCCTGCTCGGCCTGGGCGGACTGGCCGCCACCGGCGAGCTCACCGCGCTGCGCGCCGCCGGCATGTCGAGGCTGCGCATCGCCGCCTCGGCCACGGGCGTGATCGCGGTGCTCATCGTGGGCGTGGTGATCCTCGGCGAAACCGCCGCGCCGTGGGGCGACCAGCTCGCCCAGACCATGCAGCTGCGGCTGAAGTCCGGCAACCTCGGCACCACCAGCAGCGGCCTGTGGGCGCGCGACGGCGACCGCATCATCAACGCACGCGGCACCATGGTGCGCAACACCGGCGACCACGACATCGTGCAACTCGCCGACGTGCGCGTGTACACGCTGACCAAGGACGGCCAGCTCAGCCGCTTCGACTGGGCCAAGACCGCCGACCACGACGGCCGCAGCTGGATCCTGCACGACGTGCGCAGCACCGTACTGGACGACAGCGGCGTGCACGCCACCACCGCGGCGAGCGAGCAATGGCAGTCCAGCCTCAACCCGCAGGTGCTGGCGCAATCGGTGATCCAGCCGCAGTACCTGTCGATGCGCGACCTGCGCCGCAACATGCGCTACCTGGAGAACAACGGCGAAAGCCCCGGCGTGTACGCCGTGGCGTTCTGGACGCGTGCGCTGTACGCGCTCAACGTGCTGGTGCTGGTGCTGTGCGCGATGCCGTTCGCGTTCGGCACCATGCGCTCGGGCGGCCTCGGCAAGCGCATCTTCATCGGCATGCTGCTGGCGATCGCCTGGTACTTCCTGCAGAAGGCCATGGTCAACTTCGGCACCGTCTACGGCATGCCGCCGTTGCTCGCCAACCTGCTGCCGGCGGTGCTGCTGGCACTGCTGGCGTGGCTGTATTTCCGCAAGCACGCATGACCAACCAGGGGTGCCGGCAATGAACGTGGTGGACCTGCGCAGCGACACCGTGACCCGCCCCACGCCGGCGATGCGCGCCGCGATGTTCGACGCCGACGTGGGTGACGACGTCTACGGCGAGGACCCCACCGTCCACGCGCTGCAGCGCCGCCTCGCCGACGACCTCGGCTTCGAGGACGCGCTGTTCGTGCCCAGCGGCACGCAGAGCAACCTGCTGGCGCTGATGAGCCATTGCGAGCGCGGCGACGAATACCTGGTCGGCATGGACGCGCACACCTACAAGTTCGAAGGCGGCGGCGCCGCCGTGCTGGGCTCGATCCAGCCGCAGCCCATCGTGCAGGACACGGACGGCACGCTGCCGCTGGAGCGCCTCGCCGCGGCGGTCAAGCCGGTCGACCCGCACTTCGCACGCACGCGCCTGCTGGCGCTGGAGAACACCTGGCACGGCCGCGCGCTGCCGCAGGGCTACCTGCGCGAGGCGCACGATTTCGCACGCCAGCGTGGCCTTGCGCTGCACCTGGATGGCGCACGCCTCTACAACGCGGCGGTGGCGGGCGGCGTGTCGGCACGCGCCATCGCGCAGCACTTCGACAGCGTGTCGGTGTGCCTGTCGAAAGGATTGGGCGCGCCGGTGGGCTCGGTACTGGTCGGTGCTGCGCCGCTGATCGAGAAAGCGCGGCGCTGGCGCAAGGTTGCCGGCGGCGGCTGGCGCCAGGCCGGCATGCTTGCCGCCGCCGGCCTGTACGCGCTCGACCACCACGTGGCGCGGCTGGCCGACGACCATCGACGCGCGGCCCATCTCGCAGGCTGCCTGCGCGAGATCCCCGGCGTGAGCCTGCTCGGCCAGCACACCAACATGGTGTTCATCGACGTGCCGGCCGAACGCCTGCAGGCGCTGGACGCGCACCTGCGCGCCGCCGCAATCCGCATCAGCATCGGCTACCTGCCCACGCTGCGGCTGGTGACCCACCTGGACGTGGACGACGACGGCGTCGAGCGCGTGGCGGAAGCGTTCCGGGCGTTCTTCGCGCGCGGCTGAGGCGCCTGCCGCCACTCCCCGCCGGGGACGGACGGCAAGCACGCAACGGCCGGATCAGTCCCGCCCCGCGAACGCCTCGTCCAGCCAGATCCGCATCAGGCGATACGAACGCGCCGCCGCCTTGGCGTCGTACCTGCACCCGGGCGAGTTCTCGCCGACTTCGGTGAAGCAGTGCACCGCGTGGCCCAGCACCACGAACTGCCAGTCGGCGGGGCTCTGGCGCATCTCGTCCATGAACTTGTCGGCGTCCTTCATCGTCCAGGTGTCGTCGGCGCCGTTCATCGCCAGCACGCGGGCCTTGATGTGCTTCGCCAGCGACGGATCGTCGGTGGAAAGGTCGCCGTGGAAGGACACCACCGCGGCCACGTCCGCGCCGCTGCGGGCGAGGTCGAGCACCGCCGCGCCGCCGAAGCAGAAGCCGATGGCGGCGAGTTTCGCGGTGTCGATCGGCGCGCTCTTCGCCTGCGCCCTGAGCTGCGCCAGCGCCTCGTCGATGCGCGCGCGCATCAAGGCGCGGCTTGCGTACAGCGGCTTCACGGCGGCCTGCGCCTGCGCGGCGTTATCCAGTTGCGGGCGCACACCGGCGCCGTACATGTCGGTGAGCAGGATCACGTAGTCCTTGCCCGCGATCATCTCCGCCTTCTTGATCGCCTCGTCGTTGATGCCGTACCAGTTCGGCACCATCACCAGGCCGGGGCGCTTGGCGCTGCTGGCGTCGTCATAGACCAGCACGCTGTGGAAACGCGTGCCGCCCAGCGTCCATTCCACCGGGCGTTGCACCATCTTCGCGTGCGCGGCGAAGGCGAAACCGGCGAGCAGGCATGCAGCGAGACAACGGATGTAACGCATGGCGAAACCCTCCCTCAAGTGAAACCTGATTGGTAGCGATAAACAGCCAGAAGCGGCTTTGCGTTTTTTGAAGAGTGCGGCCATGGATGGCCGCCCATTTGATCTTCGCGATCAGGGATGATCGCATTGGCTTGAAGAGTGCGGCCAAGGATAGCCGCCCGTCTGACCTTCGCGTTCATGGACGAACGCCAAAGAAAAACCTCAAAGCCCGGCGGCGTGCCGTGCAAGCTGCCGCTTCAGCGGCGCCAGCCGGTCGAGCAGGCGCACGCCCAGGCCGCGCGCGGCCACCAGCGGCGGCGCCTGCCAGGCATAGATGCGCGCCAGCGCGTCGAAGCCGCGTGCATCCAGCGTGTCGGCGCTGCGCCGGCGGCGCGCGTAGCGGCGCAGCACGTGCGGCGCGGCGAAATCGCGGCCGGCATCGCGCGCAGCAGCCAGCACGTCGCGCAGTTCCGTCACGTCGCGCAGGCCCAGGTTCACGCCCTGCCCGGCCAGCGGATGCACCGCGTGCGCGGCGTCGCCCAGCAGCACACAGCGCTCGGCCTGGTAGCTCTCCGCGAGCTGCATCCTGAGCGGAAAGGCGGCGCGCCGGGTGCTGGACACGATGCGCCCGAGGCGGAAATCGCTGGCGACGCCAAGCTCGCGCATGAAGTCCGCATCGTCCAGCGCAAGCACGCGCTGCGCCTCGTCCTCGGGCAGCGACCACACGATGGAGCTGCGCCCGTCGGCCAGCGGCAACAGGGCCAGCGGCCCACCAGGCAGGAAGCGCTGCCACGCGGTCTGCCCGTGCGCGCGCTCGGTGCCGACATGGGCCACCACCGCGCGCTGCGCGTAATCGCGCTCGCGCGAGGCGATGCCGAGCATGCCGCGCAACGGCGAGGCGGCGCCGTCGGCGGCCACCACCAGGCGTGCGGACAGGCTTTCGCCGTCGGCCAGCGCCAGCGTCACGCGGTCCTCGCGCGGCTCGATGCCGCGCACCTCGGCCGGGCACCGGCGCCGCACGCCGGCCGCTTCCAGCGCCTGCCACAGCGTCCACTGCACCAGGTTGTTCTCGACGATGTGACCGAGCAGGTCGCAGCCTTCGTCGGCGGCATCGAAGTCGATGGCGGCGCCGCTTTCGCCGTCCCATACGTGCATGTGCGCATAGGGGCTGGAGCGCGCCTCGCGAATGGACGTCCAGACGCCCAGTTGGTTGAGCAGGTCGATCGACGACGGCGCCAGCCCGACCACGCGCAGGTCCACTTCGTCGGCGGCGCTCCACGGCTGCGGCGCACGCGCCTCCAGCAGGGCGGTGGCGAAACCGGCTTTCGCCAGCGCCAGTGCGGCAGCCGCACCCACCATGCCGCCGCCGACCACGGCGACGTCCAGCGCGGGTGCGCGACGGCGTTCGGCAACGGCATTCATGGCAGTCGCTCCAGCACCGCGCGCGGCGGTTCGCCGCGGAAGCCCATGCCGTGCCGCGCCAGGCGATCCTGCAGGGGCGCCAGGCGGTCGTTGGCGAGCAGCGCGAGCGAACGCAGCGGCGCGAGCAGCGGCTGTTCGAGGCAGGCAAGGCGTACCAGGCCGTGGCTCATCGCCATCGTGCCCTCGCGGTCGGGCGCGCGGCGCGCGGCGTAGCGCTCCAGCAATTCGGGCGTGCCGGGATCGTCCGCCGCGGCCACCAGTTCGGCCAGGGTCAGCGCGTCGCGCAGGCCGAGGTTGAAGCCTTGCGCACCGATGGGATGCACGGTCTGCGCCGCATTGCCCACCAGCACCGCGCGCGGGCCGGTGAGCTGCCGCGCGGCCACGCGATGGATCGCGTAGGGGTGGCGCTTGCCGGGTCGCGCGAGACGGCCCAGCCGCCAGCCGAAGCGCTGCTGCGCCAGCGCGACGAATGCCTCGTCGTCCATCGCCGCCACCTCGTCGGCCTGCGCGGCCGGCACGGTGAGCACCAGCCCGCAGCGCCCCTGCGCCAGCGGCAGCAGCGCCACCGGCCCCTGGTCGGCGAACCGTTCGAAGGCGCGATGCGCATGCGCGCGCTCGGGCATGACGGTGGCGACGAACAGGGTCTGCGCGTAGTCGTAGCGCTCGGCCTCGATGCCGAGCTGCGCACGCACGAAGGACTCGGTGCCGTCGGCGCCCACCAGCAACGCGGCCTCGACCACGCGTTCGCCGTCCGCGGTGCGGACGTGCGCGCGCCAGCCGTCGGCCAGCCTTTCCAGCGTCTGCAGCCTGGCGGGCGCGAGACGGGTCAGGCGGGTACAGGCATCCAGCCGGCGCAGCAGGGCCGCGCCCAGCTCGCGCGCGGGCAGCGTCCAGCCCAGCGCGTCGACGCCGTGCCTCGCCGCATCGATGCGCGCGCTGCCGAATTCGCCGGCGCGGCTGACGTGGATGTGGCGGATCGGCGTGGCCTGCGCCGCCGCGTGCGGCCACACGCCGATCGCGGCGAGGCCGTTGACCGTGGCGCGGGCCAGCGCGAGGTTGCGCTCGTCGTAGCTGGGCTGGGCGTCGATGCGCGGCGCGGCGGCCTCGACCAGGGTGGCGGCGATACCGGCGGCGTCCAGCGCGATGGCGAGGCTGGCGCCGACCAGGCCGCCACCGACGATCAGCACGCCGCGAGCGGGGGATGCGGAGGGATTCATGGGCGGGATGATACGCGCCCGCGCATCGCGCCGACGGCCTTGGGCTAAACTGCCCGCTTGAATCCAGCTGCATCGCACGGAGTATCCATGTCAACTTCAACGACCCGACGCCTGGCCATCTTCCTGGGCCTGGCCCTGGTGATGGGCGTCACCCGCTTCCATCCCTCGCTGCTGCACCACGCGCTGTGGGATGCCTCGTGGGGCGTGTTCTTCCTCGCCGGCTTCTGGCTGCGCGGCCAGGGCCGCTGGGCTTTCCCGCTGCTGATGGCCGAGGCGGTGCTGGCGGATTACTTCGTGATCAGCGGCATGGGCATCAACTTCTGGGACCATTACTGCGTGTCGGCGGCCTACTGGTTCCTGGTGCCGTCCTACGGCGCGTTGTGGCTGGGCGGCAGCTGGCTGGCGAAGCGCGAGTCGGGCCTCGACCTGCGCACGCTGGGCCTCGCCGTGGCCGCGCTGCTGGTTGCCGAAGGCGCCTGCTACCTGATCTCCAACGGCAGCTTCTACTGGATCAGCGCCAGCGTGCCGGCGCCGCGCAGCTTCGGCGCGTGGTTCGCCAACCTCGGCGACTGGTACCTGCCCTTCCTGACCGGCACGGCCCTGTACGTGGGCCTGGGCGCCGCGGCGCACGCGCTGGCAGTGCAGCTGGCGCGCCTGTCGCAGCACGGCGGCGCGCACGCCAAGCACTGACGTGGGCAACCGCCTCTCGAAGATCTACACGCGCACCGGCGACGACGGCAGCACCGGCCTCGGCGACGGCTCGCGCGTGCCGAAGGATTCGCCGCGCGTGGCCGCCTACGGCACGGTGGACGAACTCAACAGCGCGATCGGCATGGTGCTCGCCAGCGAGGGCGTGGACGACGCCGTGCGCGAGGCGCTGACGCAGATCCAGCACGAGCTGTTCGACCTCGGCGGCGAGCTGTGCATCCCCGGCATGGCGATGATCGAGGATGCCGACGTCACGCGGCTGGAAAACGTGCTCGATGCCTTCAACGAGCCGCTGCCGCCGCTGAAGGACTTCATCCTGCCCGGCGGCGGCATGGCCGCCTCCTGCTGCCACCTGGCGCGCACCGTCTGCCGCCGCGCCGAACGCGAGGTGATCGCCCTGCGCCGCGCGGAACCCGACGTGCGTGCGCAGACGCAGCGCTACCTCAACCGCCTCTCCGACCTGCTGTTCGTGCTGTGCCGCGTGCTGGCGCGCGGCGGCGGCCACGGCGAAGTGCTGTGGCAGCACGAGCGGCGGCGCAAGCCTTCGGCCGGTTGAGGCCGCCGCATGCTGCGGCTGTACACCCACCCCGCCTGCCTGCAACACGACAACGGCCCCGGCCATCCCGAGGCGGCCGCGCGGCTGGCCGCGGTGCTGCGCGCGCTCGACCACGACCGCTACGCCGCGCTGGATCGCGTGGAAGCGCCGCGCGCCAGCCGCGAGCAACTCCTGCGCGTGCACACGTCCGGCCATGTCGAGCGCATGCTCGCCGCGGTACCCGAGGGCGAGACGCGGCGGCTGGACGCGGACACCGTGCTGTCGCCCGGCTCCGCCGAGGCCGCGCTGCGCGCGGCGGGCGCAGCGACGGCGGCGGTGGATGCGGTGCTGGGCAACGACCACGTGCGCCGCGCGTTCTGCGCGGTGCGACCGCCCGGCCATCACGCCACGCGCGAATCGGCGATGGGCTTCTGCCTGTTCAACAACGTGGCGGTGGCCGCGGCGCACGCGCTGGCTGCGCACGGCCTCAAGCGCGTGGCCATCGCCGATTTCGACGTGCACCACGGCAACGGCACGCAGGACATCTTCTGGCGCGAGCCGCGCGTGCTGTTCGCCTCCAGCCACGAGATGCCGCTGTACCCGGGCAGCGGACATCCGGACGAACGCGGCGCGGGCAACATCCTCAACCGCCCGCTGTCGGCCGGCGACGGGCCCTACCTGTTCCGCGAGCTGTGGGAGGGCGACCTGCTGCCGCGGCTGCACGCCTTCAAGCCGCAACTGGTGCTGGTGTCGGCAGGCTTCGACGCGCACCAGCGCGATCCGCTGGCCAACCTCTGCCTGGGCAGCGAGGACTACGCCTGGATCACCGCGAAGCTGGTCGAGCTGGCGGACCGCCATGCCGGCGGCCGGCTGGTCTCGACACTCGAAGGCGGCTACGACCTTTCCGCGCTGGCGGCCAGCGCGGCGGCGCACGTCGAAGCGCTGATGGATTGAAATGCGCCGCCATGCGCGGCCGGCCGTTTGATTCCGCGATCGGGGGACCATCGCAAAAATCGTCCCCGAGGCTCACTCCGGCACGAAATCCAGCGCCAGCGAATTGATGCAGTAGCGCAACCCTGTCGGCCGGGGACCGTCGGGGAACAGGTGCCCCAGATGCGAGTCGCACTGCGTGCAGCGCACCTCGGTGCGGCGCGTGCCGTGGCTGTCGTCGTCGCGCAGGGATACCGCGGCCGGGATCAGCGGCTGCCAGAAACTGGGCCAGCCGGAACCGGAATCGTATTTGCCCTCCGAGCCGAACAGCACGCTGCGGCAAGCCACGCAAACGTAGGTTCCTTCGGCGTGATGCCGGTACCACTTGCCACTGAACGGGGGCTCGGTGGTCGAACAACGGCATACCGCATACTGTTCGGCACTCAGCTCGGCGCGCCATTCCGCTTCGTTCTTGATCTTCCCGGACCCGCCCATGAATGAATCCTCGATTGCCTTGGGCAGCCGCTGCGTCTGCCTGATCTGGGGTGTTTCTGCTAGCTTTACGGGCCACACGACCGCCGGGTTTCCACTGTGACGCGCAAGCTCCCTCCACGCCGCCTCCTGGCGGTCGCCGCCGCCCTTGCCCTGGTCGGCGGTCCCGTCGAAGCCGGCAGCGCCAGGCAACATCGCGGCACCTCGCTGGACGGCAGCGAACAGGTCTGCCCGCTGGGGTCCTTCGTCTGCAAGCCGCGCCCCTACAGCTACGCGATGTGCCGCCCGAACGCGATGCTGTCGTTCTACGACCCCACGCTGAGCAAGGACAGCAGCCTGCGCGACAGCAGCGACACCTACGTATGGGCGCGGCACGTGGACAGCTCCAACCAGACCGTCTACCACCTGTCCGGCGACGTGCGCATGGATCGAGCAGACCAACGTCTGCAGGCGGATACGGTTGACTACAACAACGACACCACCGATTACGACGCGCGCGGCCACGTGCGCTACCAGGACTACGCCGAGCTGATGTCGGCCACGCACGCGCGCGGCAACACCAACGCCAGCACCGGCATCGCCGACGACGTGCGCTACCAGATGCTCGACGCGCGCGGCAACGGCGTGGCGCGCAAGGCGCAAATGTTCGACGCCGACCACACGCGCTACACGCAGGCCACCTATTCCACCTGCGACATCGACCACCACCTGTGGGAATTCCGCGGCCAGTCCATCTCGGTGGACAAGGACAGCGGCCGCGGCGTGGCGCGCAACGCCACCTTCCGCGTGGGCGGCGTGCCGCTGCTGTACCTGCCGTGGGTGAGCTTCCCGGTGGACAACCGGCGCATGACCGGCTTCCTGTACCCGACCTACGGCCACAGCAGCCGCTCGGGCTACATGCTCAGCGCGCCGTTCTACCTGAACCTGGCGCCCAACTACGACGCCACGCTGGACCCGCGCTTCTACAGCCTGCGCGGCTCCATGCTGGACGCCGAATTCCGCTACCTGCTGCCGGGCAGCAAGGGCACGCTGGATGCGCAGTTCCTGCCGAACGACCACGGCACCACCGATCCGGGCACCACGGCCAACACCGCCGGCACCAACCGCTACCGGGTGCGGTTCAACGACACCACGCACCTGTGGGGCAACTGGAACTTCAGCACCTCGATCGACCGCACCTCGGACAACAACTTTCAGTACGACTTCGGCGACCAGCTCGGCGGCGCGCCGATCTACATCCTCACCTCCAGCGCGCAGGTCGCCGGCGGCGGCAAATGGGGCGACGCGACCTGGAACGCGGCGGTGGGCGGCGACGCCTACCAGAACATGAACCCGTTCACCACGGACGCCTCGCTACCCTACCGGCAACTGCCCAACGCCAACCTCAACATCGATTGGCCGATCGACAACTGGCTGGAATTCGGAATGACCAACCAGTTCGTGGCGTTCCGCAAGCCGGGCTACGTGGAAGGCAGCCGCGAGGACATCCAGCCCTACCTGTCCGCCGATTTCGGCAACCAGGCCTGGTTCGTGCGCCCGCGCGTGGCGTGGCGCTACACCGACTACCAGCTCAGCAACGGCTACCAGGACTACGGCTACTACGGCCTGCTGGGCAGCGGCCAGGCATCGCCGTTCACCCAGCAATCGCCCAGCCGCTCGCTGCCCATCGTCAGCCTGGACAGCGGCCTGGTGTTCGACCGCAGCACCTCGCTGTTCGGCCAGAACTACACGCAGACGCTGGAGCCGCGGCTGTACTACCTGTACGCGCCCTACCGCAACCAGAACAACCTGCCGCTGTTCGACACCAGCCTGATGTCGTTCGACTACTGGCAGCTGTTCTCCACCAACCAGTTCTCCGGCGGCGACCGCCAGATGAACGCGAACAACCTCACCGCGGCGATCACCACGCGCCTGCTGGACGACGGCGGCGTGGAACGGTTGTCGGCCAGCTTCGGCCAGATCCGCTACTTCACCCCACAGAGGGTGCAGATGCCGAACGGCGCGGACACGGTGTCGCCGACGACCGACTGGAGCGGATCGGCCTACGTGGCCCAGCTCGACCTGCAGCTCAACGACGACTGGCGCGCCAGCAGCTCGTACCAGTGGGACCCGAACACGCGCTACACCGACATGGCCATGTTCCAGCTGCAGGGACGGCTGGGCCTGGACGGCGTGGTGAACTTCGCCTACCGCTACCGGCGCGGGCTGATGGAACAATACAGCGCTTCCGCGGTCTATCCGCTGTCCGAGCGCTGGCGGTTGATCGGCGCGTGGACGTATGCGGAACCGATCAAGGGCGTGGTCAACCCGCTGAAGGGCACCATCGAGGCGCTCGCCGGCGTGGAATACGACAGCTGCTGCGTCACCCTGCGCCTGGTCGACCGCAGCTACGTGAACCAGGGCTACTACGGTTACACGGGCCCGTTGCCGTCGAACCCGGTCAACCTGCGCGACAACGCCGTCATGTTCGAAGTGATCTTCAAGGGGCTGGGTTCCACGGGCGGCCAAATCGACTCGCTGCTGCGCCGTGATATTCTCGGCTATCAATAATCCGCTGTATCCATCTTCCGGCTGCTCCCTGATGAAGCGTTTTCTCGCACCGCTGCTGTCCATTCTCGTCTTCGCGCTCGCACTGCCCGCACAGGCGCAATTGCTGCCCAATGCCGGCGCCAGCGCCGCTGCGCCGTCCAACATGCTGGATCGCATCGTGGCGGTGGTGAACGAGGACGTGATCCTGCAAAGCGAGCTGGACGCCGCGGTGCGCTCCGTCCAGCAGCAGTACGCCAGCCAGCCCGGCCAGCTGCCGCCGCTCAACGTGTTGCAGCAGCAGGTGCTGGACCGCCTGATCCTGATGAAGCTGCAGTTGCAGAAGGCCGACGACCAGGGCATCCACGTCTCCGACGCCCAGGTCGACCAGGCCGTTGCGCAGGTGGCGCAGCAGAACAAGGTGACGCCCGACCAGTTGCGCACCGAAGTCGAGCGCACCGGGCAGGATTTCGCCTCCTTCCGCCAGCAGCTGGCCGACCAGCTCACCGTGCAGCAGCTGCACCAGAACGTGGTGCACGACTCGGTGTCGGTCACCGACAGCGAGATCGACAACCTGCTCGCCAGCCCGAGTTACAAGGCCGGCGAAGTGCACCTGGCGCACATCCAGATCAGCATCCCCAGCGGCGCCGACGCGGCCGCAATCCAGGCGGCCGCCAACAAGGCCGAGCAGGCCGAGGCGGCGATCAAGGGCGGCATGGACTTCCACGCCGCGGCGATCCGCTACTCCGACGCGCCCGACGCGCTGGACGGCGGCGACCTCGGCTGGCGCCGCATGGACGAAATCCCGCCGGCCTTCGCCGATACCGTGGCCAACATGAAACCCGGCGATGTCAGCCCCGCGCTGCGCGGCCCCACCGGTTTCCACATCCTCAAGCTGGTCGGCGAACGCGCGCCGTCCAAGCAGATCGTCACCGAGTACCACGCGCGCCAGATCCTGATCAAGCCCAGCGAGCTGGTCACGCCCGCGCAGGCGCAGCAGAAGGCGCAGGAACTGTACGAGCAGATCGTCGACAAGCACGCGGACTTCGCCAAACTGGCCAAGGACAACTCGAACGACGACACCACCGCCAACGCCGGCGGCGACATGGGCTGGTTTCCCCAACAGGCATGGGGCAGCACCATCGCCCAGCAGTTGAGCCAACTGAAGCCCAACGAGGTCTCGCATCCGTTCCAGACCGATGCCGGTTGGGACATCATGCAGCTGTTGGGCACGCGCCAGAGCGACGTCACCACCCAGACGGAACGCGACCAGGCCCGCCAGGCCATCGGCAACCGCAAGGCCGAGCAAGCCTACGAGGACTTCCTGCGCGACCTGCGCGCGAACGCCTACATCCATGTGCTGGTGCCGTCGCTGCGCGATGACAGCAACACGCCGGCGGACGCCGGAAACGCCTCCTGAGCGGAGGTTGCCGGGATGGCGCTCGCGCGGCTGGCCGTCACCGCAGGTGAGCCGGCCGGCGTCGGACCGGAACTGCTCGCGCGGTTGGCCGCCACGACGCTGGCCGCCGACCTCGTCGCCGTCACCGACCGCGGCCTGCTCGCCCGTGCCGCCCAGCGCTGCGGCCTGCAGCTCTCGTTGACCGACGACGACGGCAGCGCGCTGGAACACCGCGAGCCCGGCAGCCTGCGCGTGCGCCACATACCGCTGGCTGCCGAGGAAACCCCCGGCAGCCCCGACCCGCGCAACACCCACCACGTACTCGCCACGCTGGCCGAAGCCGCCGACGGCTGCATGGCCGGCCGCTACGCCGCCGTGGTCACCGCGCCGCTGCAGAAGGCCTCGATCAACGAGGCCGGCATCCGCTTCAGCGGCCACACCGAATTCTTCGCCGGACGCGCCCGCGCCGACGTGGTGATGATGCTGGCCAGCCCCGAGCTGCGCGTGGCGCTGGCCACCACCCACCTGCCGCTGAGCGCGGTGCCCGCGGCGATCACGCGCGCGTCGCTGGAACGCACGCTGCGCATCGTCCACGCGGAGCTGCGCGCGAAGTTCGGCATCGCCGCGCCGCGCATCGCCGTGCTCGGCCTCAACCCGCACGCGGGTGAAGGCGGCCACCTCGGCCGCGAGGAGCTGGACACCATCATCCCGCTGCTGGACAACCTGCGCGCCGAAGGCATGCAGCTGATCGGCCCGCTGCCCGCCGACACCGCCTTCGTACCCGCGCAGCGCACGCGCTACGACGCGGTGCTGGCGATGTACCACGACCAGGCCCTGCCCGTGCTCAAGAGCGAGGCCTTCGACCGCACCGTCAACCTCACCCTCGGCCTGCCCTTCATCCGCACCTCGGTCGACCACGGTACCGCGCTCGACCTTGCCGGCAGCGGCCGTGCCGACCCATCCAGCCTGATCGCCGCCGCGAACATGGCGCTCGATCTTGTCCGTCGCTCCGCATGAACCACGCCCCCGCCCGCCCCAAGAAAAGCTTCGGCCAGCACTTCCTGCACGACCGTCGCTACATCGACGACATCGTCCATGCCATCGCGCCTCGCGCCGGTGATTTCCTGGTGGAAATCGGCCCCGGCGAAGGCGCGCTCACGCTGCCGTTGCTGGCTGCCGCCCGGTCGCTCACCGCGATCGAGCTGGACACCGACCTGATCCCCGCACTGAAGGACCGCGCCGCCAATGTGGGCGAACTGGCGGTGATCCACGCCGACGTGCTCAAGGTGGATTTCGCCGCGCTGGCGCACCGCCACGGCGTGGAGCGCCTGCGCATCGCCGGCAACCTGCCCTACTACATTTCCAGTCCGATCCTGTTCCACTGCGTCGAGCATGCGTCCGCGATCGAGGACATGCATTTCATGCTGCAGAAGGAAGTGGTGGACCGCATGGCCGCCGAGCCGGGCAGCAAGGTGTACGGCCGGCTGTCGGTGATGCTGCAGCTGGCCTGCCGCGTGGTGCCGTTGTTCGAGGTGCCGCCGGAAGCCTTCCGGCCGCCGCCCAAGGTGGACTCGGCGGTGGTGCGGCTGGTGCCGCTGGCGCCGCACGAGCGTCACGACGCCGATCCCGAGCTGCTGCACGAGGTGGTGAAGGCCGCCTTCGGCCAGCGCCGCAAGACGCTCGCCAACGCGCTCCGGCAGTTGCTCGACGCCGACGCCATCCGCGAAGCCGACGTCGACCCGAAGGCGCGCGCCGAAACGCTGGCGCCGGAGGACTTCGTCCGCCTCGCGAAGCGGCTCGCCGCGCGCTGACGCCACGCATTCCGTACAATCGGCGCATGAGCGAAAACAATCCCTACACGATCGATGTGCAGGTCAGCACCCGTTTCGTCCCCGACCAGTCCCGCCCCGGCGACAACCGCTACGCGTTCGCCTACACCATCACCCTGCGCAACACCGGCAGCGTGCCGGCGCAGCTGATGGCGCGGCACTGGGTGATCACCGACGCCAACGGCAAGGTGGAAGAAGTGCGCGGCGACGGCGTGGTCGGCGAGCAGCCCTGGATGCGCCCCGGCGACGATTACGAGTACACCTCCGGCGCCGTGCTGGAGACGCCGGTGGGCATCATGGGCGGCACCTACGAGATGCTCGCCGACGACGGCACCCGTTTCGACGCGCCCATTCCGCCGTTCACGCTCGCCATTCCGCGCACGCTGCACTGACGGCGGCGCAGGGATGGCCACTTACGCTATCGGCGACGTGCAGGGCTGCTACCCGGAGTTGCAGCGCCTGCTCGACAAGCTGCGCTTCGATCCGGCCACGGACAAGCTGTGGTTCTGCGGCGACCTGGTGAACCGCGGCGGCGAGTCGCTGGCCACGCTGCGCCTGATCCACGGCCTGCGCGAGCATTGCGTGGTCACCCTGGGCAACCACGACCTGAGCCTGCTGGCGATCGCGCTGCGCAAGCCCGACGCGCAGGCCAAGGTGAACCCCGAGCTGCGCGAGGTGCTGTTCGCCGACGACGCGCCCGTGCTGTTCGAATGGCTGCGCTCGCAGAAGCTGCTGCACCACGACGAGCAACTCGGCTGGACGATGATCCATGCCGGGCTCGCCCCCGCCTGGACGCTGCGCCAGGCGCAGAAGGCCGCGCAGGAAGTGGAGCGCGAGCTTTCCAGCCCGCGCCATCCGCGCATCCTGCGCAACCTGTTCGGCAACCGGCCGGCCGGCTGGTCGAGCCGGCTGCAGGGGCTGGACCGCCAGCGCGCCACCATCAACCTGCTCACCCGCATGCGTTACTGCGACGTCAACGGCCGGATCGACTTCGAGGCCAAGGACGCGCCCGGCACGCAGCGGCCCGGCCTTTATCCGTGGTTCGAAGTCCCCGGCATGCGCCGGCGCGAGACGCGCATCGTCTGCGGCCATTGGTCGGCGCTGGGCCGCTTCGCCGGCCTTGGCGTTTACGCCATCGACACCGGCTGCGTGTGGGGCGGCCAGCTCACCGCGCTGCGGCTGGACGGCGAGGAACCCCAATACGTCACCGTCGCCGCCGAGCCGCACCGCAAGCGCGTGCCCGGCGCGGACTGAGCCGTGTGCTAGGTTGACGGCTCCCCGTCCCCGAGGAGCCGACACGATGGAACACCAAGGCGCCGTTGTCCGCCAGTTCGGATCGCAGGCCCAGGCCTACCTGGCCAGCTCCGTGCATGCACAAGGCCGCGACCTGGCCCGACTCGCCGAACTCGCCGCGCGCGTGGCCGGCGATGCGGCCGCGCTGGACCTGGGCTGCGGCGCGGGCCACGCCAGCTTCGCGATAGCGCCGCACGTCGCCAAGATGGTGGCCTACGATCTCTCGCACGACATGCTCGACGTCGTCGCGCAGGCAGCGGCCGCCCGCGGCCTGCCGTCGGTGCGCGTGCAACAGGGCAGCGCCGAAAGGCTGCCGTTCGCCGACGGCGCCTTCGCGCTCGTCGCCAGCCGCTACAGCGCCCACCATTGGGGCGATCCGGCCGCCGCGCTGCGCGAGGCCGCGCGCGTGCTCGCACCCGGCGGCACGCTGTGCCTGATCGACGTGGTCGGCCCGCAGGGGCCGCATGCGGCGCTGCTGGACAGCCACCTGCAGGCCGTCGAGCTGCTGCGCGACACGTCGCACGTGCGCGACTACGGCCGCGCCGAATGGCGCGCCATGCTCGCCGAAACCGGCTTCGCCCTGCAGGACGAACACGACTGGCGGCTCGACATCGGCTTCGCCGACTGGCTGGCGCGCATGCGCACGCCGCCCGCGCTGGAAACGGCGATCCGCCACCTGCTGGCGCACGCGCCCGACGAAGTGCTGGCCTATTACCAGGTCGATCCGGCCACGCTGGACTTCAAGCTGGAGGCGGCCATGTTCGTGGCGCAGCGCGCCGGCTGAGCCGCTACGGCACAAAAGAAAACGGCCGGATCGCCCGGCCGTTTTCGTCATGCGCCGCCTGTGCGGTCAGCTCAGCTGGCCGTGGCAGTGCTTGTACTTCCTCCCGGAGCCGCAGGGGCAGGGATCGTTGCGTCCCACGCGCGGCATGTCCGGCTGCTGCAGACTCATCGCACCGACGGCCACGCCGGCGGCATCGGCACCCAGCGCCGCATCGGGCGCGCCGCCGCCGCTGGCCAGCATCTGGCGCTGCAGGCGCTCGGCGAGGCGCTGCTGCTCGGCTTCCATCGCGGCGACTTCCTCCTCGCTGCGGATGCGGATGCGCGCGAGCATCTGCAACACCTCGGACTTGATGCGGTCGAGCATGTCGGAGAACAGCCGGAACGACTCGCGCTTGAACGCCTGCTTGGGATCCTGCTGCGCGTAGCCCACCAGGTAGATGCCCTGCCGCAGGTAGTCCATGCTGGCGAGGTGCTCCTTCCAGGCGTTGTCCACCACGGTGAGCATGATGTGCTTTTCCAGCGCGCGCATGGTCTCGGCGCCGACCTGCGATTCCTTGGCCTGGAACAGGCCGTCCACGCCTTCGCGCACGTGGTCGAAGATCATCTTCGCGTCGATTTCCGACTGCTTCTCCAGCCAGTGCGGCAGGTCCAGCGACAGGCCGAACTTGCTTTCCAGCTCGCGGTCGAGGCCCGCGATGTCCCACTGCTCGTCGATGCTGTCCGGCGGCACGTGGTCGCGCACGATGGTCTCGACCACGTCGTGCCGGATGTCGGCCACGGTGGCGGACACGTCCTCGCCTTCCAGCAGCTCGTCGCGCTGGCGGTAGATCACCTTGCGCTGGTCGTTGGCGACGTCGTCGAATTCGAGCAGGTGCTTGCGGATGTCGAAGTTGTGCTGCTCGACCTTGCGCTGCGCCTTTTCGATCTGGCGGCTGATCATGCGGTCTTCGAGCGCGTCGTTCTCCTTCATGCCGAAACGCTTCATCCAGCGGATCAGGCCCTCGCCGCCGAAGATGCGCAGCAGGTTGTCCTCCAGCGAGAGGTAGAAGCGCGAGGAACCCGGGTCGCCCTGGCGGCCGGAGCGGCCGCGCAGCTGGTTGTCGATGCGGCGCGATTCGTGCCGCTCGGTGCCGATGATGTGCAGGCCGCCCGAAGCCAGCACCTGGTCGTGCAGCTTCTTCCAGTCGGCCTTGGCGCGGGCGCGCTCGGCGTCGCCGGCGTCGGCCGGCAGCGCGGCCAAGGCGGCTTCCAGGCTGCCGCCGAGCACGATGTCGGTGCCGCGGCCGGCCATGTTGGTGGCGATGGTGACCGAGCCGGGCGCGCCGGCCTGCGCCACGATGTGCGCCTCGCGCTCGTGCTGCTTGGCGTTCAGCACCTCGTGCGGAACCTTGGCCTTGCGCAACTGCTCGGACAGCAGCTCGGACACCTCGATCGAAGTGGTGCCCACCAGCACGGGCTGGCCGCGCTTGTGGCAGTCCTTGATGTCCTCGATCACGGAGTTGTACTTGGCCTGCTGGCCGAGGAACACCAGGTCGGCGTTGTCCTTGCGGATCATCGGCTTGTGGGTGGGGATCACCACCACCTCCAGGCCGTAGATGCTCTGGAACTCGAACGCCTCGGTGTCGGCCGTGCCGGTCATGCCGGCCAGCTTCTTGTACATGCGGAACAGGTTCTGGAACGTCACCGTGGCCAGCGTCTGGTTCTCGCGCTGGATCGGCACGCCTTCCTTCGCCTCCACCGCCTGGTGCAGGCCGTCCGACCAGCGGCGGCCCGGCAAGGTGCGGCCGGTGAACTCGTCGACGATGATCACCTCGCCGTCGCGCACGATGTAGTCCACGTCGCGCTGGTAGATCGCGTTGGCGCGCAGCGCGGCGTTGAGGTGGTGCACGATGGCCAGGTTCTTGGAATCGTACAGGCCGCTGTCCTCGCTGATGACGCCGGCCTCGCGCAGCAGTTCGTCGGCGTGCTGCATGCCGTCCTCGGAGAGATGCACCTGCTTCTGCTTCTCGTCGACCCAGAAGTCGCCGTCGCCGTCCTCGTCCTTCTGGCGGATCATGCGCGGCACGATCTTGTTCACCGCGATGTAGAGCTGCGGCGAGTCCTCGGCCGGGCCGGAAATGATCAGCGGGGTGCGCGCCTCGTCGATCAGGATCGAGTCCACCTCGTCGACGATGGCGTAGTGGAGGCCGCGCTGGTAGCGCTGCTCCTTGCTGAGCGCCATGTTGTCGCGCAGGTAGTCGAAGCCGAATTCGTTGTTGGTGCCGTAGGTGATGTCGGCGGCGTAGGCCTTGTGCTTGTCGGCGTGGTCCATGCCCGGCCACACCACATCGGTGGTCAGGCCGAGGAAGCTGTAGAGCTTGCCCATCTGCGCCGAGTCGCGGCGGGCCAGGTAGTCGTTCACGGTGACCACGTGCACGCCCTTGCCTTCCAGCGCGTTGAGGTACACCGGCAGCGTGGCCACCAGGGTCTTGCCCTCGCCCGTGCGCATTTCGGCGATCCGGCCCTGGTGCAGCACCATGCCGCCGATCATCTGCACGTCGTAATGGCGCATGCCCAGCACGCGCTTGGCGCCTTCGCGCACCACGGCGAACGCTTCCGGCAGCAGCTTGTCCAGCGACTCGCCGCCGGCGACGCGCTGCTTGAACTCGGCGGTCTTGCCGCGCAGCGCGTCGTCGCTCAGCTTCTCGTACTCGGGCTCCAGTGCATTGATGCGCGTCACGACGCGCGACAACTGGCGCAGCACGCGTTCATTGCGGCTGCCGAAGATGCTGGTGAGGACGCGATTGAACATCGATCTTCCGAATGGCCTGGACAGAGGGCCGCGCGTTGGCGCAAGCCAAACGGGCATGTTACTACACGGGCACGGACGGCACCCAGCGCACCCGCAGGCCCCTCCTCCGCATGGCGGCGGCGGCATGCGGATTCAAGTGCGGCGGGCGCCGCGGGTATCATGAGCCCCTCGTCCCGCCACGGAGCCACCGGACATGTCCCGCGCCGCCACGCGTTCCAGCGGCCCGCAGGCCCTGGGCCATTGCGGGTCGTTCGCCAGCCTGGCCGGCAAGGCCGCGGCGCTCGACGCGCTCGACCGCGCGCTGCGCCAGACCTTGCCTGCACCGCTGCGCGACGAGGTGCGCTTCGCCCATCTCCGCGGCGGACGGCTGCTGTTCCTCGCCAGCACGTCGGCATGGGCCACGCGGTTGCGGCTGCTGCATTCGCAGATTCTCGCGACGGCGCGCAGCCTCGGCATCCGTGCCGAGAGCGTCGCCATCAAGGTGAGCCCGCTGCCGAAGATCGAACTGGAACCCGAGCGCACGCGCACGCTGTCGCCCGAGGCTGCCAGCCACCTGCGCGCCGCCGCTGCGGCAGCCGCCGATCCGGAGTGGAAGGAGCTATTCGGTCGGCTGGCCGCGCTGGCGCCACAGAGCGGCAAACCGCGCTGAAGATCGGCGACCCCGCAGCAGCCTCGGCCGACTTGGGCATGCGGCGCCCGGTCACCGCCGCGCCGAAAAGCAAAAGCCGCCGCATCACGGGGACGCGGCGGCCTTGGCGGAGCCGGCAGGCGATCAGATCGCCTGGGCGGGATGCGCGTAGGAGATCGGCGAGGTGGCCGGATCGTCCTGGTAGCTGACTTCTTCCCAGGCCGAGGCATCGGCCATCAAGGTGCGCAGCAGCTTGTTGTTGAGCTCGTGGCCGGACTTGTGCGCGTGGTAGGCGCCCACCAGGCTGTGGCCGAGCAGGTACAAGTCGCCGATGGCATCGAGGATCTTGTGCTTGACGAACTCGTCCTCGTAGCGGAGGCCGTCCTCGTTGAGCACGCGGTAGTCGTCCAGCACCACGGCGTTGTCCATCGAGCCGCCCAGCGCGAGGTTGTGCTCGCGCAGCATCTCGATGTCGCGCATGAAACCAAAGGTGCGCGCGCGGCTGACTTCCTTCACGAACGAGGTGGTGGAGAAGTCGATCTCGGCGCGCGAGGTGCGCTTGCTGATGATCGGATGGTTGAACTCGATCGAGAAGCCGACCTTGAAGCCGTCGAACGGCTCGAAGCTGGCCCACTTGTCGCCTTCCTGCACCTTGACCGGCTTCTTGATGCGGATGAAGCGCTTGGCGACGTTCTGCTCCTCGATGCCGGCCGACTGCAGCAGGAACACGAAGGGGCCGGCGCTGCCGTCCATGATCGGCACTTCGGGCGCCGAAAGATCCACGTAGGCGTTGTCGATGCCCAGGCCTGCCATCGCCGAGAGCAGGTGCTCGACCGTGGCCACGCGCGCTTCGCCGTTCACCAGCGTGGTGGAGAGGCGGGTATCGCCCACGTTGTCGTGGCGCGCCTGCAGGTCGACCGGCGGATTGATGTCCGTGCGGCGGAACACGATGCCGGTGTTGGGCGCCGCAGGGCGCAGCGTCATGTACACCTTGTCGCCGGTGTGCAGGCCCACGCCAGTGGCGCGGATGATGTTTTTGAGAGTGCGCTGCTTGATCATCGTCGTTGGTACCTGCCAAGTAGCAGCCAATGCGGTGGCGAATGCTAACACAGTTTTAACCACCTGCAATAGCAAACCGAACCGTACAGTCTGGTTGGGCCGCCCCGGTTTTCAGGCCGGGATACACGTCACGAAACATGCCCCGGCACGCCATGCGGCCGGGTCGACACGCAGCCCCGGGCCGGGACGGGATTCCGGCACCAGGGCAACGGACGGGTCGCCGCCGGGCATGCGCCCGGGCGATCCGTCATGCGGCATCCTTTCGCATTGTCTGGGATATCGCGGACACGGAACGCGCCGGCGCAGCATTTCGCTGACACCCCCGGCACGGCCGAACCGCGATTTCCCCCTCACGTCTCAGTTCTGACCCGGACAGCAGGCCATTCGTTCAACGCCCAACGATCAAGCTTGAAGGGGCCGATAGCTGCCTCAGTCCGCCTGGCGGCGCAGGAAAGCCGGGATGTCCAGGTAATCCAGGCCGTTGTCCTGACGGGCCGGCGCCTCGGCGCGCGGATTGCTGCTGTATACCGCCTCCGGCTGGGCGTAATCCACCACTTCGTTGCCGGTGCCGGTACGCAGCACCACCGGGCGGGGACGCTGGCGCATCTCCACCTGCTTGGTCTCCACCGGGCGCATGCTCTGACGCCCCGTGGCGCGGTTGAGGCCGGTGGCGACCACGGTGACGCGCACCTCGTCCTTCAGCTCCGGGTCCAGCGAGGTGCCGATCACCACGGTGGCGTCTTCGCTGGCGAAGTCGTTGATGACGCGGCCGATCTCGTCGAACTCGCGCATGGTGAGGTTGGGGCCGGCGGTGACGTTGACCAGGATGCCGCAGGCGCCGTTGAGGTTGACGTCCTCCAGCAGCGGGTTCTTGATCGCCTGCTCGGCGGCCGCCTGCGCGCGGTCGTCGCCGCTGGCGACGCCGGTGCCCATCATGGCCAGGCCCATCTCGCTCATCACGGTGCGCACGTCGGCGAAGTCGACGTTGATCAGGCCCGGCGCCGTGATCAGGTCGGCAATGCCCTGCACCGCGCCCTGCAGCACGTTGTTGGCGGCCTTGAACGCATTGACCAGGGTGACCTCGCGGCCCAGCACGCTGATCAGCTTCTCGTTCGGCACGGTGATCAGCGAGTCGACGTGCTGCGACAGGTCCTCGATGCCCTTCTGCGCCACCTGCATGCGGCGGCGGCCCTCGAACGGGAACGGCTTGGTGACCACGGCCACGGTGAGGATGCCCTTCTCCTTGGCCAGCTGCGCCACCACCGGCGCGGCGCCGGTGCCGGTGCCGCCGCCCATGCCGGCGGTGATGAACACCATGTCGGCGCCTTCCAGCATCGCCTCGATGCGTTCGCGGTCCTCCAGCGCGGCCTGGCGGCCGACTTCGGGATTGGCGCCTGCGCCCAGGCCCTTGGTGACGTTGGCGCCCAGTTGCAGGTGGGTGCGCGAGTTGCAGCTGCTCATCGCCTGCGCATCGGTGTTGGCGACAATGAACTCCACGCCTTCGATGTTGGCATTGATCATGTGCGCCACGGCGTTGCCGCCGCCACCGCCCACGCCGATGACCTTGATGACTGCGTTGGGTGCGAGTTTCTCGATCAGTTCGAACATTTCCCGTCCTCCAGTAGTTGTTGTCGTTGTAACCGCGAAGCGACTCCTGTCGCGCCGTGGTGGTGGGCAGCGGTCCCGCCGCCCGTGGCTGCGCCTCCTGCGCCGCCGAAACCTGTCCGCCTTTCCGGCGGAACGCCGCGCGGCGTTCCGCTAGAAGTTCTTCTTGAACCAGCCGATCGCCCGGCCGACCACGCCGCCGACCTGGCCGAACGAATTGCCGCCGCCGCGCACCGGCGCGTTGTGGCGCGCGCCGTGCAGCAGCAGGCCCGCGCCGGTGGCGTGCAGCGGGCTGCTGATGACCTCGCCGAGGCCGGTGATCTGCTGCGGCACGCCGAGGCGCACCATCTTGTGGAAGATCTCCTCGGCCAGCTCCAGCGCGCCTTCCATCTGCGCGGCGCCGCCGGTGAGCACCACGCCGGCCGCGACCAGGCTGTCGTAGCCGGAGCTGCGCAGCCGGTCCTGCACCATCTCGAAGATCTCCTCGTAGCGCGCCTGCACGCTCTGCGCCAGCGCCTGCCGCGCCAGCCGGCGCGGCGGGCGGTCGCCCACGCTGGGCACCTGGATGGTTTCGTCGGCGTGCGCCAGCGCGGTCAGCGCGCAGGCGTACTTGATCTTGATTTCCTCCGCATGCGCGGTGGGCGTCTGCACGGCGTAGGTGATGTCGCCGGTGATCTGGTCGCCGCCGATCGGCAGCGACGCGGTGTAGCGGACCGAGCCCTGCGTGTAGATCGCGATGTCGGTGGTGCCGGCGCCGATGTCCACCAGGCACACGCCCAGCTCGCGCTCGTCGGCGGTGAGCACCGCACGCGCGCTGGCCAGCGCCGAGGGCACCAGCTCGTCCACCGACAGGCCGCAGCGCTGGATGGACTTGGTGATGTTCTGCACCGCCGCCGCCGCACCGGTGACCAGGTGCACGTTGGCCTCCAGCCGCACGCCGCTCATGCCCACCGGCGAGCGGATGCCGTCCTGGCCGTCGATGCGGTATTCCTGCGACTCTTTGTAGAGCACCTTGCGGTCGGCCGGGATCGCCACCGCGCTGGCCGCTTCCAGCACCTGGTCGAGGTCGCCCGGCGTCACCTCGCGCTCGCGGATCGCCGCGTTGCCGTGCGAGTTGCGCGTCTCGAGGTGGCTGCCGGAGATCGAGGCGGTGACCGCGCGGATGTCGCAGCCGGCCATCAGCTCGGCCTCTTCCACGGCGCGCTGGATCGAGTTCACGGTGGATTCGATGTCGACCACCATGCCTTTGCGCATGCCGCGCGAGACGTGCGTGCCGATGCCGATGACGGTGATCTCCTCGCCCGGCTCGTATTCGCCCACGATGGCGGTCACCTTGGAGGTGCCGATGTCGAGGCCGACCACCAGTTGTTTGTCGTTGCGCGTCTTCATGGCTGTTGTGTCCTCACGAGCGGCGCACGGTGGTGGTCTTGGCGGCGGGCGCGGGGTCGGGCCAGCGCACGGCAAAACCGTTGGTGTAGCGGAGGTCGGCGTAGACGAAACCCTGGTCGTGCCCGGCCATCATCTGCGGGTAGACGTCGAGGAAGCGGCGCAGCCGCGCGCCGGCGAGATCGCGGTCGCCGATCACGATGCGCGCGCCGCTGGTCGTGGTGACGCTCCAGCTGCCGCGTGCGGTGAGCGCCACGCCGTTGATCGAAAGACGCGTGCCCGCAAAGGCCTTGCCCACGTCGGCGTAGAAGCTCACCACCTCGGCGAGGCGGTCGTCCGGCCCTTGCAGGCTGGGCAGCGCGGCGGCGGCCGCGGCATCGATGGGCGCGTCGAATACCTTGCCCTGCCGGCTGATGAGGTGCTTGCCGTTCCAGCGCGCGAACGGCTGGCGCTCGGCCACGCGCAGTTGCAGGGTGTCGGGCCAGCGCTTGCGCGCCTCCACCGATTCCACCCACGGCAGCGCGGCCACGGCCTGCTGCACGCTGTCGAGGTCCAGCGCGAAGAAGCCCTTGCCCAGCCGCGGCAGCACGGCGCCGCGCAACTCGTCCATGGTCACGTGCTTGAACTCGCCCTGCACGGTAAGCCTGGTCACCGGCCAGCGGCTGGCCGCAAACCAGCCGTTCAGCACGCCCACCACGGGCAGCGCCAGCAGGGCCGCAACCAGGCCCCATGCGACCGGGCGCATGCCAGCCTTCATGCGCCCCCCCGGAAACTGGTTTCCAGCACGCGCCAGCACAGGGCCTCGTAGTCGATGCCGGCGACGCGCGCGGCCTTCGGCACCAGCGAGTGCGAGGTCATGCCCGGTGCGGTGTTCACTTCCAGCAGCCAGTTGCGGCCCTGGCGGTCGCGCATCACGTCCACGCGGCCCCAGCCGGCGCAGCCCAGCGCGTCGAACGCATCGAGTGCCAGCGCGCGCAGCGCGTCCTCGGCAGCGCCTTGCAGCCCGGGGCACAGGTACTGCGTGTCCTCGGCGACGTATTTCGCGTTGTAGTCGTAGAACGCGCCCTTCGGCACGATGTGGATGGAAGGCAGCACCTCGCGGCCGAGGATGCCGACGGTAAGCTCGTCGCCTTCGATCAGGGTTTCCATCAACAGGTCGCCGGGATACTTCGCGGCCAGCTCGACGGCGCTGTCGAGCTGCGCCTCCTCGAACACCCGCGTCACACCCACGCTGGAGCCTTCGCAGGCCGGTTTCACGATCAACGGAAAACCGATCTCGCGCGCCGCGGCGTGCACGTCGGAGCCGCGCGGCAGCGCCACGAACTTCGGCGTGGGCAGGCCCAGCGACTGCCACACGCGCTTGGAGCGCGTCTTGTCCATCGACAGCGCGGAACCGAGCACGCCCGAGCCGGTGTAAGGCACGTTCAAGGATTCCAGCGCGCCCTGCAGCACGCCGTCCTCGCCGCCGCCGTGCTGACCGTGCAGGATGTTGAACACGCGCGCGAAGTGGCCGGCGCGCAGCGCGTCGAGCAGCGCCGGGATGCCGTCGATGGCGTGCGCGTCGACGCCGCGCGCCTTCAGCGCGGCCAGCACGTTGCGGCCGGAGTCCAGCGACACCTCTCGCTCGGCCGAGCTGCCGCCCATCACCACGGCGACGCGGCCGAAGTCGGCGGGGTTGGAAATGCGGGTTGCGGAGTTCGTGGCCATCACGCGGCGCCCTTGGTCTTGAGTTGGCCCAGCTGCGCCAGTTCCACCGCCGCGGCGCCGATGTCGCCGGCGCCGAGCAGCAGCAGCAGATCGCCGTCGCGCAGCAGCGCCGGCAAGGTGTCCTTGAGTTCGCGCGGATGCTCGACCAGCACCGGATCGACCTTGCCGCGCGCGCGCACCGCACGCGCCAGCGCACGGCCGTCGGCGCCCGCGATCGGCGCCTCGCCGGCCGGATAGACGTCCGTCAGCACCAGCACGTCGGCCTCGGCCAGCACGTTGGCGAAATCGTCGAGCAGGTCGCGCGTGCGGCTGTAGCGGTGCGGCTGGAAGCCGACCACGAGACGCCGCTCCGGCCAGCCGCCACGCGCCGCGGCGAACACCGCGGCCAGCTCGCTGGGATGGTGGCCGTAGTCGTCCACCAGCAGCGCCGCGCCCTTGTCCAGCGCCAGCTCGCCGCGGCGGTGGAAGCGCCGGCCCACGCCCTGGAAATTCGCCAGCGCGTGCGCGATCGCTTCCGCGCCCACGCCCAGCTGCCAGCCGATGCTGGCGGCGGCCAGCGCGTTGAGCACGTTGTGCCGGCCCGGCAGGTTCAGCGTCACCGGCAACGGGTCGGCGCGGCCCGGCAGGTGCAGGTCGAAGTGCATCTCGAAGCCCTGCTGCGTGACATTGGACGCGCGCACGTCGGCGTCCGCGCTGGCGATGCCATAGGTCATCACGCGGCGCGAGGTGGTCTTCGCCAGCTCGGCCACTTCGGCGTCGTCCACGCACAGCACGGCGAGGCCATAGAACGGCAGGCGGTGCAGGAAATCGGCAAAGGCCTTCTTCACCTCGGCGAAGTCGCCGTGGTAGTTCTCCAGGTGGTCGGCGTCGATGTTGGTGACCGCCGCGATCACCGGCGACAGCAGCAGGAAGGAGCCGTCCGATTCGTCGGCCTCCGCGACCAGGTACTGCCCGGTGCCCAGCCGCGCGTTGGCGCCCGCGGCGTTGAGCTGGCCGCCGATCACGAAGGTGGGGTCGTAGTTGGCCTCGGCCAGCACGCTGGCGACCAGGCTGGTGGTGGTGGTCTTGCCGTGCGTGCCGGCGATCGCGATGCCGCGGCGGAAGCGCATCAACTCGCCCAGCATCTCCGCGCGCGGGATCACCGGGATGCGCGCGGCACGTGCGGCGACCAGTTCGGGGTTGTCCGCGCGGATTGCGCTCGAGGTCACCACCACATCGGCGTCGCCGACGTTCGCGGCATCGTGCCCGACGTGCACCAGCAAGCCGAGCTGCGCGAGGCGCTGCGCCGTGGGCGAGTTGGACCTGTCCGAACCCGACACCGCGTAACCGAGGTTGTGCAGCACCTCGGCGATGCCGCTCATGCCCACGCCGCCGATGCCGATGAAATGCACGCGGCGGAAGGTGGTCATCAGGTCTTCGTGCGCGAGCAGCCGGCGCGGCGTCATGCGGCCACCTCCACGCAGGCGCGGGCAATCACGGCCGCCGCATCGGGCTTCGCCAGCGTGCGCGCGGCCTCAGCCATGGCGAGCAGTTGCGCACGGTCGGCAAGCAGCGTGTCCAGACGCTGCGCAAGTCGTTCCACGTTCAAATCGCGTTCCTGGATCAGTTCGGCCGCGCCGGCGGCGAGCAGTGCTTCGGCGTTGCGGGTCTGGTGGTCGTCCACCGCATGCGGGAACGGCACCAACACCGCGCCCAGCCCCGCGGCCGTCAGCTCGGCCAACGTCAGCGCGCCGGCACGGCACACCGCGAGGTCGGCCCAGGCATAGGTGCCGGCCATGTCCTCGATGAAGGGCACCACCTGCGCCTCGACGCCGGCCTTGGCATAGGCCTCGCGCGCCTCGTCGATGCCGCGGTTGCCGCACTGGTGCAGCACCTCGGGGCGACGCTCCGGCGGCAGCAGCGCAAGCGCCTTCGGCAGCGCGAGGTTCAGCGCGCGCGCGCCGAGGCTGCCGCCCAGCACCAGCAGGCGCGCATGCCCTTGGCGCCCGGCGAAACGTTGCGCGGGCGGTTTCAGCGTGGCGATGGTGGCGCGCACCGGATTGCCCACCCACGCCGCGCCGGGCAAGGCGTCGGCAAAACCGGCCAGCACGCGTTGCGCATGCGCGGCGAGCTTGCGGTTGGTGAAACCGGCCACGCGGTTCTGTTCGTGCACCAGCAGCGGGCAACGCAGCAGCCGCGCGGCCAAACCGCCCGGGCCGGCCACGTAACCGCCCATCGACAACACGCTGCGCGGCTTGAGCTGGCGCAGCACGACCAGTGCCGACAGCAGGGCGCGCACCAGCATCCACGGGGCACCGAGCCGCGTCTTCCAGCCCTTGCCGCGCAGGCCGCCCACGCGGATCGCATGCAGGTCGATGCCGTGCGCGGGCACCACCTTCGTTTCCATGCCGCCGACCGCGCCCAGCCAGGCCACCGGCACGCCTTGCGCGCGCAGCGTCTCGGCCACGGCGAGGCCGGGGAAGATGTGGCCGCCGGTACCGCCGGCCATGATCAGCACGGGGCGCGTATCGGCGCTCATGCCATCGCCGCCTCGCGCGGGCGCGCCGCGTCGTTCGCATCGGCCGCCCGCACCGCTTCCGGCAAGCGCTTGGCGGTCTGCCGCGCGTCGAGTGCGCGGTTGATTTCCCAGGTCGCGCGCAGCAGCACGCCGGCCATCGCACAGGTCAGCACCATGGACGAACCGCCGTAGCTGATCAGCGGCAGCGTGAGCCCTTTGGTAGGCAAGGCGCCGAGGTTCACGCCCACCGACACGATGGCCTGCATCGCCAGCATCAGCGAGATGCCGAACGCAACGTAGCCGGCGAAACGCTGGCCCACCTCGACGCCCCGCAGGCCCATCACCAGGCCGCGCCCCACCGCCAGCGCGAACAGGCTCATCACCAGCACGATGCCGACCAGGCCCAACTCCTCGCCGATCACGGCGAAGATGAAGTCGGTATGCGCCTCGGGCAAATACGAGAGCTTCAGCACGCTGGAACCCAGCCCGACGCCGGTCCATTCGCCGCGGCCGATCGCCATCAGCGACTGGGTGAGCTGGAAGCCGTCGGTGAACGGATGCTCCCACGGGTTCATGAAGGAGGTGAGCCGCTTCACGCGGTAGCTCTCGCCGGTGGCGGCGATGTACAGCAGCGGCATCAGCGGCATGCCCATGCCGCACAGGTAGATCGGCCGCGCACCGCCCAGCCAGACCATCGCGATGGTCACCGAGATCACCAGCGCGGACGAGCCGAAATCCGGCTGCAGCAGCAACAGCACCACCACGGCGCCGGCCACCATGATCGGCTTGAACAAGCCGAGGAATTCCGTCTCGATGCTGTCGCGCCGGCGCACCAGGTAGCTGGCGAGGTACACCACCACGATCAGCTTCACCGCCTCCACCGGCTGGAAGCTGGTGACCGCCAGGTTCAACCAGCGCCGCGCGCCGTTGATGCGCATGCCGAAGTGCGGCACGAACACCGCCAGCAGCAGCACGAAGGCCAGGCCCAGCAGCGGGAAGGCATATTTCTCCAGCAGCTTGAGCTCCGTCCGCATCGCCATGCCGGCCGCGACGACGCCCAGCGCAAGGAACAGGATGTCTTTCTTCAGGTAATAGAACGGACCGAGGTGGCTGCTGTCCGCCACCGCGATCGAGCTGGAGGTCACCATCACCAGGCCCACGCTGGCCAGGCCGACCAGCGCGACCAGCAGCCACAGGTCGTAGCTGCCGCGCGGCCCGAGGCGCTTGACTGCCTGCGATGTGCCGAAGCCGAACATCTCAGCGCACCTTCAACGTGGCGAGGCCGATCAGCACCAGCACGACGCTGATGATCCAGAAGCGCACGATGACGCGGGGCTCGGGCCAACCCTTCAACTCGAAATGGTGGTGGATCGGCGCCATGCGGAACACACGCTTGCCGGTGGTCTTGAAGCTGGCCACCTGGATCATCACCGAGGCGGTTTCCAGCACGAACACGCCGCCCATCACCAGCAGCACGATTTCCTGCCGCACGATCACCGCGATGCAGCCCAGCGCCGCGCCGATCGCCAGCGCGCCCACGTCGCCCATGAACACCTGCGCCGGATAGGTGTTGAACCACAGGAAGCCCAGCCCCGAACCGGCCAGCGCGCCGCAGTAGATCGCCAGCTCGCCCGCACCGGGGATCGAAGGGATGCCGAGGTATTCGGAAAACACCTTGTTGCCCGCCAGGTAGGCGAACACGCCCAGCGCGCCGGACACCAGCACGGTCGGCATGATGGCGAGGCCGTCGAGGCCGTCGGTGAGGTTCACCGCATTGGAGAAACCCACCACGATGAAGTACGCCACCACCACGAACAGCGCGCCGAGCGGAATCGCCACGTGCTTGAACAGCGGCAGGTACAGCGCCGTCTCCGCCACCGGCGCGTTGCCCACGGCGTGCGGCGCGGTGAAATACAGGAACAGCGCCGCGCCGAGGCCGAACACCGATTGCCAGAAATACTTCCAGCGCGAGGCAAGGCCGCGGCTGTCCTTCAGCACCAGCTTGCGGTAGTCGTCGTAGAAACCGATCACGCCGAAACTCAGCATCACCGCCAGCACCACCCATACATAGCGGTTGCCGAGGTCGGCCCACAGCAAGGTGGCCACGGTCACCGCCAGCAGGATCATCACGCCGCCCATGGTCGGCGTGCCGGCCTTGGACAGGTGCGACTGCGGACCGTCGCTGCGCACCACCTGCCCGGCCTTGAGCGCGGCCAGCCGGTTGATCAGCCACGGGCCGCACAGCAGCGACAGCGCGAGCGCGGTGAGCGCGGCCATGATGGTGCGGAAGGTGATGTACTGGAACAGGTGCAGCGTGGTGAAGTGCCGCGCCATCCAGTCCGCGAGTTCAAGCAGCATCGGACGTGCCCTCCCGTTCGGCGGCGTCTTCCAGCGCCCTCACCACTTGCTCCATTCCCGAGGAATGCGAGCCCTTGACCAGACAGGTCACGTCGTCGCGCAGGTCTGCCTTCAGGGCGGCGATCAGCGCCGCTTTGTCGGCGAAATGTTCGCCACCGGCGCCGAACGCCTCGACCGCCGCGGCGCCCAGCGGGCCGACCGCGAACAACCGCTCGATGCCGCGCTCGCGCGCCTTCGCGCCGACTCCGGCATGCAGGGCGCGCGCATCGGCGCCGAGTTCGGCCATGTCGCCCAGCACCAGCCAGCGTTCGCCCTGCGCCAGCGCCAGCGTGTCGATCGCCGCGGCCATCGAACTCGGGTTGGCGTTGTAGCTGTCGTCGATCAGCATGCCGCCGCCCCGGAGGGCGATGCGGCGCAAGCGGCCGGCGACCGCGTTCGCCTGTTCCAGCCCGGCCACGATGGTGGCGAGCGGCACGTCGAGCGCCAGCGCGACCGACGCGGCGGCCAGCGCGTTGGCCACGTTGTGGCGGCCGGGCAGCGCGAGGTTCACCTCCGCCCTGCCGCGCGGCGTGACGAGCGTGAAGCGCGAACCGTCCGCGCGCGGCTGCACCTGCTCCGCGCCCACGTCGGCCGCGCGCTCCAGGCCGAAGCGCAGTATCTGCCGCGCCCCGGCGAGGCCGGCGAAGAAGCCGGCGAACGCGTCGTCCGCATTGATGATGGCCACGCCGTCGGCAGGCAACGCCTGGTACAGCGCGCCCTTGGTCTCGGCCACGCCTTCCACGCTGCCCATGCGCTCAAGATGCGCGGGCGCGATGAGGTTGACGAGGCCGATTTCGGGCCGTGCGATGGCCGCGAGATAGGCGATGTCGCCCGGCTTGCCGGCGCCCATTTCCAGCACCGCGTATTCGGCGTCCTCGGGCATCGACAGCAAGGTCAGCGGCAGGCCGATCTCGTTGTTGAAGCTGCCGGTGTTGACGTGGGTGCGCCCGTGCAGCGACAGGATCGAGGCGGTGAGCATCTTCACCGTGGTCTTGCCGTTGGAGCCGGTGATGCCGATCACCCGCGCGTGGTGCTGCGCACGCACCGCGCTGGCGAGGTCGCCCAGCGCCGCTTCCACGTCGTCCACCAGCACCTGCGGCAGCGGGCTGTCCACCTTGCGCGACACCAGCGCGCCGGCGGCGCCGGCAGCCAGCGCCTGCGCAAGGTAGTCGTGGCCGTCCACGCGCTCGCCCTTGAACGCGGCAAACAGGTCGCCGGGTTTGAGCTTGCGGGTGTCGATGGCGACGCCGCCCACCGCGGCGGCGTCGCCGAGCAGGCGGCCGTGCGTCCACATCGCAATGGCGCCGAGTTGCATCATGCGCGCCGCTCCAGGGCCGCGCGTGCGACCAGCATGTCGTCGAACGGGCGCTTGCCGGCCACGCCCTCCTGATAGGTTTCGTGCCCCTTGCCGGCGATCACGACCACGTCGTTGGCGGCCGCCATCTCCAGCGCCTGCGCGATGGCGGCGGCGCGGTCGCGCTGCACGCCGTATTCGCGCGCCGCGCCCATGCCCGCCACGATCTGCGCCACGATGGCGTCGCCGTTCTCGCCGCGCGGGTTGTCGTCGGTGACGATGGCGACGTCCGCCAGGCGCGCCGCGATCGCGCCCATCAGCGGGCGCTTGCCCGCATCGCGTTCGCCGCCGCAGCCGAACACGCAGATCAGCCGGCCCCGGCAATGCGCGCGCACGGCGTTCAGCACCTGCTCCAGGGCATCGGGCGTGTGCGCGTAATCCACCACCACCAGCGGCAGGCCGTCGTGGCCGCCCAGCCGGCTCATGCGGCCGTTGACCGGCCGAAGGTTCTGCAAGGCGGCCACGATGCGCTCGAACGGCTCGTCCATGGCGCCTAGGCAGGCTGCCACGGTGATCAGGTTCGCCACGTTGAACAGTCCAAGCAGATGGCTGCGGACGGTGTGCGTGCCCCACGGCGTGCGCAGTACGAAGGCCAGGCCCTCGGCGGAGCTGAGCACGTTGCTTGCCGCGACGTCCGCCGTCGCATCGCCCTTCGCGCTGACGCACAGCGCGCGCACCTCGGCAGGCATTTGCTCCAGCAACTGCGCGCCGAACGCGTCGTCGCCATTGACCACCGCGGCACGCAGCCCGGGCCATGCGAACAGCTTCGCCTTCGCGGCGCCGTAGGCCTCCATGCTGCCGTGGTAGTCCAGATGGTCGCGGGTGAGGTTGGTGAACGCGGCGACCTCGAAATCCACCGCGCCGACGCGGCCTTGATCCAGCGCGTGCGAGGACACCTCCATCGCCACGTGGGTCGCGCCGGCATCGCGGAATTCGGCGAGCAGGCCATGCACGCTGATCGCGTCCGGCGTGGTGCGCTCGCCGTCGCGCAGGCGGCCGTGCAGGCCGGCGCCCAGCGTGCCGATGGTCGCGGCGCGATGGCCCAGGAACTCCAGCGCCTGCGCCAGCAGCTGCACGGTGGAGGTCTTGCCATTGGTGCCGGTGACGCCGATCACGCGCAACGCCTCGGATGGACGTCCATAAAAGCGCGCGGCGATTTCGCCGGCGTGCAGGTGCAGGCGCTCGATCCACAGCACGGGCACGTCCAGCGGCGCGGTCTCCACGACCGGCGCTTCGGCCAGCACCACGGCCGCGCCGCGCTGCACCGCGCTCGCGGCGAACTGGATGCCGTGCCCCTGCGTGCCGCGCAAGGCGAGGAACGCGTCGCCGCGGCGCACCTGGCGCGAATCCAGCGCCAGGCCGGAGACCACGATGCGCGCAGCCTCGGGCGGCACGTCGATGATGCCCAGCAGCAGCTGATCGAGGCGGCCATTGCTCATGGCGTGCCTCCGTCGGTCGGCACTTCGTCGACCGGCGCCTCATGCACCGGCACGTCGCTCGGGGTTGCCGGCGGCTGCGCCTGATTGCCGACCAGGCCGCCATTGCCCTGCAACGGGCCGCCCACGTACCAGCGGCCGATGTTGTCCGGCGGAATGTCGAGCAGGCGCAGCGCGCCGCTCATCACCGCGGAAAACACCGGCGCCGACACCGTGCCGCCGAAATAGCCGCCCTTGCTGGTGCCGTTGATCACCACCACCGCCGCCAGCTGCGGATTGCTGGCCGGCACGATGCCGGCGAACAGCGAGTTGTAGGTGTCCTTGGCGTAACCGCCGGCGATCGCCTGGTGCGAGGTGCCGGTCTTGCCGGCGACGCTGTAGTTGGCGATGCGCGCGTTCGCGCCGGTGCTGTTGGGCCCGGTCACCGTCTCCAGCATGCTGACCAGCTCGTGCGCCACCGTGGGCGAGATGATCTGCTTGCCGGGGCTGTCGTCGCCCTTGATGAAGGTCGGCGTGTGCATCACGCCGTTGTCGGCGATGGTGGCGTAGGCGTTGGCCAGCTGCAGCGGCGTGACGTTGAGGCCATAGCCGTAGGCCATGATGGCCTTCTCCAGCGGGCGCCAGTCGCGGCTGACCTTCAGCAGGCCCGACGACTCGCCCGGAAACCCGCTGCCCGTGCTGCTGCCGAAGCCGAACGCCCGGTAGGTGTCGTACATCAGCGTGGTGTCGAGCGTCATTGCGATCTTCGCCGCGCCCACGTTGCTGGAACGGGTGAGTACGCCGGTGGGCGTGAGCAGACCGTTCGGATCGTCGTCGTGGATGTCGTGGCCATGGAAGTACCAGTGGCCGTTGCCGGTGTCGATGATCGGGCTGGTGGGCGTGTACGCGCCGCTGGACAGCGCCGCCGCCAGCGTGAACGCCTTCATGGTGGAGCCCGGTTCCACCACGTCGGTGACCGCGCGGTTGCGCCGCTGCGCCGGCTTGCTGCCGGCCAGCGCGTTCGGGTTGTAGGTGGGCAGGCTGGCCATCGCCAGGATCTCGCCGGTGTGCACGTCGATTACCACCATCGAACCCGAGGTGGCGTTGTACTTCTCCAGCGCGTTCTTCAGCTCGTTGTAGGCGAGGAACTGGATGCCGCGGTCGATGCTGAGCGTGAGGTTCTGCCCCGGCTTGGGTGCGCGGATCTGCTCCAGCTCCGCCACTTCGTGACCCTTGCCGTCGCGGATCACGCGCTTCAGGCCGGGCTTGCCGGCGAGCCAGTCGTCGTAGGCCAGCTCCAGGCCTTCCTGCCCGTGGTCGTCGATGTTGGTGACACCCAGGACGTGCGCGGTGACTTCGCCCGAAGGATAGAAGCGCTTGAACTCGCGCTGGCCGTTGACGCCGGGAATGTCGAGGTCGAGCACGGCCTGCGCCGCCTCCGGCGGCATCTGCCGGCGCAGGTAGACGAATTCGCGGTCGGAGCGCTGCTCCAAGTACTGTTCGATCTGCTGCGGATCGCCGCCCAGCGCCTTGGCCAGCGCGGGAATGCGGTCGGAATTGGCCAACAGTTCGGCCGGATTGGCCCAGATCGAGGTGACCGGCGTGGACACCGCCAGCGGCTCGCCGTTGCGGTCGAAGATGGTGCCGCGCGACACCGGGATCGGCACCTCGCGCAGGAAGCGCGCGTCGCCTTGCTTCTGGTAGAACTGCTTGCGCACCACCTGCAGGTCGAACGCGCGCGCGACCAGGCCCAGCGAAATCAGGGCGAGCACGGCCACCACCAGCACCATGCGCTTGCGCGCGCTGGGAGCGGCGCCGCGGCGCCGACCGGGCGACGTGGCGCGCTGCGGCTGCGGACGGATGCGGTCGCGCCACTTCGTCATCGGCGCAGCAACCGGATGTCTTGCGGCCGCGGATCGACCATGCCCAACTGCTGCCGGGCCTCCTCGTCGATGCGGCGCGGCTCGGCGAAGGTAGCCTGCTCCAGTTCGAGCCGGCCGTATTCGATGTTCATGGCGTCGCGCTGGTTCTGCAGCGCAGTCAGCTGTACGAACAGCACACGGCTCTCGTGGCGCGTCCACACCACGCTGATCGCGCTGCCGAGCACCATGGTCAGCAGGGCGAGCATGAAAAGGGCCTGGACCGCCTTCATGCCGGCCCCTCCGCCGGCAACTTCTCGGCGACCCGCAACACCGCCGAACGGGCGCGCGGGTTCACCGCCAGCTCGGCGTCGGAGGGAAACCGGGCCTTGCCGACCGCGGCCAGTTCCGCCGGCTTCGCGGCAGTGGGCGGGCCACGCCGGCTGCCCTGCACGCGGCCGGCGTGGTCGCGGATGAACTGCTTGACGATGCGGTCTTCCAGCGAATGGAAGCTGATCACCGCCAGGCGGCCGCCGGGCCTCAGCCGCGACAACGCGGCGTCCAGGCCGTGCCGCACGGCTTCCAATTCGCCGTTCACGCGGATGCGCAGCGCCTGGAAGCTGCGCGTGGCCGGGTGCTTGCCCGGCTCGCGACGGCCCACCACGCGCTCGATCAGCGCGGCCAGTTCGCCGGTGCGCACGAGCGGGCTCTCGGCGCGGCGTTCGACGATGGCGCGGGCGATCTTGCGGCTGAAGCGCTCCTCGCCGAACTGCCACAGCACGTCGGCGATCTCGCGCTCGGAGGCATGGGCGAGAAAATCCGCCGCGCTCTCGCCCTGGCTGGTATCCATGCGCATGTCCAGCGGCGCATCGGCCATGAAGCTGAAACCGCGCGCGGCCTCGTCCAACTGTGGCGACGACACGCCGAGGTCGAGCAGCACGCCGTCCAGCCCTTCGGCGGTCTCGTCCCACTCGGCCATGCCGGAGAAATTGGCATGGCGGATCGCCACGCGCGGCTCGTCGGCGAACGCCTTGCGCGCCTCGGCGATGGCCTGCGGATCGCGGTCCATCAGCAGCAACCGTCCGCCGGGGCCGAGGCGCGACAGCACGGCGCGGGCGTGACCGCCGCGACCAAAGGTGCCATCGAGATAACGCCCGCTTGCCTGCACAGCAAGGCCCTCCACCGCTTCGTCCAGCATTACCGGGATGTGCCGCAATTCGGCCATGCCGCACTCTCCCGTCCCGTTGTTGCCCGCCCGCAAATTCGCGCCGCGTTACAGCTGCAGCGCGGCCATGTCGTCTGTGATGTCGTCTTCGCCGAGGGTCTGGCGGATCTTGGCCAGGTGGGCCTGCTCGCTCCACAGCTCGAACTTATTGCCCATGCCGAGCAACACCGCCTTCTTCTCAATGCCCGTGGTGGCGCGCTGGCTGGCCGGCAGCAGGATGCGCGCGGCACCGTCCGGCTCGACCACGGCCGCGGCGCCCACCAGCTTCATCTGCATGTCGCGATGGGCGGCCTTGACCTTGGGCAAGGCATTGACCTGATCGCGCACCTTTTCCCACTCGTCGTGCGGGAACAGCCACAGGCAGCCCAGCTCGAACGGGTTGTAGGTGACCACCAGCCGGTTCGCGCAAGCGCCCGCCACCAACTCGCGATACGCGGTCGGTATGGCCAGACGGCCCTTGTCGTCGACGGTGATGGCAGTTTCGCCCTGAAACACGAACAGACTCCACGATTACCCACAATTTCACACCGAAATCCACGATAGTCTCAGCCCATGAGACTGTCAAGGGAATTTTTGCTTGTGAATCAAAGGGAAAGGCGAAGTTGTGGCCGTGTTTCCAGCACTTCCTGAGGAACATGTGCAAGGTGATTGAATGCAGACAATTTTTCCTGCGACGGACACGTCACCTGCCCGTCGCAAAATCGCGCTGTCACCCCACCAGCAGGCATCCGGCATGAATTGCCGTTCACACTTGCGGCGATGCCCGCCCGCACCCGTCCCGGTGCGGATCGGCACCGGGACGGAACGGGATGAAAGGGGCGGAGTCGGCCTGTAAGCCGGGTTCTGTACGCCTTGCGGCGCGACAGTCATTCCTCTCGGCCAGGCGTCGCCGCCTGGCTCCAGCAACCTACCCGGGAACAACGCGGGCCGCGTTATCGTTCCCCTATTTGGTCTTGCTCCGAGTGGGGTTTACCGTGCCACGCGGCGTTGGCCCCGCGCGCGGTGCGCTCTTACCGCACCGTTTCACCCTTACCTGTGCCCTTGCGGGCCATCGGCGGTTTGCTTTCTGTTGCACTGGCCGTCGGCTCGCGCCGCCCAGGCGTTACCTGGCACTCTGCCCTGTGGAGCCCGGACTTTCCTCGATGCGCTCGCGCGCGACGCGACTGTCCGGCCGACTCCGCCTCGCCATTGTAGCGAGCGGCATGCGAAAAAGCGCAGCTCCGCGCGATTTCAGGACACGTACAACGCCTTGCGCGGCGCGCCGCTGATCGCCGCCGCCAGCTTCGCCGCCTTCGCCGGCGGCAGTTCCTCGCGCAGGATGGCGAAGATGCGCTGCCCTTCGGCCAGCTTCGTGTCGGCCTCCTCGCCGCGGCCGGCGACGAGGAGCACGCATTCGCCGCGCTGCTGGTCGGGATCGCTCGCCACACGTTCCGCCAGTTGGGCCAGCGGTTCGCCGAGCACTGTCTCGAACAGCTTGGTGAGTTCGCGCGCGAGCACCGCCTCGCGTTCGGCACCGAAGACGTCGCGCATGTCGGCCAGGCTCTCGGCCACACGATGCGAGGACTCGTAGAAGATCAGCGTGCGCGGCTCGCCCGCCAGTTCCTGCAGGCGCGCGCGTCGCGCCGCCGACTTCGGCGGCAGGAAGCCCTCGAACACGAAGCGGTCGCTTGGCAGGCCCGCCACCGACAAGGCGGCGATGGCCGCGCAGGCGCCCGGCACCGGCGCGCAACGCACACCCGCGGCCCGCGCCGCGCGTACCAACCGGAACCCGGGATCGGAAATCAGCGGCGTGCCCGCGTCGGAAATCAACGCCACCGACTCGCCGCCCTGCAGGCGCCGCACGATGGCATCCACCACCTCGCGCTCGTTGTGCTCGTGCAAGGCGACCAGCGGCGTGGCGATGTTGTGGTGGAGCAGCAGCGGCTTGCTGTGCCGCGTGTCCTCGGCGGCGATCACCGCCACCTCGCGCAGGGTGGCGATGGCGCGCGCGGAAAAATCGTCGCGATGGCCGATCGGCGTGGCGACCACCCATAGGCAGCCTGGCTCAACGAAAGACATACATAAACCCGGAGCGCGGAAACGATGGGCTATCATCGCGCACACTCGACGCAAAGAGAGCCCCGATGCGCTTGCGCTCCATCACCCTGCCCTCCCTTGGCCCCGTCCTGCTGTTGGCGGGCACGCTGATACTGAGCAGCTGCGTCCCCGCCAACACCAAGCCTTCGCCCGCGGAAGTCGCCGCCGCCAACGGCGCCGCCGCACTGGAGCGGCAAGGCCAGTTTGACCAGTCCGCGCAGGCATGGCTCGCGTTGGCATCGCAATACGGCGACCGCGCCGACCATTACCGCCTGCTCGCCGCCGAAGCCTGGCGCGAAGAAGGCCGCATCGACGCCGCCGCACCGACCCTGGCGCAGATCAAGCGCGAAAACCTGCACGGCGACGAAGCCGTGCGCTTCGACCTGCTGCGCGCCGACCTGGCGCTGCACCGCCACGACGCCGACACCGCGCTGCGCCTCACCACCCAGCCCACTGTCGCCGTGCCTGAAGCGCTGCAACTGCGCCTGTTCGAACTGCGTGCCCGCGCGCAGGCCGCCACCGGCGACCATTGGGGCGCCGCGCGCACGCGCGTGCTGATGGACGCCCACCTGCAGGGACTGGATCGCGCGGAGAACCGCAAGCAGGCCCTCTCCGAACTGGCCCAATTCGACGTGTCCGCCCTCAAGCAACGCGCCGCCGCGATGCAGCCGGGCGACCTCATGCTGCCCTGGATAAACGAATCCCTGAGCCAGCGCGGCGTGGCCGTGGCGCAGCCCACGCCGTCGCTGCAGCAACCCGTGGGCACCTTGATGCCGGGCGCCGGCGCCGAGGTGCGCGAGGGCTACCGGATGCCTGCGCGGGTGGCCCTGCTGCTGCCGGAGAGCGGCACCTACGCGGCTGCCGGCAATGCGATCGCCGAAGGCTTCTTTGCCGCCTATGCGGAGGCCGCGAGCACCCACGCGCCGCGCGCCTCGGTGCGCATCTACGACACGCAAGGCAGCGCCGACGGCGCAACCAAGGCCTACCAACAAGCCACCCACGACGGCGCACAACTGGTGGTCGGCCCGCTCACCCGCGGCGCGGTGGCCGCGCTGTTCGCCCAGCCCACCTTGCCCGTGCCCCTGCTGGCGCTGAACCACCCGGACAGCAAGCAGACACCGTCGAGCAACGTCAGCGAATTCGGCCTGTTGCCGGAAACCGAAGGCGCGCAGGCCGCCGACCACATGGTCGATCGCGGCCTGAACCAGGCCTACGTGATGATCTCCAGCGACGACTTCGCGCAGCGCGCGGCCGCCGCCTTCAAGGCCGAACTGCTCGCCCGCGGCGGCAACGTGCTCGGCACGGCCACCGTGCCCACCGGCGCCACCAGCTATGCCGACATCATCGGCCAGCTCAACATGACCAGCGCCAACGGTAGCGCCGGCATCTTCATCAGCATGCGTCCCACCCAGGCGCGCCTGCTGCTGCCGCAGTTGCACATCGCCCAGATCGCCCTGCCGGTGTTCGGCACCTCGCACATCTACGCCAGCAACGACAACCCCACCGCCGACGGCGACCTCAACGGCGTGGAATTCTGCGACGCGCCCTGGCTGTTCAACGCCCAGCCCGGATTGCCGAACCGCGACGACATCGCCACGCAGTTGCCCTCCGCCCGCGACGGCAATGCGCGGCTATTCGCGTTCGGCATGGACGCATGGGATCTGGTGCCCTACCTCGACTGGCTGCGCAGCCACCCCGGCAGCTACCTCCCGGGCGCCACCGGCCAACTTACCGCCGACGAGTTCGGCCGCATCCGCCGCGTGCTGACCTGGGCGAAGTTCGACAACGGGCTCGCCCGCCCGCTCAGCGGCAGCCTGCAACTGGACGACCTGCCCGCACCCACCGGCAGCGCCCCCGCTCCCGCCAGCAGCGCAGCACCGGCCGCGGCAAGCTCCGCCGGCCCCTGATGCGCAGCACCGGCGCCGACTTCGAGCAACGCGCCTGCGCCGAACTCGAACGCGCCGGCCTCAAGCCGCTCGCCCGCAACTACACCACACGCCATGGCGAACTCGACCTGGTGATGCTGGACGGCCACACCGTGGCCTTCGTCGAAGTGCGCTACCGCGTGCGCGCCGGCCACGGCGATGCGCTGGCTTCGATCACGCGCAGCAAGCAGGACAAGCTGATACGCACCGCCCAACTGTGGCTGGCCGCGCATCCGCAACACGCGCAACGCGCCTGCCGCTTCGACGTGGTGAGCTACGACGGCCCCGCCGACAGCGTACAGATGCAATGGCTGCGCGGGGCGTTCGAGGCGTGATGGGCTCCCGGCTCTGATCCACCCCCGAACCGCACCCCATTCCGCATCGACGTTCACCCGAAAGATTCCGTCCGCAAAGCAATTTCAGCTACACACAAAGCCTGAAGCGCCCAATGACTTCGCAGGCATGAGGTCGCTCCTTCGGTTGGGGGATTGGACTCCAAACGGCCGTGCTACTCAAAACCGGGGGGACGTCGGGTGGATTAAGCCCATTGAATGCGACCGACGGGTGAACATCTCGATCCGCAGGAGTTCAACGGCCGAAGCCGGCCAGAAGCGGACAGTCAACGCTGGAGTTAAGCGGCGGCGAAGCCGTCCGCCTTGAACGAACTGTTAGGCCACAAAGCCGAACAGCGTTGATTTTAGCGACTGCAGCTCGCTGAGCAAGGCCGCAAGGCAAACATCAACCTCATCCTCCAAATAGAAAAACTCTTCATTCGCTTTTTTGAGCGCGTCGGTGTCGTAATTTTTGCCAGAGCTAACAAGGAGCGATTTGTGCGCTATATGATTACGCTTGGTACGTAGACCATTTAGCTGGGCCAACAGATCGGAGTTGTTGTTGAGCTTGGAAAAGATGTTCAGCAAACGCTCTAGCGGATAGTTGTCGACATCGTCGATGGAGTACCCGAAATGTATTGCCCCATTGACGTTCTTGCGTATCAAATCGTAAGCGAACCCTATGTAGTGCTTGAGCGCAAACTCAAGCAACTGAAATTTGCCGAGAATCCGCAGAGTGCTATTTTTGTATTGATCTCGCAGATCCATGCTATGCGGCCTAACTATTGAATATACGGATACGCCCGTCCGGTTATACATCCCCGATGGCGCAAAGAGATCCCTGCGCAACTTATTGTTCTTGCGGCAGCTTATCTTTGTCACGTCCGGCTAACAACCGGGCGTATGACCGGACGGAGAGCCGGGCCCGTGAATGTCCACTTCGGGTCGGCTTCCGCCGATCGCCGTGTGCATGAAGCTGGTCATGCCGGCATTGGAGCGGAGCATCGTCTTTACTCGCGTGATGCATTCGATCCTGTCCACACATCATGGATTGGACGACCTTCAACGAGAGTTGCCCACCCGCTTCGCCAAGACCTGCCGCCCCGCCATTGCGCTCGCGACTCCGGCGCGCCCTCTGTGGACCAGTTGCCGCAACCGCTGCCCCGCATCGCTGAGCACCGGGCCTGACGTGACTCGCCCTTCCGGTGACCAGACAGACTTTTTCACGGGTGCGCGAGCTGCGGAATGTCATCGACCAGGCTGCCGCAACTCGTCGATTGCACTTTTTCACTCACGCATAAGTCTTTCTGCCTCAACGCTGAGTCCTAACCGACCGGCTTATCCGCATCCCGCTAAACTGGCGCAATGCCACTCGCCTCTGCTTTGCTGGATCTTCTGCACGGGATATTCCCGCCCGATGCGATCTCCGTCGCCGACGCCGAGCGCCGTACCCACGCCCACGACAACTCGCGGCTCAGCGCCTTGCCCGACGCGGTGGTATTTCCCACCACACACGCGCAGGTCGAAGCACTGGTACATGCCTGCCGCGCGCATCGCGTGCCGCTCACCGCGCGCGGCGGCGGCACCAGCTCCACCGGCGCCTCGGTGCCGACGGAGGGTGGTGTCGTGGCGAACTTCGTGCGCATGGATCGCATCCTGCGCATCGACCCGGACAACCGCCTCGCCGTGGTGGAGCCCGGCGTGACGAACGAAGCGTTGCAGCAGGCGCTGGCGCCGCACGGTTTTTTCTGGGCGCCCGATCCGGGCTCGGCGCCATGGTGCACGGTGGGCGGCAATCTTGCTTGCAACGCCTCCGGCCCACGCGCGGTGAAATACGGCTCGACCCGCGACAACGTGCTGGGCCTGCGCGCCGTGGCCGGCAGCGGCGAAAGCTTCCGCTGCGGCACACAGACCACCAAGAGCGCGATCGGTTACGACCTGACGCGCCTGCTGGTCGGCTCCGAAGGCACACTGGCACTGATCACCGAGGCCACGCTCAAGCTCACGCCAAAACCCCTGGCGCTGCGCACGCTGCGCGCCACGTATCGCGATACCGCGTCGGCGGTGCATGCCGTGGCACGCATCATGGCGCAGCCGGCCACGCCCTGCGCGCTGGAGTTCATGGACGCGCTGGCCTTGAAGCTGGCCCGCGAGCACCAGCCCGAGGCCGGCGTGCCCTCGGCCGAGGCGCTGCTGATGATCGAGCTGGACGGCGCGCCGGATGCGCTCGACGGCGCCAGCGCCGCCATCGAGGCCGCCGCTCGCGTGGGCGGGCTGGTGCGGCTGGAAGTAGCGCGCGACGAAGCCCAGACCCGTGCGTTGTGGGCCGCGCGCAAGGCGCTCTCCTTCGCCCAGCGCGCCGCCACGCAGCACAAGATCAACGAGGACGTGGTGGTGCCGGTGAGCCGCCTGCCCGAACTGGTAGCTGGCGTGCGGCAGCTGGCGGAGCAGCACGCCGTGCCCATCGTGAGCTTCGGCCACGCCGGCAACGGCAACCTGCACGTGAACCTGTTGCCGCGCGACGTGGACGAAATCGAGCGCGCCTACGCCGCCTTGCCCGAACTGTTCGCGCTGGTGATCGCGCTGGACGGCACGATCTCAGGCGAGCACGGCATCGGGGTGGTCAAGCGTGAGTTCATGCCGCTGGCGCTGTCCGGCGGCACGCTCGACCTGATGCGTGGCATCAAGGCGGCGTTCGATCCCGACGGCATCCTCAACCCGGGCAAGCTGCTGCCTTGAAAGCCGCCAACCTCGGTCCGCTACTTGCCGAGGTGCGCGCCTGCCGCCTGTGTGCGGCGCACCTGCCGCTGGGGCCGCGGCCCGTGCTGCAGGCGTCGCCGCACTCGCGGCTGCTGATCGTGAGCCAGGCGCCCGGACGCAAGGTGCACGACACCGGCATCCCGTTCAACGACGCGAGCGGCGACCGTCTGCGCGAATGGCTGGGTGTCGACAGGAACGTGTTCTACGACGCCACGAAGATCGCCATCGTGCCGATGGGTTTCTGTTTTCCCGGCACCGGCAAGGGCGGCGACCTGCCGCCGCGTCCCGAATGCGCACCGCATTGGCACCCACGCCTGCTGCCGCAGTTGGGACAAGTGCGACTGACCCTGGCCATCGGCCAGTACGCGCAAGCCGGCCTGCTCGGCGAGCGGCGCGGCCGCACGCTCACCGACACCGTGCGGGCCTGGCGCGAACATCTGGTGCGCGGCGTGTTGCCGCTGCCGCACCCCAGCCCGCGCAACCAGCTCTGGCTGAAGCGCAATCCGTGGTTCGAGGCGGAGTTGTTGCCCGAGCTGCGCAAACACGTGGTGTTGGCGGCGTGCTAAACCGCGCGCCGTGCAAAGATCAGGTGCAGCCCGAACAGCATGAACACCGCGCCGGCGCAGCCGTCGATCCAGCGGCGCAGGCGCAGGTAGCCGCGGCGCATCGCGGGCATTGCGAACACGCCGGCCACGATGGCGAACCACAGCAGCGTCTCGGCCACCACCATCAGCCACAGGCCCCAGCGCGCGCCGGCGCCGAGCTGGTCGCCCACGAAGGCGGAGAAGATGCTGCCGAAGTACACCACCGCCTTGGGGTTGGCGAGGTTGGTGAACAGGCCGTTGCGCAGCGCGCGCCACGAGCCGTTGGCCAGGCGCACGGCATGCGCCGACGCGCCGCCGTCAGCCGCACTCAGCGCGCCGCGCAGCATCTTGAAACCCATCCAGCACAGGTAGGCGCCGCCGCACACGGCGATCACGCGCACCAGCCACAGCAGCCGGTGCAGCAGCAGTTGCAGGCCGAGCAGGGCCAGCGCCGCCCACACGGCCACGCCCAGGGTGATGCCCACCACGCCGGCCAGCGCCTCGCGGCGCGAGTGGCTCACCGCGGTCTGCGAGACGTAGAAGAAATCCGGGCCAGGGCTCATCAGGGCGATCAGGTGCACGATGGCGATGGTGAGGAAAAGGCTCATGCGCCGGCTCCATTCGCGGTGGACGCAGTGTAGCGGAGCGCGCCTTGCCGCGTGGCGGCGGCTTCCTCTAACCTGCCGCGATAGACCACCTGACACATGGCCACGGGACCGACCGAGCCAGGGGGAACGCGATCCATGAGCCTCAAGCAGCGCCTCGTCGTCCTGAATTTCCTGCAGTACTACATCTGGGGCGCGTGGCTGCTGACCATCGGCACGTGGTGGTTCCAGACCCTGCACTGGTCGGGCACCAGCTTCGGCGCGATCTTCTCGACGATGGGCATCGCCTCGCTGTTCATGCCTTCGCTGGCCGGCATCGTGGCGGACAAGTGGATCAACGCCGAGCGCCTGTACGCCCTGTTCCATCTGCTGGGCGCCGCGCTGTTGCTGGCGATACCGCATGCGGCCGATCCCGACCGGATGTTCTGGATCGTGCTGCTGTACATGTGCTGCTACATGCCGACCATCTCGCTTGCGATCGCCGTGGCGTACAACGCGCTGAAGAAGGAAGGGCTGGACGTGGTGAGCACGTATCCGCCGATCCGCGTGTGGGGCACCGTCGGCTTCATCGCCGCCACCTGGACCACCAGCCTGCTCGGCTTCAAGGCTTCCGCCGCGCAGTTCCATGTGGCCGCCGGCGCGTCGCTGCTGCTGGGCCTGTACGCCTTCACGCTGCCGAAGTGCCCGCCGCGGATGGATGCCGCGAACAGCCGCAGCCTCACCGACCGCCTCGGCCTCACCTCGTTCGTGCTGTTCAAGAACCGCAACATGGCGGTGTTCTTCGTCTTCGCCATGCTGCTGGGCGCGGCGCTGCAGCTCACCAACGCCTACGGCGACGCCTTCCTCAGCGACTTCGTGAAAGTGCCCGCCTACGCCAACCTGCTGACGGTGAAGTACTCCACCATCATCATCTCGATCTCGCAGTTCTCCGAAACCGCGTTCATCCTCACCATCCCGTTCTTCCTCAAGCGCTTCGGCATCAAGGCGGTGATGACGATGAGCATGCTGGCGTGGGTGTTGCGCTTCGGCCTGTTCGGCTTCGGCAACCCGGCCGGCGGCCTGTGGATGATCGTGCTCTCCTGCATCATCTACGGCATGGCGTTCGACTTCTTCAACATCTCCGGCTCGCTGTTCGTCGAGGGCCAGGCCGACCCGAAGATCCGCGCCAGCGCGCAAGGCCTGTTCATGCTGATGACCAACGGCGTGGGCGCCGTGCTGGGCAGCCTGATCGCCGGCTTCGTGATCGACCGCTTCTTCACCAACCACGCCTGCAACGACGCCGTGCTGATCTGCAAGGACTGGCATGGCATCTGGCTGGCCTTCGCCGGCTACGCGCTGGTGATGGCGGTGCTGTTCGTGCCGCTGTTCAAGCACCGGCACGACGCGAACGCCGCGCCGCCGCAGGGCGCGGCGGCGCACTGATCAGCCGGCCTGCTTGCTCGCCGCCACCTGGTCGCGGCCGCCGGACTTCGCGGCATAGAGCGCGACGTCGGCGGCGCGCATCCAGCTCGACAGGTCGTGGCAGCGCACGCCGTCGAACGGCGCCACGCCGATGCTGATGGTGAGCCGCTCCACCGGCAGGTCGTCGGGCAGGCGCAGTGCGGCGACTCCCGCGCGCAAGGCCTCGGCCAGCCGCATGCCGGCATGCAGCCCGGCGTGCGGGCACAGCACGGCGAATTCCTCGCCGCCGATGCGCGCCACGAAATCCGGCGCATCCACCGTCCGGCCGAGGTAATCGGTGAGGATGCGCAGCACGCGGTCGCCCTGCGGGTGGCCGATGCTGTCGTTGATGTGCTTGAAGTGGTCGATGTCGATGATCAGCAGCACATGCGGCGGGGCGTCCGGATTGCGCGGACGATCCAGCAACTCGCTGGCGCGTTGCTGGAAGGCGCGGCGGTTGGCGATGCCGGTGAGCGGGTCGCGCAAGGCCTGCGCCTTCAGTTCGGAAGCGTGCCGGCGCTGCGCGCGCAGCAGCATCACCAGCAGGCCCACGATCAGCAGCAGGGCCGATGCCAGCAACGCCACCATCACGTTGATCAGCCGCTCGCGCTGTTGCTGCTCGCGCCTGCGCCCGGCCTCGGCTTCCGCAGCCTTGAGCTGCAGGTCCTTCAGTTCGTTGGCGCGCTCCAGTTCGCTGATGCGCAGTTCCTTTTCGCGCACGGCGTAGCGTTGCTCCAGCTCGGCCTCGATGGCGCGCGAGGCCGGCGTATCGGTCGCGCGGTCGAGCTTGCCGGCCTCGCGTTCGTCGTCCAGCGCCTGGCGCAGGTCGCCGGCCTGTTCGGCCATGAGGCTCTCCACCTGCAGCATGTCGGCCAGTTGGCCATTGATGCCGGCGTTGCGCGCCCGCGCCACGGCCTCGCGCATGTCCAGATAGGCTTCGCGATGCATGCCCAGTGCGGCCTCGGCCCGCGCGATGTCGGTGCTGGAACCCAGCGAGTCGCTGATGCGCCCGGCGGCCAGCTCCTGCTTCAGCGAGGCCTGAGACAACGCCAGCGCCTCGCGCGCGCGCCCCTGTTTCAGGTACATCTGCGACAGGTTGTCGCCCACCATCACCACCAGTTGCGGCGCCTTGGCTTCGGCGTAGTAGCGGCGCGCCCGCTCGTAGGCCGCGGCCGCCGCATCGACCTGGTTTTGTGTGGCCAGCGCCAGGCCGATGTCGTTCTCGGCGTCGCCCATGCCGAAGGCGTCGCCCAGCGCGCGGTACTCGTCCAGCGCCTGCCGGCACAGCGGCAACGCCTTGACCGGTTTCTCGTCCAGCGTGTAGGCATCGCAGAGCTGGAACCGCGCCCAGGCCACCGTGCCCGGATCGGTCTCGCCCAGCACCCGCTCGGCCGCCTTGAGCGCCTCCCCGAGCCCGTCGGCGAGGTTGTTCGCGATGTCGTGGCGCGCGCGCAGGAACCCCGCGGCCGCGGCCGCCACCGGGTCGCGATCCACCGAGGCCAGGCTGTCCAGGCGCAGGGTGGCCTCGGCCAGCGCGGCATCGTCGTTGCTGTTGATCGCCGCCGTGCCCATGCCCCACAGCAGTTCGCGCTCTTGCGCAGGTGGCAGGCTGCCGACGGCCCGGTCCAGTTGCCGGCGTACCGAGACGATCGCGCCGTGCGGATCGGACACGGCGCGCTCGCGCAGGGCATTCATGTCAGCCGCGACGGCAGGCATCGCCGTCAGCGCCAGCAGCACACCCATCCATGCCTTGCACAGCATCCGAGGACAGCCCCTGCCAATGGTTTCCTGGCCGGATCATAAACCCTGTCACCCGGCGCGGCACCGGCGTACAGGGTTCCGCGCGCCGTTACGGCGACATCAATCGCCGCCATCGCCGGGCAGCAGATGCTCCTGTACCCGTTCGCTGCGCGCGGCGTCCAGCCGGCCGCGCGCGTCGAATCGCAGCACCACCAGCCAGTCGTACACGTCGCCCGGCCAGGTCTTGCGACCGGTGATGGCCTTGGGATCGCCACCGAAGGCCTCGATCAGCTGGTCGATGTGGCCGTGGTGCCAGGCGATCAGTACCACCGGCGCCGTGTTGTCCTTGCGCAGCGATTTCGCCAGCTTGTCCACGTCCGCGTCCGCATACGGCTGCTCGATCGGCAGGCCGAGGCGCTGCGACAGCGGCGTCAGGGTAAGGCGCGGACGCATGCTGGCCTTGCTGTCCCTGGTGGCGATCAAGCGTCCCGGCAGCAGGCTCTGGCCATCGATCTGCAGCGGATCGAAATAGCTGGCGTAGGCCTGCGCGCGCTGCTCACCCTGCGGACTCAATCCGTTGCCCGAAGCCGGCTTTTCGGCATGCCGAACGATCAGCACGGTGACATTGCTCAGCCCGATGCCGTCCTTGTCGCCATGATCGTGGTGCGCCAGCGCCATTGTCGGCACCAGCAGCAACGACAGGAATTTCCATGCATGCCTGCGCCAGTTCGTGCTCATGCCATCTCTCCGTCGGTTCAAAAAGGCAGCAGGTACACTACCCGCATGCAGATCGGCCCCTACCGCATCGACCCGCCGCTGGCGCTGGCCCCCATGGCCGGCGTCACCGACAAGCCGTTCCGCCTGCTGTGCAAGCGGCTGGGCGCGGGCCTGGCCGTGTCCGAGATGACAACGGCCGACCCGCGCCTGTGGCATACGCGCAAATCGCTGCGCCGCATGGACCACGAGGGCGAACCCGAGCCGGTGAGCGTGCAGATCGCCGGCTACGACCCGGCGATGCTGGCCGAAGCCGCACGCTTCAACGTGGCCAACGGCGCGCAGATCGTCGACATCAACATGGGCTGCCCGGCGAAGAAGGTGTGCAACGTGTGGTCCGGCTCCGCCCTGCTGCAGGATGAGCCGCTGGTGGCGCGCATCTGCAAGGCGGTGGCCGACGCGGTGGAGGTGCCGGTGACGCTCAAGATCCGCACCGGCTGGGACCGCCAGAACAAGAACGCACTCACCATCGCGCGCATCGCCGAGGACGCCGGCATCGCCGCGCTCGCCGTGCACGGCCGTACCCGCGCCGACAAGTACGAAGGCGAGGCCGAATACGACACCATCGCCGCGGTGAAGGCCAGCGTGCGCATCCCGGTGCTGGCCAACGGCGACGTGACCACGCCGCAGCAGGCCGTGCACGTGCTCGCCGCCACCGGCGCGGATGCGCTGATGATCGGCCGCGGCGCGCAGGGCCGGCCGTGGATCTTCCGCGAGATCGCCCACTACCTCGCCACCGGCGAGCTGCTGCCCGAACCCACGCCCGCCGAAGTGGCGGCGATCCTGCTCGGCCACTTGGAGCACCTCTACACCTTCTACGGCGAACAGGCCGGCGTGCGCATCGCGCGCAAGCATCTCGGCTGGTACGCGAAGGACCGGCCCGAGAACGCCGCGTTCCGGCAGGTGGCGAACCGAGCGGAGAGCGCGCAGGAGCAGTTGCGGCTGGTGCGGGATTATTTCGAGGCGCTGGCTTCCGGCGAATTGCTGGCGGCGTGAGAAGCCAGGCCGTCCCGGCGATCGATCAATGCGAATGGAAAAGCTTGGCCGGCAACCACGCCGCCAACAGGAATCTCTCGCGCCGCGTGGGCGCCACCATGCCGAACATCGGCACGAAGGCATGGCCATCCCAACGCCAGATGCCCATGATCCAATCGTCACTGGTGCGCCAGCCCACCGTAGCATGTCCGATTCGACCCAGCAGCCATTCACCCTGCCAGCGTATGGGGAAGAACACGCTGCTGTCGTCGAATCCGCGCATGCCTGCGTAGTAGCCGCCAGGACCGACATAGCTCTTCGGCACACCGGCCCACGGCAACGCCTGCAAATCGGCGGCGTCCTTGGCCCGTCCCCGCAACTGGTCGAACTGCGCCTGCGCGTCCGCCGGGATATGCCCGGCCAAGGCAGCAGCATCGCGGCTGCGCACGTAGCGATCCAGCCGTTTGCCGGCCAGCGCGGTCAGTCCGCTGCAATCGGACTGCGCGCATTGCACGTATTTCGGCGAAGTGCGGTAGTCGTAGCGCACCAGCACGCGTAATGGCGCTGTCCAGTGATTGCCGTTCCATTGCTGCGCCTCAATGTCGCTTGCCCAGACATTGGATTCGTCCGACTGCAGGGCGTAGGCGCTGCCTTGGAATTCGACCAGCCAGCCTTGCGTCGTCCAACAATTCTGGCTCAACGTTTCCGGCAACGGCATGGGCCGCACAGTGCGTCCGCTCCAGCTGAAAAGCGTCATGGCGACGCAATCTGCCGTGCCGGCCATCGAATAGAGCGCCCCCAAGTGCAGCCCGTCGAGGCGGAGCAACTTGGCCCCGGCGTTCAGCGCACTCGGCATCTGGACGCCAGCCTCATCGCCCATCTTGGTCAAGGGTGCCGTATCGAACGGCAGTGGCTTCGATGGATCGTAGGCCTGTTCCGTTGCCGGCTTGAACACCGAGCCATCGCCGCCCAGCGCTTCGATCCCCGAAGTGGTCGGCGACTGGCCAGCGGCCAAATGATTCACGATGGCGGCAAGCAGGAACGCATCCGTTGGCGCGGCATCGAAAACATGCTCCAGAAACGCGATGCGCTCCCGATAAAAACCTGCCGCGTACCTTGCGGTCTTGAGTTGCATGGCCTGCGTTACCGCTTCGTCGCGCTCACCCAACCAGTTGCGCTGATCGCGCAGCAACGTATCCAGTTGTGGCCCGGCCTTGGTACGTGCCTGATCGAATGCCTGTGCCATCTGGCTGTCGAGCTGCGACAGCTCGGGATCAGCGCAGATCTTCTGTTCGACCGCACTCTTCGCCTTCGCGCAATCGAAGCCTGCAGCGGATGCCAGCGGCACGGCACTCAGCAGGGCCAAAGCCAGCGAAAGCTTCATCCATATCGAGCGCATGTCCGTCCCCTTGCCGTACAGCGGCAAGGGATTCTTGCATGCCTTTCGATACCTGCTGCGGCCGCGCGCGGGCAGGCTCGTGACAGAACGCGGGCAAACCATGTCAATCCGCCAGACCGTCCTCGACGCGCCCGCAGGAAAGCCGGACCGTCAGGCCGCCAGCTCCTGCGGCAACTCCACCATCGTCAGGCGCAGCCGCGGCGGCAGCTCGGCGAGCACTTCGCCGCGATGCCCGAGCAGGCGCAGCACGCCGTTCGTGTCTTCGGTGATGGCGGTGAGGCTTTCCACCCAGTCGCCGTCGTTGGCGTAGATCAGGCCGTCCCGCTCGATCAGCCCGGCGCGGTGGATGTGGCCGCAGACGATGCCGTCGAGCCGGCGGCGCGCGACGTCGTCGAGGCCGGCCTGCACGAAGCGTTCGATGTAGCGCTCGGCGGCGCCGCTGCGACGCTTCACGAATTCCGACAGCGACCAGTAGCGCAGGCCGGCGCGCCGGCGCGCGAGGTTGAGCCAGCGGTTGCAGGTGAGGATGCGGTAGTACAGCCAGTCGCCCAGGCGTTCCTGCAGGCCGCCGAACTGGGTGACGTTGTCGTAGTCGTCGCCGTGCGTCACCAGCAGGCGGCGGCCGTCGGCGGTGATATGCACCACCCGCCGCCGCACGCGCATGCCGGGCAGCATCAACCCGCACACGCGGCGCAGCGGGCGGTCGTGGTTACCCGGCACATAGACGATCTCGGTGCCGCGCGCATGCAGCGCGTGCAGCGCCCCGATCACGCGGGCATGCGCGCCGTTCCATTGCGAACGGCGCTGCGCCATCCACCACAGGTCGACGATGTCGCCGACCAGATACAGCTGCCGGCAGCGCAAGCCGTCGAGGAAGTCCGCCAGCTGCGCCGCGTGGCAGTGCCGCGTGCCCAGGTGCACGTCGGAAATGAACACCGCATTCCACGGCCGCTGCCCCGTGGCGGCGCTGCGCTTCATGCCGCGGCTCCCTGCTGGCGCTGCAGGTAGCGTTGCCGTTTGCGCGGCCGCAGCTGCTCCAGGTCCACCTCGATCAGGCCGTCGATGGAACCGCTGAAGTCCGGGTCCACGCCGAAGGCGAGGAAGCGCGCGCCGCCGGGTTCGCACAGTTCGGTGTATTGCTTGTAGAGCATCGGTACCGAGGCGCCGAGCCGGGCCAGCGCGGCCCTCATCGCATCGAAGGCGGCGTCGATGTCCAGGCCGTCGAAGGTCGGCGCCGACGTCTCGTAGACGAACGGCCGCCGCGCGCAGGCAAGCGTCCGCTCGCTGCCGTAGAAACGCTGGTAATAGGCCACCACCTGCTCGCTGGCGTCGCGCGGCAGCGCGGCGCTGATCGACACCGCGCCATACAGGAAGCGCACGCCGGGGTAGCGCTGCAGGTACGCACCGATGCCCTGCCACAGGTAGTCCAGGCTGCGGCTGCCCCAGTAGTCCGGCACCACGAAACTCCGTCCCAGCTCCAGGCCGGCGGCGAGCCGCGGCACGGCTTCGTCGGCGTAACGGAACAGCGATGCGGTGTACAGGCCGGCCAGGCCCGTGCGCGCCAGCGCCTCGGCGCCGCGCATCACGCGATAGGCGCCGGCAATGCGGCCGACTTGCGCGTCCCAGACCAGGATGTGGTCGTAGGACGCGTCGTAGGTATCCAGATCGCGGCTACGGCCAGTGCCTTCGCCGACCTCGCGGAAGGTCAGCTCGCGCAACCGGCCGATCTCCTGCAGCAGCGGCGAACCGCCGATGCCGCGCGCGAGGCGGATCTGCTTGCCGTCGGTGGTGGCGCCGAGCAGTTCGGCCGCCTCCACCGCCGATGCCACCACACGCGCCTCGACGGGCTGCGCCAGCGGCTCGGGAACCGCGCAGACAGTCGCGACCTCGGCCTGGCCGATGGCATACAGCGACCGGCGGATCCGCCGGACCGCATCGTGCTCGTGTTCGCCCTCGGCGATCCAGGTCGGCCTGCCCACGTGCAGGCGCACCGGCCGTTGCCGGCGGGCGAACATCTCCCGCGCCAGCAGCGCGGCCGACGCCGGCCTGCACAACGCGGAGATGCCGTAGAACAGCGCCGAGTTGCGCGCCTCGATGCGCACCGGCAGCACCGGCACCGACAGGCGCCGCGCGAAACGCAGGAAACCGGGGCGCCAGCGCGGGTCGCGCACGCCGCGCAGGCCGAGCCGCGATACCTCGCCGGCCGGGAACACGATCACGCACTGCCCGTCGCGCAGCGCGCGGTCCACCCGGCGCACATCCGCCGCTCCGGCCGGGCCGCCGAACACGCGCACCGGCAGCAGCAGCTCCGCCAACGGCTCCACCAGGCCCAGCACCTCGTTGGCGACGATGCGCACATCGCGCCGCACCTGCCCCACCGCGTTCAACAACGCCAACGCGTCGAGCGCGCCGGAAGGATGGTTGGCGACCACCAGCAGCGGCCCGGACGCCGGTATGCGCGCCAGCGCAGCCGGATCCGTGTCGCATGGCAATTGCAGGTATGCCAGCGCCGCCTCGACGAAATCGAAGCCGCGCAGGTGGCGATGTCCGGCACAGAAGGCGTCGATGCCGTCGAATCCCGACCATCGCGCCAGCCCGTGCAGCAACGGCACGGTCAACCGCCCGCGGCCGCCACTGAACCATTGGGGATAACGTTCTTGCAAACGCTGCTCGATCACTTGCATGGCGACGTCCTCGGCTTGGACTGTCGCAAGATTGCGCGGCCATCGGGACGGCGGCGTTGCGCCTGCGCGTCAGCGGCATGACAGCGCCACCGATTCGGGCGTCGATGGCGCACTCCGCACGCAGCAGTGCGCGTTTACTTGCGTTGCGCAGCAGGGCGGCGTGCGCGCGGCCGCTGCGTGCCGGCATCGCCACCTGAGCCGCTCCGAGCCGGAGCCGGAACCGGCAGGGGCGCCGACGCCGCGCCTCACCACGCCCGCCTGGCGGCATGACGATGTAAAGACGCGGAACCGGTTTAAGATGCGGGGCAATCTGCCGATGGCCGTACTTAATGGACTCCGCACCGCCCGCTGCCAATCCGCAAGACAAGGCCGACGCCATCAGGCTGCGGGAGGCGCAATGGCGGCGCGTCGGCGGACTGCTGCGCAGCCTGCTGGCGCATCTGGCCGGCCCGGACGAACTGCACGGCCCGGTGCTCGACGGCACGCTGGGCGGGCTGCGCGACGCCATGCGCGAAACCGGCGGCGACAGCCGCATCCCCACCCTGCTCGGCGTGCTGGCCAAGGCCGCAAAGACGCTGGACGAACCGGCCGGCCATGCCGAGCCGGCCGCACCCGCCCCCGGCGCATCGCCGGCGGCGCATGAAATCCTGCTCACCGTACTCGACCATCTGCAGCTCGAAGATCCCACCACCGAGCTTGCCGCGCTGCGCCTGCGGATTGCCGGCTGCGCCGACACGCGCACATTGCGCGACCACGGCCATACGCTGGTCGACCTGGTCAACGAGCGCCTGCGCAAACTGGCCGAGGAGCGCGAGGCCGCAGCCCAGTTGCTGCATCACATCAACGGCCACCTCGGCACGCTGGCGGAATACATCGCACAGGACGAAAGCGCCGGCCAGGACGACGCCCAGGCCAGCAGCCTGGCGAACGAGCGCCTGCTCGACGAGGTGCAGATCCTGGACGACTGCGCCAGCTCCGCATCCGACCTTGCCGCCCTGCGCCGCGACATCCGGGCGCGGCTGAGCGTCATCCGCGACCACCTCACCGACGCGCGCGGCCGCGAGCTGGCGCGCGAGCAGGAATGGCAGAAGCGCCTCAAGCGCTCGCGCCACCGCGTGCGGCAGCTCGAAGACGACATCGAGCGCATGGAAAGCATGCTGGCTGCGAAGGGCCACCTGGTGGACACCGACGCGCTCACCGGCCTCGCCAACCGCCGCGCACTGGAAGCGCGCATGCCCGACATCTGCAACGGTCGGCCGGGCACGATCAGCCTGCTGATGGTGGACATCGACCACTTCAAGGAAATCAACGACCGCCTCGGCCACGGCGCGGGCGACCGCGCCCTGCGCATCGTCGCCGAACAGTTGCAGACGGCGCTGCGCCCCGGCGACTTTCTCGCCCGCTTCGGCGGCGAGGAGTTCGTCGCCATCCTGGAGGCCGGCGCCGAGGAAGCCATGCACGTGGCCGAGCGGTTGCGCGAACGGCTGGAACGCACGCGCTTCCGCAGCCAGGACCAGCCCGTGCGCGTCACCCTCTCCTGCGGCGTCGCCACCGTGCAGGCCGACGACACCCCCGAGAGCGTGTTCGACCGTGCGGACCGCGCGCTGTACCAGGCCAAGCGGGCCGGCCGCAATCGTTGCATGGCGCTTTGACGAAACCAGAATTTGCCGCTTTGGAATCATCGCTCATGGATGCCGAACGCAACGAGTCCACCCCGCCCGACGCCATCGAGCAGTTGGAACGCGAACAGGCCCGCTGGCGCGACATGGATGCCCTGCTGCGCCGGTTGCTGTCGCGCCTGACCTATGCCGCGGAAGGGCGCAACGCCGGCCTGGACGGCGTGCTCGGCAGCATCCGCCTGGCCACCCGCAACACCCTCGACGCACAACGCGTCCAGCCGCTGCTGGACGCGCTCACCGATGCCGTGGCCGCGCTCGACGAAGACGCCGTGCGTCCGCCGCCACCGCCACCGCCCGCGCCGCCACCGCAAATCGCGCCGCCGCCAGTGCAGGCCGAGGAACCCGGACTCGATCGCCTGCTGCTGGCCATCCTCGACCGCCTGCCCCTGGGCGAACCCTCCGAGCCCGAGCTCGCCGCCCTGCGCGCGCGCATCGCCGGCTGCCGCGACGCCGCCACGCTGCAGGCCCACGGCGAGGCATTGGCCGCGCTGGTCGCGTACCGGCTCGAACAACTGGAAGAGGCCCAGCGCAGCGCCAGCCGGCTGCTCAGCCACGTCGACAACGAGTTGACCGCGCTGACCGAACACCTCGACCAGGACGACCAGTCGCGCAGCGACGTGGTCGCGGCCCGGCGCGAACTGGGCGAACGCATGGCCGGCGAAGTACAGGCGCTGGGCGAGCGCGCCCGTTCCGCGCCCGACCTGATCAGCCTGCAGGCCGACGTGCAAGCGCGGCTGGCCGCGGTCGGCTCCCACCTCGCCGCGCTGCGCGAACGCGAACAGATGCGCGAGCAGGCGTGGCGCGAACATGCCGCGCGCATGCGCGAACGCATCCGCGAACTGGAGTCCAGCACCCGCAGCATGGAGGCCACGCTCCAGCAGAAGCTGCAACTGGTCGACACCGATCCGCTCACCGGCCTCGCCAACCGCCGCGCGCTGGAGGCGCGCATGGCCTCGTTGTGCGAAATGGGCGGTCCCGTCATCAGCCTGCTGATCCTGGACATCGACCACTTCAAGAACATCAACGACAAGCTCGGCCATGCCGCCGGCGACCGCGCCCTGCGCATCGTGGCCGAGCAGTTGCAAGCCGCGCTGCGGCCCGGCGACTACCTCGCACGCTACGGCGGCGAGGAGTTCGTCGCCCTGCTCGCCGCCGACGCCGGCGAAGCGATGCGGGTGGCCGAACGCCTGCGCATACGCATCGGCCAGGCGCGCTTCCACAGTCAGGACCAGGTGGTGCCGATCACCCTGTCCTGCGGCATCGCCACCGTGCGGGCGGGCGATACGCCCGACAGCGTGTTCGAGCGCGCCGACCAGGCGCTGTACCGCGCCAAGAGCAACGGCCGCAACCGCTGCGAGGCTTCGTGACCCCAGTCAAATAGACGTCCATCCGCCCAAACCCCGGTTCAGCCTGGGGTACAACGCCGATGCGGCGGAGTGGTATGATGCCGCACTTTCTTTCATCTCTTTATCCGTACACGAGGATATAAACGCGATGTCCAGCCATCTGTTCACTTCCGAATCGGTCTCCGAAGGCCATCCGGACAAAGTCGCCGACCAGATCTCCGATGCCGTGCTCGACGCGATCCTCGTGCAGGATCCGCGCGCCCGCGTGGCCTGCGAAACCATGGTGAAGACCGGCGTGGCCATCGTCGCCGGCGAGATCACCACCAGCGCGTGGATCGACCTCGAGGCAATCACCCGCAAGGTGATCCTGGACATCGGCTACGACTCCAGCGACGTCGGCTTCGACGGCGCCACCTGCGGCGTGCTGAACCTGATCGGCAAGCAGTCGCCCGACATCAACCAGGGCGTGGACCGCAAGAAGCCCGAGGAACAGGGCGCCGGCGACCAGGGCCTGATGTTCGGCTACGCCACCAACGAGACCAAGGACTTCATGCCGGCGGCGATCTACTACTCGCACCGCCTGGTCGAGCAGCAGGCGAAGATCCGCAAGAAGAAGAACTCGCGCCTGCCGTGGCTGCGCCCGGACGCCAAGAGCCAGGTCACCCTGCGCTACGAGAACGGCGTGGCCACCGCCATCGACGCCGTGGTGCTCAGCACCCAGCACGATCCGGGCGTGAAGCAGAAGGAGCTGATCGAAGCCGTGCGCGAGGAGATCCTCAAGCCCGTGCTGCCGGCCAAGCTGCTGCACAAGGGCACCAAGTTCCACATCAACCCGACCGGCAAGTTCGTGATCGGCGGCCCGGTGGGCGACTGCGGCCTGACCGGCCGCAAGATCATCGTCGACACCTACGGCGGCTGGGCCCGCCACGGCGGCGGCGCGTTCTCGGGCAAGGATCCGTCCAAGGTCGACCGTTCGGCCGCCTACGCCGCGCGCTATGTGGCCAAGAACATCGTGGCCGCCGGCATCGCCGACCGCTGCGAGGTGCAGGTGAGCTACGCCATCGGCGTGGCCGAGCCCACCTCGATCTCGGTGACCACCTTCGGCACCGGCAAGATCAGCGACGACAAGATCGAGAAGCTGATCCGCAAGCACTTCGACCTGCGCCCCTACGGCATCCTCAAGATGCTCGACCTGATCCATCCGATGTACCAGCAGACCGCCAGCTACGGCCACTTCGGCCGCAGCCCCTACGAGGTGAAGGCCGCCGACGGCAGCAAATACACCGCGTTCTCGTGGGAAAAGACCGACAAGGCCGAGGCGCTGCGCGCCGATGCCAAGCTGAAGTAAGGCAACATCGTCAAACCATCGGGACGGGCCGCGCGAGCGGCCCGTTTCGTTTGGGCGGCATGCGCGCGAGGCCGCTGCGACGTGCGGCCTAGGGCGACTTCAGCATGCGGATCGCCTCGTCGCGCACGCTGCGCATGGCGGCGTTCAGCGTCTGCGGATCCATCGCGATCACCGGGTCCATGTAGCGCTGGCGCACCTTTTCCGCAGCGTCGGCGTCGTGCAGCTCGATCAGCACCGAATAGAGGCGCGATGCGCTTTCGATGGTGTGCGGATCGCGCAGGCCCAGCAACTGCTCGCGCGCTTGCAAGGCCTGGCGGTAGGCGTCGCGCGAAGCCGCCCAGTGATGGGCATCGTCCTCGATGTCGCCGATCAGGGTCTGCGTGGCGGAAATCATCGGGTGCCGCGGCCCCAGCACGCGCAATTGCCCAGCTAGGCACAACTTCGCTTCGGCCAGCGCCTGCGCGTACTCGCCTTCGTCGTCCAGCAGGCTGGCCAGGCTGCCGTGCGCCATCAGGGTCTTGGGGTGGTCGGGCCCGAGCTGGCGCTCGTGCGCCGCCAGGATCTGCCGCTCCAGCGCAATCGCCTGCGCGTAGTACGCGCGCTGCTCGGCCGGCGCCTTGGCGTAGCCGCCCTGCTTGGACAGCAGCCGCACCATCACCGTCTCGGCGGCGATGGTGTCCGGATGGTCGGCGCCCAGCTCGCGGCGGCGCGCGTCGATCACCCGCTGCAGATCCGCGCCGGCCGCGGCGAAAGCCGGCGGGTCCTGCGCCAGGTACACCTCGTCGGTGGCCGCCATGTAGGCGGCGGCCAGCGTGTCCGGATGATCGGCGCCGAGGCGCAGCGTGCGGACGGCGGCGACCTCGCGCGCCAGCGCGAGCGAGCGCTCGTACTCATCCCGGTAGTGCAGCAGCCCGGCCAGAACCAGCATGGCATCGAGCGTCTGCGGGTTTTCCGCACCCAGCGTGCGCCGCTCCAGCGCCACCAGCGGCCCGGCCAGTTGCAGCGCGCGATCACGCTGGCCCAGTGCGATCAGGGTCATCACCAGGTCGCGTTGCAGCTGCATCAGGCCGAAGTCGGTGGCGGGCAGCCGTGGCCTGAGCAGCGCGTAGAGCGCGTCCTGCCGCTGCAGCGCCTGCTGCAGGCGGCCCTGTTCAACCAGCATGCGCGCCGCACCGGATTCCGCCGCGATCCGCAGCGCATCGGTAGGCGGTTCGGCCTGCGCCAGTTTTTCGGCCTGGGCATACATGTCCGTCGCCGCGGCCGTCTGCCCCTGTTTCTCCAGCGCCTGCGCCAGATCCACGCGTACCGATAGCTGGCCGCGGTCGTCCGCAGGCAGCCGCTTCGCGCGCACCGCAAGGACCTGGCGCAGTTCGTCGGCGGCATGCGCATAACTGCCGATGCCCAGCAACGCCCGCGCCAGCGACTGGCGCAGATCGGCGGCCAGCAGCGGCGCATCCGGGAAAGCCCGATCCAGGCCGTCGAGCGAATGCCCGATCACGTAGTCGTCCATCGCCGTGCGCGCAATGTCGGTCGCCTGCACGCCGGCGAACGCCTTGGCCAGCGTCGTCGACGCCGCGGCGGGAGCCAGCGCCGCATCCACCTGCCGCTGCGTCGCGGCGACGAAGGCATGCCCCATCGCGCCGATGTCCACGCTGTCGTACATCGCCCGCTGGTATTGCACGATGCGCTCCAGCTGCTGCTGGCGCTGCGCGGCCAGCCGTTGTTGCACGCGTGCCTGATGCAGCGAGGACAGCGAGGCGAACAGTCCTGCGAGCACACTGAGCAGCAGCACGGCGGCGACGGCCAGCGGCCAGCGATTGCGCTGCAGGAAGCGGCGCGCGCGGTACAGGCGCTGGCCGCGCCGCGCCAGCACGGGACGCTGCGCCAGCCAGTTGCGCAGGTCGGCCGCCAGCGCACCCACGCCGGCGTAACGTTCGCCGACCGCGCGGCGCAGGGCCTTCAACGCGATCGCGTCGATATCGGCGGGAACGGCATGACGCGGCGCATCGCCGGTCTTCGCGCTGCGGCTGGGCGGCACGATCTCGCCGGCGACGATGGCGTGGCTGAGCTGGTGCGGCGTGGTGATGTGCTGCCACGGCCGCCGCCCGGCCATCAGCTGGTACAGCACCATGCCCAGTCCGTACACGTCCACGGCGGTGGTCAGCGGCTGCTGCTCGATCTGTTCCGGGCTGGCGTAGGCCAGCGTGAGCGCGCGCTGGCCGGTGACGGTGAGCGTGCCCTCCGCCGCCTGCTCGTCGATCAGCCGGGCGATGCCGAAGTCCAGCAGCTTGGGCTCGCCCTGCCCATCGACCAGGATGTTGGCGGGCTTCAGGTCGCGATGGATCACCAGGTTGCGGTGCGCGTACTCCACCGCGGCGCAGACCTTGAGGAACAGCTGCACGCGCTCGCGCAGGCCGAGCCCGCGCTGTTCGCACCACGCGTCGATGCGTTCGCCCTCGACGTACTCCATCGCCAGGAAAGGCTGGCCGTCGGCCAGCATGCCGCCATCGAGCAGGCGCGCGATGCCGGGGTGTTCCAGCCGCGCCAGCAGCTGCCGCTCGCGCACGAAGCGTTCCTGCAGCATGGGCGAACCCACCGCGCCGCCCGCCAGCACCTTCAGCGCCACCTGTTGCACGAAGCCGGCGTCCTCGCGCTCGGCAAGGTAGACCACGCCCATGCCGCCCTCGCCGAGCCGGCGCACCAGGCGGTAGTGCCGCGGTGCGGCGGTCTGCGTGTCCAGGCCGGTCAGGTCCACCGTATCGCCCGGCGCCAGCGGCAGCGTGGCGGTGTGGCTGCATTCGATGGCGGCGATCATCCAGCGTACTTCGCGCGCCAATGTCTCGTCGCCGCCGCATTCGCGCACGAGCGCCGCCTCGCGGCCGGATGCGTCGGTTTCCAGCACGCCCATGGCGATGCGCTTGGCATGCAGGTAGCGGTCGGTCAGCTGACCGGTCATGGAAACCCCTGTGGTAGACGCACCAGCGCGCAGCTCAGCTGCCGGGTGTCGCGGTCCCGCAGGATAACCGAAGGTTGCCGGGGGCGGGCCTAGCCGTCCGATTCGCGGCGCGAGGCGACCAGTACCGGCTTCTTGGCCGGCTCATGGCGCGTCGCGAGGCGCGGCTCCGCATGATGCGTGCGGCGCGTGGCGGCGCGGCGGCAAGTGCTGCCCTTGCGTGCGCTGCAGCCTCGGCTGGCCACCATCGTCGCCTTGTCGTGGCGCGGCGCCTTGCGGGTAGGCGCGGTGCGACGCTGCGAAGCGGACACGGTATCCGCCTCGGCCGTCTGGATCGGCGAGATCGCTTCAAGCAGGCGCGCAGCACGGCTGCCGGCACGCACGCCGCCAGCCTGCGCCACGAGGATCGGCGGGGTCGGGCGGCCATCGAAACCGTCGTCCAGCAGGCGCGCCATCAGCCGGTCGCGGCCGGCGGCCGTGCGGCTGCCCAGCACCACGGCAAACAGGCGCTGGCCGTCGCGCACCGCCGTGGAGGCGAGGTTGAAGCCGGACGCGTCGGTGAAGCCGGTCTTAAGGCCGTCCATGCCGGGATAGCGGTACATCAGGTGGTTGTGGCCGCGCACGATGTGGCCGTGGAACACGAATTCCTGCGTGGCGAAGAAATGCGCGTACTGCGGGAAGTCGCGGTACAGCGCCATCGCCAGCTTCACCAGGTCGTGCGCGGTGGACGTGTTGTTCGGGTCGGGCAAGCCGGAGGCGTTGGCGAAATGCGTGTCGGTCATGCCGAGCAGCGCGGCCTGCGCGTTCATCATCTCCGTGAAGCGGCTCTCGCTGCCGCCGATACCTTCGGCCATCACGGTGGCGGCGTCGTTGGCCGACTTGGTGATCATGCCGAGGATGCAGTCCTGCACGGCGATGGTCGAACCGGGGCGCAGGCCCAGCTTGGTGGGTTCCTTGTTCGCCGCCCAGGAGGACACCGGAAGTTGCTGGTCGAGGCTCAACTTGCCGTTCTTCAGCTGCTGGAAGGCGATGTAGAGCGTCATCATCTTGGTGAGCGAGGCCGGATAGTCGCGCTGATCGGCATTGACCTGCTCGATGATCTGGCCGGTGTTGCCGTCCACGACGATGGCCGCGTAGCCGGCATGCGCCGTGGCGACAAAGCCGCCCAGGCCGCACAACAGCACAAGCATCAGTACCGCGCGCATGCGAACCAGCATCCGCCCCAGTCCCGTCGATTCGATGGCCACCCCGAGTCCTCGCAAACTAACTACAAACAGACCGCAAAAAATACCACGCCTTACCCCGAGGCCGACCTTAACGCAAGGCGGCATCGAATTCCATAGGCAAGACATGAAATAATTTCGTTAAATACATGTTCTGAAACAGAATGTTCAGACCATCCGATCACGTATGCCACGCCGCCGCGCAGCCGCGCCCGCTACAATGGCCGGATGTCCCTGATCCAACTCCACCGCGTCGATTTCAGCATCGGCGGCCCGCTCCTGCTCGAACACGTCGACCTTTCCATCGACCGCAACGAGCGCGTCTGCATCGTCGGCCGCAACGGCGAAGGCAAATCCACCCTGATGAAGCTGATCGCCGGCGAGCTGAAGCCCGACGACGGCGAAGTGCGGGTACAGAACGGCATTGTCATCGCGCGCATGGCGCAGGAGGTGCCGCAGGGCACCGCCGGCAGCGTGTTCGACGTGGTGGCACAGGGCCTGGGCGATCTCGGCCTGCTGCTGGCCCGCTACCACCATCTGCTGCACGAAGGCGACCTCGACGCGCTGGGCGACGTGCAGGCGCAGATCGAGGCCCGCCACGGCTGGGATCTCGACCGCCGCGTCAGCGAAGTACTGACCCGGCTGGAACTGCCCGCCGACACCGACTTCGCCGCGCTCTCCGGCGGCATGAAGCGCCGCGTGCTGCTGGCGCAGGCGCTGGTGCGCAAGCCCGACGTGCTGCTGCTGGACGAGCCGACCAACCACCTCGACATCGAGGCCATCGGCTGGCTGGAAGGATTTTTGAAATCCTTCGACGGCAGCCTGCTGTTCGTCACCCACGACCGCAGCTTCCTGCAGGCGTTGGCCACGCGCATCGTGGAGATCGACCGCGGCCAGCTCACCGACTGGCCCGGCGACTACGACAACTACCTGCGCCGCCGCGAGGAACGCCTGCACGCCGAAGCGCAAGCCAACGCGCTGTTCGACAAGAAGCTGGCGCAGGAAGAAGTGTGGATACGCCAGGGCATCAAGGCCCGCCGCACCCGCAACGAAGGCCGCGTGCGCGCGCTGAAGGCGCTGCGCGTGGAACGCGCCGAGCGTCGCGAGTTGGGCGGCAAGGTGAAGATGACCGCGGCCAACGCGCAGGCCTCCGGCAAGAAGGTGATCGACCTGGAACACGTGCGCCAGAGCTACGGCGGGCGCGTGTTGATCGACGACCTCAGCACCACGGTGATGCGCGGCGACCGCGTGGGCATCGTCGGCCCCAACGGCGCCGGCAAGAGCACCCTGCTCAAGATCATGCTGGGCGAACTGAAGCCCGAGCGCGGCAGCGCCACGCTGGGCACCGGCATCCAGGTCGCCTACTTCGACCAGCACCGGCTGCAGCTCGACGACACGCAGAACGCGCTGGACAACGTAGCCGAGGGCCGCGAGTACATCGAGCTCAACGGCCAGCGCAAGCACATCATCGGCTACCTGCAGGACTTCCTGTTCTCGCCCGAACGCGCCCGCGCGCCGATCACCCGGCTGTCCGGCGGCGAGCGCAACCGCCTGCTGCTGGCCAAGCTTTTCGCGCAGCCGTCCAACCTGCTGGTGATGGACGAACCCACCAACGACCTCGACGTGGAGACGCTGGAACTGCTGGAGGAACTGCTCGCCGGCTACCAGGGCACCCTGCTGCTGGTTTCGCACGACCGCGCCTTCCTCGACAACGTGGTCTCCAGCACATTGGTGTTGGAAGGCGACGGCAAGATCGGCGAATACGTGGGCGGCTACACCGACTGGCTGCGGCAGCGGCCGGCGGCGACTGTCACCGCTGCGACTCCTGCGGCCAGACCTGCATCGCCCGCTCCAACTCCGGCAGCGGTGCCGGAAACCAAGCGCAAGCTGAGCTACAAGGACCAGCGCGAACTCGAACAACTGCCCGCCCGCATCGAGCAGCTCGAGGCCGACATCGCCGCGCGCGGCGAAGCGATGAACGACCCGTCGTTCTTCCAGCAGGACAGCACCGCCATCGTCAAAGCGAACGAGGCGCTGGCGAAACTGCAGCAGGAATTGGAAGGCGCCTACGCGCGCTGGGCCGAACTGGACGGCTGAGCGCGCAAGCTATTCCTTGTCCCCTACCGCGGCATGGCGCGGCAGCCACAGTCGAGCCAATGCACCGCGCGCATGCTCGCGAGCTTCCAGCGTCACACCACCCTCGTGCGCCTCGGCGATCTGTCGAGCCAGCGCGAGACCGATGCCGGAGCCGCCGGGCTTGGTGGTGAAGTACGGCACGAACAGGTTGTCGCTAGGCGGCGGGCCAGGGCCGTCGTCTTCCACTTCGACCACGACGCGTTCGCCGTCACGATGCCAACGCAACTGCACGCCGCCGTCCGGCAGCGCGGCTTCCACCGCATTGCGCACGAGGTTGATCAGTGCCTGTTCGAGCTGGTCGGGGTCGGCAATCACCGCCAGCGGCTCGCCCGCTTCCACGCGCACCGGCAGGCGCTGCTCCAGTTTCGCAAGCTTGGCCAGCAACGCGGGCAGCTCCACCGCACGCGGCTGCGGCGGCGGCAGGCGCGCCAGCTTGCTGTAGCTGGAGAGGAAACGCCCGAGCGCCTCGGCGCGATGGCCGATCAGCTCCAGCCCGCCACGGAAATCCTCGCGCCAGTCTTCGGGCAATGGCTCGCGCGCCGCCAGCGTGGCCAGCGTGCCGGCCATCGACTGGATCGGCGCCAGCGAGTTGTTGACCTCGTGGCCCAGCACGCGCAGCAGGCGCTGCCATGCCGCACGCTCCTCCTCGCGCAGCACGCGGCCCACGTCGTTGACCACCAGCAGGCGGCCGCCACGGCCGCCACTGCGCAAGGGCGCGTGACGGATCTCGAAGCGCCCGCTGCGGCCGGGAAACACATGCGTGAGCAGGTGTGCCGCTGCCCCTTCCAGCAACGGCGCCAGACCGAGTTCCGCCGCGCTCAGCCCGAACAAGCGATGGCGTTCCGCATCGAGCAGGCGTTGCGCGGCGGGATTGAGCAGGCGCAACCGCTGCTGCTCGTCGAACACGAACACCGCGCTGTCCAGCGCCGCCAGGGTCTTGCCGAGCAGGTAGGACGACTCCTCGAACTCCAGCCGCTCGCGTTGCAGGCGCTCGGCCAGCGCGTTGATGTCGTAGATGGCGTCGCCCAGCACGCCGCCCTGCACGCCGCGCAGGCTGTAGTCGCCCTGGCGCAGCGCCTCCAGCAAACCCGAAAGCGTGTACAGCGGAAACACCACGCGCCGATACTGCCAGCGCGCCAGCAGCAGCGTGGCAACGACGGCAGCAGCGATGCACATCCAGCGCAGCGAGGCGTCCCACGCGGTCTGGGCCAGCACGATGGCGGCGAGCAAACCCGGCGCCGCCAGCAGCAGACTGCCGAGCAGCACGCGCCGCTCGAAGCGCGGCATGCGCCCGGCGCGCTGCGCGGAGTGCTCAGTCGGCATCGGCCGCCGCGTCGCGCAGGTCGTGCTTGTCCAGCCGGCGGTACAGCGACTGCCGGGTGATGCCCAGCGCATCGGCGGCGCGCTGCAGGTTGCCGTCGAAGCGCTCCAGCGCACGCTGCACCAGATGCGCCTCAGCCTGCTCCAGCGTCATGCCGTCGAGATCGGCGGCGGGTTGCGCGGCAGCGTCGCCGAAGGCCAGCACGGTCGCGCCCACTTCGTCATGTTCGGCGAGCAGCGCGGCACGCTCCATCAGGTGCTGCAGTTCGCGCACGTTGCCGGGCCAGCGCCATGCCGTCAGCGCGCGCTCGGCCGAAGGCGCCAGCCGCAGCCCGACGCGACCGTAGCGCTGCGCGTTGCGCGCGAGGAAGCTGCGCGCCAGCGGAAGAATGTCCTCCGCGCGTTCGCGCAGCGGCGGCAGGCGCACCTCCAGCGTGTTGAGCCGGTACAGCAGGTCCTTGCGGAAACGGCCGGCGGCCACTTCCGCCTGCAAGTCGGCATTGGTGGCGGAAACCAGCCGCACGTCGGTCTTCTGCGTGCGCGAGGAGCCCAGCCGCTCGAACTCGCCATCCTCCAGCACGCGCAGCAGTTTCGGCTGCTGCGAAGCGGGCACATTGCCCACCTCGTCGAGGAACAGCGTGCCGCCGTCGGCCAGCTCGAAGCGACCGATGCGCTCGCTCTTGGCGTCGGTGTAGGCGCCGCGCACATGGCCGAACATTTCCGACTCGAACACGCTCTCGGCGATGCCGCCCATGTTGACCTTGACCAGCGAACGCGCCGCGCGCGGCGAACGTTGGTGCAGCAATTGCGCAATCACGCCCTTGCCCGTGCCGTTCTCGCCCAGCACCAGCACGTTGGCGTCGCTGGATGCGACACGCTCGACCAGCGCCAGCACGCGGCGCATCGCCGGCGACTCGGCGATGAAATCCTCGCCCGCCTCGCCGCGCAGCAGGGCGTTTTCCGCCTCCAGCCGGCGCTGCCGGCGCGCAGCTTCGGCGAGTGCCATCTGCGCGCGCAGCACGCTGACCAGGCGTGCGTTGTCCCACGGCTTCTCGATGAAGTCGGCGGCACCGCGGCGCATTGCTTCCACGGTGAGCGGTACGTTGCCCCAGGCCGTCATCGTCACCACCGGCAGGTCGGGCGAAAGCTGGCGCAACTGCTCCAGCAGGTGCAGCCCTTCCTCGCCCGAGGTGGTGTCGCGCGAGTAGTTGCAGTCGATCAGCGCACAGGCGAACTCGCGCCTGCGCACCGCCTCCAGCGCCGCCGCCGGGTCGGCCGCCCCGACGCTGGCGATGCCTTCCGCCTTGAACAGCAGGCGCAAGGCCTCGCGCACGTCCGCCTGGTCGTCGGCGATCAGGATGGTGGGGGTCGATTCACGCGCCACGGGGTCGTTCATCCATGCAGTGTAAAGGTCACTCGTAGCGCAGGGCGACGGCCGGATCGACACGCAGCGCGCGCAGCAGCGGCACCAGCGCGGCGAAGGCGGAAACGCCCACCACGAGCAGGAACACCGTGGCGAACACCGCCGGATCGTGCGCGCGGGTGCGCAGGTTGGGGTCGGCCAGCAGCTTCGACCACGGCATGGCCAGCACCAGTCCCGCCAGCAGGCCAATGCCGAGTTGCGACGCGAGTTGCCGTGCCACCGTGCGCACGATGACGCCATGGCCCGCGCCGATGGCACGACGAATGCCCAGTTCACGCGTGCGCTGCGCCACGGCGAAGGACAACACACCGTACAAGCCGGCAGCGGCGAGCAGCAGCGCCACCAGGCCCAACGCGCTGAACACGTCGGTCAGCACCACCAACCCGGAACGTTCCATCGCCATGCTTTTCGCCTGGCTGCGCACCGCGTACACGGCTGCCTGCGGATCGACGCCATGCACCACGTCGCTCAATGTCGGCGTGAACGTCGCGGCATCCCCATGCGTGCGCACCACCAGCATCACCGCATGCAGCGGCGACATGGTGGCCGACTGGTCGATCGGCATCAGCAGGCCCGGCCGCGCGCGTTCCAGCATGCCGTCCATCTGCAGCGTTTCGACCACGCCCACCACCGTCACGGTGTGCGCCCAGGCCTTGCCGGGATAGAGCACCAGTTGACGGTTCAAGGCATCCGCATGCGGCCACGCCGCCTCGGCCATCTTGGCATCGATCACCACGACCGGCGTGCTGCCCGCGGTATCGCGCGCATCGAAGAAGCGGCCTTCCAGCAGCTTCACGCCGAACGCATCCAGAAAGTGCCCATCGACGATGCCCATCTGCGCACGCGACCAACCGTCATCTGGCTGCGGCTGGCCCGGCAGGGAAAAATCCTCGTGGCTGCCGAGCACCGCGCCAGGCACCGTGTTCGAGACGCTGGCGGCGATCACGCCCGGCTGCTGCCGCAGGCGTTCCACCACGCTGTCGAAGAAGCGGATGCGCTTCGCATCGTCCGTATAGAGATTCGCCGGCAAGGCCACCTGCGCGGTGAGCACCTGTGCGGCATGACCGGCGCCCACCACCGGTTGCGCCAGCAAGGCATCCAGCGCGCGCACGAAGGTACCCGCGCCCACCAGCAGCACCACGGTGAGCGCCACCTCCGCCACCACCAGCCACTTCGCCACGCGGGCGAAGCCGCTGCCGGAACCCTTGCTGCCGTCGCGCAAGGCGTCCGACAGGTCGGGACGCGAAGCGCGCCACGCAGGGATGCCGCCGGTAATCAAGGTGCTGAGCACGGCCACCACCACGCCAAAACCCACCACCCACGCGTCGATGCCGTGCTGGAACGGCACCGTGCCCGGATGGCTGTCGATCCATGTCTCGTCCAGCCAGCGGTCGCCAACATGGGCGATCAGCAAGCCCAGCGCCAAGGCCGCCGCCGCCATCATCAGGCTCTCCACCAGCGCGCCGAACACCAACCGCGCACGGCCAGCACCCAACGCGCTGCGCAACGCCAGCTCGTGCCGCCGTTGCAGGGTCTGCACCAGTTGCAGGTTGGCCACATTGATGCACGCCAGCAGCAACACCAACACGCCCGCACCGAACATCAGCCACACCCACTGGCGCAGATCCAGCGGCGCATAGCTCACCGACATCGGATAGATGACCAGCCGGTCCATGTGCTGATCCGGCGACAGCACGCGCTGCAAGCGCCCTGCCCACGTATCCAGTTCCGCGCGCGCCTCGTCCAGACGCATGCCAGGCGCAAGACGCGCGTTCACATTCACCCAGCCATGCTCGCCGGGAGTCAGACGCAGGGGCAACCACGCTTCCGTGCTGCCATCGGGGAAACGGAAGCTCGCCGGCATCACGCCAACCACACTGGCCCACTCGCCGTTCACCTTCACGGTGCGACCGACGATTTGTGGATCGGCAGCGAACACATGCCGCCACATCGCCTCGGACAACACGATCACGCGTGGCGCGCCGGGCACGTCGTCGGCCGGCTGCAAGGCACGACCAAGCAGCGGGTTCGTGTCCATCATCCGCATCATCGAAGCGGTCAGCCGGCAGCCCGAGTAAAACACCGCTCCGCCGCCGTCATCGAGGTTGATGCCCGCGCCCACCGCCGCGCCCATCGCGTCCATGCTGCGCAGCTTGCCGCTCAACGCCAGATACTGGTCGCTGTCCATGTCTTCAACACCATTGGACACAGGCTCACCGATCGTCACCAGCCGGTCGGCATGTGCAAACGGCAGCGGGCGCAGGATCACCGTATTGACCAGCGTGAACAGGAACAGCGCCACGCCAAGCCCCACGCCCAGCACCGCCGCCGACAGCAACGCATACCCCGGCCGCTTCAGCAGCCGTCGCCATGCCTGGCGCATCTCGCGCACGATCATCGTCACTCCCCTCTCAAGGCACGCATCGGCGCCACGCGCGACGCGCGCAGGGCCGGAAACAGGCAGGCGAGCAGGCCCGCCACGGCGAGTACCACGCACACACCCAGCAATGCGACCGGATCGAAGGCGCTGCTGCGTCCAAGCAACACCATCAGCATCGACGACAGCGCGTGAGCAAGGGCCAGTGCTGCGACCATGCCCAGCGTCAGACCTATGCCGATCTGTGCCAGCCCGCTGCGCAACACCAGCGCCAACAGCTGTGCAGGCGCCGCACCCAGGGCAAGGCGCACTCCTAGCTCGCGTTCACGCGCCGCCACCGCCACCGACATCACCGCGTAAAGACCCGTCGCCGCCAGCAGCAACGCCAGCACGGCGAACAACCCGATCAACCACAGGTTGACCCGCGCATCTTCCGTGGTTGCACGCAAGATGCTGTGCATCGTGCGCAGATTGGCGATGGGTTGTTCAGGGGCAGCTTCCGCTACCGCCGCACCTACACCTGCGCGCCAATCGTCCGGGTTGCCGTGCCCGCGCAGCACGAAGCGCAAAGGCTCGAAACGCCGGAACCCGGCCAGCATCGGCGCCGGCATCTGTGCCAGCGGCACGTACAGCACGGGCTGCTGCGGCTGCAGCGGACCGTCCTGCCAGGTGTCGCCGACGACACCGACGATACGTACCGACCACGCGACGTTGTCCGGGCCTCCTTCCACCTCGATGGACTTGCCCAGCGCGTCGCCGCCAAAGCGCGTCCGTGCAAGGTCACTGCTGACGATGGCCACCCGCGTACCACCCTGCACGTCGCTGCGCGTGAAGTAGCGTCCCTGCCGCAGCGGCATGGCGAACAGCCTGAAGAAATCCGGCCCCACACCGTGGTATTGCGCGTTGAACGTGGGGCCGCCCGGCAAGTGCAAGCCGGTGCTGAAGTGTCCGAAGCTGCCGATGTTGTCCGTACTGGTCGGCAGGTTGGTGGTCACCGCGGCATCGGTGACGCCGGGTATCGCCCGCAGACGTTCGACCAGCCGCTGCGACATGGCGTCCACCGCGGCTACGTCCGGATAGTCGGCCAACGTCGGCGCCAGCTCGAAGCTGAGTACCTTGTCGCCCACGAAGCCCAGCGGCATCCTCGCCGCGTCGTAGAGCGCATGCACGAATAGCCCCGCCGCACTCAACGAAACTGCCGCTAGCAACACCTGCGCCACCACCAAGACACGACCCAACCAGCCGGCATGGCGGTTGGCGCCGCTGCGCCCGCCTTCACGCAAGTCCTCCATCGACGTCGATGCGCGGCTGCGCCACACACCGATACCCGCCGCCATCGCGGCCATCAGTGCGCCGCCGCACAGGGCCAGCAGCCATGCCGATGTACCTACGACCACCTTTCCGCCCACCAGCCATGACGCAGGGATGAATCCCTTGAGGGCGCCCAGCCCAACCGCAGCCAATGCCACGCCCCACACGCCGCCGAGTACACCGACCAGCATGCCCTCGCCCAGTACCGGCAGCATCAATCGAACACGCGAAGCACCCAGCGCATCGCGCACCGCAACCTCGTGGCTGCGCGACAGCGTGCGCAGCAACATCAGGTTGGCGAGATTGATCAGTGCTACCAGCAACACCAGCAAGGCACTGGCCTGAAACAGCAGGAGTACCGGTCGCGCACTGCGATGCAGCCAGCTACCGAGGCTTTCCACGCCATAGCGCGTGCGCAGCATGAAAGTGTTTCCCGTCGCCACGTCCAGGGCGTGCAGGCGGGTATCCACTTCCGCCGCCACGGCATCCACGTTGGAGTCATCCGCAAGACGCGCGATCGCCATGTAATTCGAGCCCCGGTCGTCGCTGGCAGCCGGCAACGCCAGCGGCGATACCACATCGCCCACACCCGCCACGGCGTTGAAAGCCGCCGGCAGTACGCCGACGATGGTGCGTTCGACGCCATCCACCCGCAGCATGCGCCCGACCACATGCGGATCGCCGCCATAACGGCGCTGCCAGAAGCCATAGCCGATCATCACGGCTGGCGCCCCGCCAGGACGATCTTCCTGCGCATCGAAATCGCGCCCGAGAACAGGATGCAATCCCAGCGTAGGCAACAGTTGGCGATCCGCATAGATACGCGGCACCTGCTCCGGCTCGCCGTCGCCGGAAACATTCGCCATCGAGCCGGACTGCTTCAGCGCAATCGATGCCACGCCCTCAAGCGTGCCAAGTCGCTGGTAGTCGAATGGCGAAATCGTGCCGATATGCCCCCCATTCCAGCGCCCCAGCACTACCAGTTGCGATGCCTGCGGCACCGGCAACGGCCGCAGCAACACCTGGTCGATCAACGTGGCCACCGCCACGCTTGCACCAATGCCCAGCGCCAGCACGCCGCTCGCCAGCAAAAGGAAGCCGGGCCTACGCAGCATCGCCCGCCATGCGCGCCAGATCTCGACAAACCAGATGTTCATGCGCGCCCCCTTCCTTTCATGGCTTCACTCCCCACGCAGAGCGTGCATCGGCGCCGTCCGACCGGCACGTATCGCTGGAACCAGACAAGCCAACACGCCGGCACAGGCAAGCACGGCGCAAGCAACGAGGACAGCCCAGGGGTCGAACACGCTGCGCCCCAGTTGCACCACCACCGCGCGCAGCACGCTCGATCCTGCCGCGCCCAGCACCACGCCTGCTGCGAGGCCGAGCACGATCTGCAGCAACCCGCCACGCAGCACCAGCAGCAACAGGCGTCGCGGTGATGCCCCCAGCGCCGCCCGCACGCCGAACTCGCGCTCGCGTGCGGCCACCGCCACGGCCATCACCGCGTACATGCCCACGCCGGCCAAAAGCAGCGCAAGTCCACCCAGCAAGCCGACCAGCATGAGGTTGAATTCCGTATCGGTGGTGGTGTCGTGGACAATCCAGGCCATGCTGCGCACATGGCTGATCGGCTGGTCGGGCGCGATTTCGGCCACCGCCTGCTTCACCGCGTCGCGGTAGCCATCCGGACTGCCATGCACCTTGATGGCGAAGCGCAGCGGTTCGTAGGTGCGGAATACGCGCCATATGTCCTCCGGCATCTGCGCCAGCGGCAGGTAGAGGATGGGCGTTGCCGCATCCGGATCTTCCGGGCCGAACTGCCAGGTGTCGGCCACCACGCCCACGATGCGCGCCGAGAGCCTGCCCGCACCCGAGCCACGTTGGATGAGCTGACCCAGCGCATGGCCGTGGTAGTGCCGATCCGCGAACTTCTGGTTGACGATGGCCACCGCCTCGCCGCCTCGCACATCGGTGTCGGCGAACAACCGGCCTTGCAGCAGGCGTATGCCGAACACCCCGAAGAAATCCGGGTCGGCGGCATGGATCTGCGCATTGAATTCCGCGCCGCCGGGCACGTGCAGTTCGCCCATGGCCCATTGCCCGATGAAATCGCCCGCTGGCAGGTTGGTGACCGCCGCGGCCTGACGCACACCCGGAATCTGGCGCAGGCGTTCGACCAGCCGCCGCGAGAGGACATTCGCCGAAGCCGCATCGGGATAGAGCGCCTTGATCGGTGCGAGTTCGAAAGTGAGCACGCCGCGCGCGTCGAAGCCGAGATCGACCTTCGCGTTGTCGAGCAGGGTGCGCAGGAACACGCCGGCCGCGCAAAGCAGCAGCGAAGCCAGCGCCACCTGCGCGATCACCAGCACGCGGCCCAGCAGGCCACCGCGGCGACCGAAGCCGCTGCGTCCGCCTTCGCGCAGGCTGTCCATCGACAGCGCGGCATGCCCGCGCCACAGGCCCAGCACCGTGGCGAGCAATGCGCCGAACAGGCCCACCGCGATGGCCAGCATCCATGCCGGCCAGCCAAGGCTCAGGCCGCCGGGGCGCGTCCATTCCACCGGCATCCAGTCGACCGGCATCCAGGTACGCAAGGCCGCCAGTCCCAACACCGCCAGGCCTTGCCCGAGCAGCACGCCGAGCACGCCAACCAACGCGCCTTCCGCCATCGAAGGCAAGGCCACGCGCCACGGCGATGCGCCGAGCGCGCCGCGCACGGAGGCGTCGTGGCTGCGCCCCATCGCACGCAGCATCATCAGGTTGGTGAGGTTGACCAGCGCGATCAGCAACAGCAGCGCGGCACAGGCCAGCCACATCAGCGAGGTCGCGCGCTGATCATGGTGTTCTGCGGCACCGAGATCCTGCGCACCAAAGTGCGAGCGCAGCCAGTAGTCGCTGCCGTACACCTTGTGCCCCTGCGCGACATAGAACGCATGCAGCCGCGTATCCACTTTCGCCGCCAATGCGTCGCGCGCGATGCCCGGCGCCAATCGCGCCACGACCATGTAGTCGAGCGAGTCATTGGAGGTGTCCGCGTCGAACGCCGTTGGCAGCGCGATCGACGCCTCCCCCAAGTCGAAACCCGCCGGCAACACGCCGACGATGGTGTGCGCCAGGCCTTCCACCTGCAGCGTCTTGCCAACCACCGCCGGATCACCACCGAAGCGGCGCAGCCAGAAGCCGTGATACAGCAGCACCGCCGGCGGGCCGCCCGGCCGATCTTCCTGCGCATCGAAGTTGCGCCCAAGCATGGGCCGCACCTGCAATGCGGGAAGCAAGCCGCGATCGAATGTCTGCGCCTGCACCTGCACCGGCTCGCCATAGCCGGCGATGTTCGTGGCCGTGGTCTCGCTCTTGAAGATGCCCAGCGAGGCAGCGCCCGGCAAGCCGGCCAGTTGCTGATATTGCTGCGGCGACGTGCCGTTGACGTTGCCTTGTTCGAGACGCCCAAGCGCCACCAGCCGATGCGGCTCCGGATAAGGCAAAGGCCGCAGCAGCACGCCATCGATCAGGGTAAACACCGCGCTGGCCGAACCCACGCCCAACGCCAGCACGCTGGCCGCCAGCAGCAGAAAGCCGGGACGGCGCAGGCTGGTGCGCCAGGCTTGCCAGATCTCGGCGAGCCAGACGTTCACGCACCCACCTCGATGCGCTGGCCGATCAACGCGTCGAGGCGCGATTCATCCTCGCGGCGCAAACGGTCGAAGGTTTCCTCGTCGACCACGCGGCCATCGAACAGGCGCACCTTGCGCTGGGCGAGTTCGGCGTAGCGGGCGTCGTGGGTAACCATGCAGAGGGTGGCGCCGCCCTTGTGCAGTTCGTCGAGCAGGGCCATCACCGCTTCGCCGTTGCGCGAGTCGAGGTTGCCGGTGGGTTCGTCGGCGAGCAGGATCGCTGGCTTGCCGACCAGCGCGCGTGCCACCGCCACGCGCTGCTGCTGGCCGCCGGAGAGCTGTGCGGGGTAGTGGCGCATGCGGTGCGCCATGCCCACGCGCTCCAGCGCCTCCTGCACGCGGGCGCGGCGCTCGGCGGCGTCGATGCCGCCGCGGTAGGTGAGCGGCAGCTCCACGTTCTCCTGCACGGTGAGGTCGCCGATCAGGTTGAACGCCTGGAAGATGAAGCCGATCTCGGCGTTGCGGATGCGCGCGCGCTGCGCGGCGTTGAGACCGGCGACGTCGTGGCCGTTCAACACGTAGCTGCCGCCGCTGGCGGTGTCGAGCAGGCCGAGGATGGACAGCAGCGTGGTCTTGCCGCAGCCGGACGGCCCGGAGATCGACACGTACTCGCCGCGCGCGATGCTGAGGTGCACGTCGCTCAGCGCATGGGTTTCCACCTCGTCGGTCTGGAACACCTTGCGCAGGCTGTCGAGGGTGATGACGTTGTCGGGGTTGGTCATGGCCTTGTCCACTTCTTGAGGTTTTGGTTTCCCTTCTCCCCCTGGGAGAAGGTGGCCCGGAGGGCCGGATGAGGGTTCGGGCAAGGAGCAACGCATGTCTTCGCCCGAATCCTCTCCCCTGCCCCTCTCCCGGAGCGAGAGGGGTTCAACGTGTCGCGTTCATTTCAACCTGATGCGGTCGTACTTGTCCCACTGGCTGGTGTCCGAGAGGATCACCCGGTCGCCGGCCTTCAGCCCGCGCACGATCTGCACGCGATCCACCGAGGCGGCGCCGATGCGCACCGGCACGCGCGTGGCGGTGTCGCCGCCGGGATCGAGGCGGAACAGGCTGAGGTCGGTGTCGGCCTGGGCCAAGGCGGGGCGCCCAACGGAAAGCACGTCGTGCAGTTGCGCGATCAGGATGCGGCCGTCCACGGAAAGATCGGGGCGCGCGCCGGGCGGCAGCTTGCCGGTGAGCGCCACGTCCACCTGCACGCTGCCGTTGCGCACGGCCGGATCGATGCGTTCCACCTTGCCGTCGACCAGGCCGTTGTGGGTGTCCACGCTCACCGGCATGCCCATCGCCACGTCCTTGGCCTGCACCTCGGGCACCTGCAGGCGCGCGATCAGCACGTCGGGCACCGCCACCCGCGCGAGGTTGGTGCCGGCGGCCACCTGCGCGCCCTCCTGCACCGGCACCTCCTGCAGCACGCCGGCGATGCCGGCCTTCACCTGCAGCGCATCGGCCTGACGCTGGCGCAGCTGAAGGTTGCTCTGCTGCTGCGCCAGCGCGGCCCGCACCGCGTCGAGCTGCGCCTTCATGCTGGCGGCGAACGCAGCCACGCGCTGCTGCCCGATCTGCATGCGTTCGTGCAACTGCTTCAATGCGATCTGGCCCTGCTCGTACTGCACGCGGGGAATCAGGTGCTGCTGTATGGCGATGGCGTCGGTGTCGGCCTTGACCTTGGCCGAGGCGTAGTCGGACTGCGCCTGTGCGAGCGCGGAGCGCTGGTCCAGCAGTTGCGATTCCAATTCCGCGCGTTTGGCGGCGACGTCGGCCTGTGCCGCGGCGACCTGCGCCTGCGCGTTGCGTAGCGCGTCCTCGGTCTGCGGGTCACTGAGCTGCATCAGCACGGTGTCCGGCTGCACCGTCGCGCCCGGCCATACGAGGATCTTTTCCACCTGCGCCGGTGTGGCCGCGGCCAGCCAGCGGATCTCGCGCGGCACCAGCGTGCCGGTGGCGCGCACCTCGCGCAGCATGTCGCCCTGCTGCACGGCGTCGATCCACAGGCTGCCGCGATCCGCCACGGGCAGCGCCGGCCCCAGCCGCCAGAGCAGTACCGCCAACACGGCGACGGCCAGCGCGCCGCCGCCGATCATCAAACGAAGGCGGCGACGCTTGCGGATGCCATACAAGGGGTTTGCGATATCCATGCACCGTGCATGGCAAGCGGCGTGCCAGCCCGCATGCATCTGGAAAACCCTTGTGCATCAAGGCCGGCGGCCGAACCGGCGTGCATGGGGTGACATCGCATCCGTCCGCATCCGGATCGCGGCGTCCGCAAACGGACGCCGCGCAGGTTCAATGCGCCTCGCGCTGGCGCTGCAGGCCTGCCTGCATGATGCGGTCGGTCCAGGCGATGCCGACGGCCGAGACGATGAACACCAGGTGGATGATGGTCTGCCACATCACGCCCACCGTGGTGAGCGTGGAGCACTGCAGGCCCGAGCCCACGTTGCCGTTCTCGGCGATCAGCGCCAGATCGGCCGGCGAGCAGAGCGGCAGCCCTTGCAGCGCGCCGGCGGCGATGAAGGTCTTGAGCAGGTGGATCGAGGAGATGCCGATGATCGCCATCGCCAGCTTCACCTTCAGCACGGAAGCGTTGACGTGGCTCAGCCACTCCGGCTGGTCGGGGTGGTTCTCCAGCCCGAGGCGCGAGATGAAGGTCTCGTAGCCGCCCACGATCACCATGATGAGCAGGTTGGAGATCATCACCACGTCGATCAGGCCGAGCACGATCAGCATGATCTCCTGCTCGCCCAGCCTCGGCGCCTCGACGATGAGGTGCCACAGCTCCTTGCCGAACAGGAACACGTAGACGCACTGCGCCACGATCAGGCCGAGGTAGAGCGGCAGCTGCAGCCAGCGCGCGCTGAAGATCAGCAAGGGCAGCGGGCCGAGCTTGGGCGTGGGATGGTCGGACATGGTGAGCTTCCAATAGGCGCCCCAGCGTAGCCGGCGCGCCGAGAGGCTGCCAAGCCCCGCTCAGCCGGTGTTCTGCAGGCCCTGCGCCACGCCGTTCACGCAGCTCACCAGTGCGCGCAGCAGGGCGTCGTCCTGGCGGTCGCCCGCGCGCCAGCGGCCGAGCAGGTCGACCTGCAGCAGGCTCATCGGGTCGATGTAGGGATTGCGCAGGCGGATCGACGCGGCGAGGCGTTCATCGCCCTGCAGCAGCTCGCCCGCACCCTTGAGCTTCAGCACCCAGTGCCGGCTGCGCTCGAACTCCGCGCGGATCAGCGCGAAGAACGGCGCGTGCAGTTCGCCGGCCAATTGCGAGAAGGCTTCGGCGATGCCGAGGTCGCACTTCGCCAGCAGCATCTCCACGTCGTCCAGCGCGTTGGCGAAGAACGGCCAGTCGCGCGCCATCTCGGCCAGCGCCGCTTCGCCGTATTCGGCCGCGCCCCATTCCAGCGCGCTGCCGAGGCCGTACCAGCCGGTGAGGATGGAGCGGCACTGCGTCCACGCGAACACCCAGGGAATCGCACGCAGGTCCTGCACGCCGCGCATGCTGCGCCGGCGCGAGGGACGCGAGCCCAGCGCCATGCGCTCGATCACGTCGATCGGCGTGGCCGTGCGGAAGTAATCGACGAAGCCTTCACGCTCGACCAACGCGCGATAGGCCTGCCGGCTGCGCGCGGAGAGCGCGTGCATGCGTTCGCGCCACGGCGTTTCGCGAGCCTCTTCATCGCGCGGACGCAGGCTGGCGCGCAGCACCGCGCCGACGGTCTGTTCGAGGTTGCGCAGCGCCAGCGCACGGATGCCGTACTTGCGGTGGATCACCTCGCCCTGCTCGGTGACGCGCAGCCGGCCGGCCACCGAGCCGCGCGGCGAGGACAGCAGCGCAGGCGTGATGCGCGCGCCGCCGCGGCTGGCCGAGCCGCCGCGACCGTGGAAGAACGCCAGCGCGATGCCGTACTCGCGCGCCACTTCCAAAAGCTCCACCTGCGCGCGCTGCAGGCCCCAGCGCGAGGCCAGCGTGCCGCCGTCCTTGCCGCTGTCGGAATAGCCCAGCATCACCCACTGGCGGTCGCCGCGCGCGGCGAGGTGCGCGCGGTACAGCGGGTCGGCCAGCAGCGCGCGCAACGTGGCAGGCGCATTGGTGAGGTCGTCGATGGTTTCGAACAACGGGGCGATGTCGAGCGGCACACGCTCCGCCGCATCGGTCAGGCCGCCGTACCGCGCCAGCGCCAGCACCGCCAGCACGTCGGCGGCCGAACGCGCCATGCTGATGATGTAGAGGCCGGTGGCCTGGGTGCCATAACGCTGGCGCGCCTCGTGCAGGGCGGCGAACACCGCGCGCAGCGAGGTGGCCACGCTGTCCTCGCTGGCGACGAAATCGCGTTCGCCGCGCAAATGGGCGTGCAGCGCCTCCACGCGTTCGTCGACGCTGCGCTGCGGCCAGTCGGCGTCGTTGAACAAGGCGGCCAGCGCGTCGTCGTGCACGCGCGAGTCCTGCCGCGCATCGAGCCGCGCGAGGTGGAAGCCGAAGCTGCGCACGCGCCAGATCAGGCGTTGCACCGCGTAGGCGCCCGCGTGCAGGCCGCGATGGTCGACCAGGCTGGCGGCGATCAGTTCGAGGTCCTCGCGCAGTTCGTCGGCGCTGGCGTAGGCCTCGGGGTGGCCGTCTTCGTGGGTGGCCTCCAGCCGCCCGCCGATCACGGTGAGCAGGCTGCGGTAAGGCATGTCGGCGTGGCGCGGCTTGATGCGCGAGGCGGCCTGCGGATAGCGCGTGCGCGCCGCGTCGAGGCGCTGGCGCAGGCGCGGATCGACCTCGACGCGGCTGTCGGTCTGGCTGAGCAGGCGCGCCAGCGCGGCGACGTCGCCGATGTAGCGGTCCAGGATCTGGGTGCGCTGGCTGGCCAGGCTCGCGGCAATGGTGTCGGCGCCCACGTTGGGATTGCCGTCCATGTCGCCGCCCACCCAGGTGGCGAACGAAAGCAGGCGCGGCAGCGGCACGGCCACGCCGTACACGGCCTGCAGCGCGTCCGCCAGCGACTCGTACAGCGCGGGCACGATACGGTAGATCGGGTCGGCGATGTAGAAACCCACGTGTTCGCGTTCGTCCTGCACGCTGGGCCGCAGCGGCGACGCCTCGGCGGTCTGCCAGCCCGCGGTGAGCGCCATGTGGATGCGCTCCTCGTCCTCGCCGCGCTCCTGCGGCGTGCGGCCGGCGTCGAAGCCGTCGACCAGCGCGCGCACGATGGCCTGCTCCTTCTCCAGCAGCGAGGCGCGCACTGCCTCGGTGGGATGCGCGGTGAACACCGGCTCCACTTCCAGCTTGAACAGCCAGTCGAGCAATTCCTGCGCTTCGACGCCCTGCGCCTTCAGCCGTTCCAGCACGTCGCGCAGCGACTCCGGCTGCGGCGCGCCGCCCTCGCGCTGGTAATCGCGGCGGCGGCGGATGCGGTGCACGCGCTCGGCGATGTTCACCGCGTTGAAATAGGTGGCGAAGGCGCGCGCCAGCGCTTCCGCGTGGTCCGCTTCGAGCCCGGCCAGCGGCGCGGTCAGCTCGGCCAGCGGCGCACCCTCGTTGCGGCGGGCGATGGCGGCGATGCGCACGCGCTCCACTTCGTCGAGGAAGGCCGGCGTGCCCTGCTCGGCCAGCATGCGGCCGACCAGGGCGCCAAGCCGGCGCACGTCGTCGCGCAAGGGGGCATCGGGCAGGGCGGGCTCGAAACTGCGGGAAGCGTTCATCGTGACGACATCGGCTCGCAGGGGAGGGACCTCCGAGCCTAGCGCATCCGCGCCCGGCTTGCTGCAATGCCGCATATGACTTTCCGTCATCGGCGTCCGCCTTTGCACGCATGTCGCGCGCGAAGGACGCCACCGCGGCACGGGGCTATACTTGCGGCCTCCGTCGAGGGGCGCTGCGACCGTTGTCGACTGCGGAACCCTCCGCAGGGCCTGTACTTCCCCGTGCAGGCTCCCGATCAACGGCCAGGCTCGACGGCACGACCATGCAACGGCGCTCAAATCACCGCGCGCGTTCTCGCGGCCAGCACCATCGCCGCGAAGCGACGCCATCATCCGGAGATCCACGATGAACGCCGCACTGAAAGAAGACAGCCACGACTACAAGATCCGCGACATCGGCCTCGCCGATTTCGGCCGCAAGGAACTCGACATCGCCGAGCACGAGATGCCGGGCCTGATGTCGATCCGCCGCAAGTACGCCGCCTCCACGCCGCTGAAGGGCGTGCGCGTCACCGGCTCGCTGCACATGACCATCCAGACCGCGGTGCTGATCGAGACGCTGAAGGACATCGGCGCCGACGTGCGCTGGGCCTCGTGCAACATCTTCTCGACGCAGGACCACGCCGCCGCCGCCATCGCCAAGACCGGCACGCCGGTGTTCGCGTGGAAGGGCGAGACGCTGGAGGAATACTGGGACTGCACGCTGGACGCGCTGTCCTTCCCCGACGGCAAGGGCGGCTTCCTCGGCCCTCAACTCGTGGTGGACGACGGCGGCGACGTGACCCTGCTGATCCACAAGGGCTACGAGCTGGAGAAGGGCGACGAGAGCTGGGTCAACAGCGCCTCCGGCAGCCACGAGGAGCAGGTCATCAAGAACCTGCTCAAGCGCGTGGCCAAGGAGCGCCCGGGCTATTGGACCCGCGTGGTCGCCGACTGGAAGGGCGTCTCCGAGGAAACCACCACCGGCGTGCACCGCCTGTACCAGCTCGCCGAGGCCGGCAAGCTGCTGGTGCCGGCGATCAACGTCAACGACTCGGTGACCAAGAGCAAGTTCGACAACCTCTACGGCTGCCGCGAATCGCTGGCCGACGGCCTGAAGCGCGCGATGGACGTGATGCTGGCCGGCAAGCTGGCGGTGGTCTGCGGCTACGGCGACGTGGGCAAGGGCTGCGCGCACTCGCTGCGCGCCTACGGCGCCCGCGTGGTGGTCACCGAGATCGACCCGATCAACGCCTTGCAGGCCGCGATGGAAGGCTTCGAGGTCAACACCGTCGAGAGCACGCTGGGCCGCGGCGACATCTACGTCACCACCACCGGCAACAAGGACGTGATCCGCCTGGAGCACATGCAGGCGATGAAGGACCAGGCCATCGTCTGCAACATCGGCCACTTCGACAACGAGATCCAGGTCGACGCGCTGAACGCCTCCGGCGCCAGCAAGCTCAACATCAAGCCGCAGGTGGACAAGTACACCTTCAAGAACGGCAACGCGATCTTCCTGCTCGCCGAAGGCCGCCTGGTGAACCTGGGCTGCGCCACCGGCCACCCCAGCTTCGTGATGAGCAACAGCTTCTCCAACCAGACGCTGGCGCAGATCGACCTGTGGGCGAACAAGGATTCCTACGAGGCCAAGGTCTACATCCTGCCGAAGAAGCTGGACGAGGAAGTCGCACGCCTGCACCTGGAAAAGATCGGCGTGAAGCTCGCCACGCTCAGCGCCGAACAGGCCGCCTACCTCGGCGTGTCGGTGGAAGGGCCGTACAAGCCGGATCACTACCGCTATTGATCGGCGAGCTTTGGCATGGCGCAAAACAGGACGGGTGCCGCGAGGCACCCGTTTTCATTGGCCGCCGCCATGGCAATTCACGATTGCGCAGATGACGCGGACCGTACTGCAGCCATCCTTGAATATCCGATTTGGGCAATTTGCAAATCCGACACCATTCGGCCATGGCGATCCGACTGGCTACGGCCGCCAGTTCGCGTTGCTCTCCCAGAACGCCACGCTGCGCCGGTACGCCTCGCGATCCAGCGGCACGCCGGAACCGCCCTCCTCCACGCCCAGCGCGTTGCGCAGCATGGTGATCGGCGCCATCGGGATTTCCTCCGGCTCCATCGTGTAGAGGCAGCCGACGACGCCCCAGTCGGCGGCGATGGTCTCGCCTTCCTTCGCGAGCTGCTCGCGGCTGTAAAGAATCACCACCAGCCAGTTCGCCACCGGCGGCTGCACGCCTTCGAACCAGCGCACCAGCACCGGCAACTCGGCCTTGGTGCGCGCCTCGTAGGCGGAACGCAGCAGGTGACGGTTGGCCTCGGTGACCGGCGCGGTGAGGCAGCGCGTGGACGTCCAGTTGCGGTGCACGTGCAGCTTGCAGAACGGCGCGTAGCCGTCGAGCACCTTGATCGGCGCCTCGTCGTTGAGGCGTTGCTCGAACGCTTCGGGCGTGCAGTCCTGGATGGTGTTTCCGCGCGCCTCGCGTGGAAACAACCGGGCACGCGCGAAAGGAGTGAGGACAATCGTCATGGCTGAATCCATGGCAAAAGGATCAGCGTAACTCACATGGAAGGCAGCGGTGGCGTGAAGAACGCGGCGCCTTGGCCAGGGAGACGGCGTATTTTGCTCGGAGCAAGATCAATCGCACGCCGAGGCCGCGTGGCGGCCATTGATCAGACCATCCTTAGCATGTTCTGAACACCAGAGCCGCAGGCTCGCACGATCAGCTTCCGAACCCGCAACCGGTGGCTCACTTTTCGATGAAAAGCCCGGCTCAGTATTTGGTGAAAATCAACAGCCAGTACCTGTAGGAGCTTTCAGCTGCAGCTGGGAGCTCCGGACATGGCAACGCAAGGTGAAATACAGAGCCCGTACAAAGCCGGGTTCGGTGGCAAGCGACTGAAGTTGCGCAATCCGTAAGCGCACCAGCAGAAAGCACCCTTAAAACGGTCAATGCGACGGCTCTGCAGCCCTGAATCTGTCAGTAGCGCAAGCGTTCCCTAGTGGCAGCACAAGCGAAAACCTCTACGCATCAGATCCTTAGAGCCAACTGACACCGTTGAGTGCTCTCGACACGAGAGCACTCAACCGGTGCCAGCAGGCGCCGGAACGATGGTCGGTACCTTGAAGGTTCACCCCAAAAGCAAAAGGCCCTGAATAATCAGGGCCTTTTGTTTTGGCTGGGAGACTAGGATTCGAACCTAGATAGGCAGAGTCAGAGTCTGCAGTCCTACCATTAGACGATCTCCCAAAACCTTTGCGTGTCGGCGCGCTCTGACCTGGAGCGCCGCACGTCGAAGCGCGGTTAGCGCTTCGAGAACTGGGTGGCGCGGCGGGCCTTGTGGAGGCCGACCTTCTTGCGCTCGACCTCGCGGGCATCGCGGGTCACGAAGCCGGCCTTGCGCAGCGACGACTTCAGGCTTTCGTCGTACTCGATCAGCGCACGGGCGATGCCGAGGCGAATCGCGCCGGCCTGGCCGGTGATGCCGCCGCCTTCGACGGTGACCTTGATGTCGAACTTGTCGGTGTTCTGGGTCAGTTCGAGCGGCTGGCGCACGATCATGCGCGAGGTCTCGCGACCGAAGAACTGCTCGAGGGTCTTGCCGTTGACTTCGATCGCGCCGGTGCCCTTGCGCAGGAACACGCGGGCGGCGGAGGTCTTGCGGCGGCCGGTGCCGTAATTCTGCTGAATCGCCATGATGGTTCCTTAGACTTCCAACGCCTGCGGCTGCTGCGCGGCGTGCGGGTGCTCGGCGCCGCCATACACCTTGAGCTTGCGATACATCTCGCGGCCCAGCGCGTTCTTCGGCAGCATGCCCTTGACGGCGATCTCGATCACGCGCTCCGGATGGGTGGCCAGCATGTCCTTGAGACTGGTGGTCTTCAGGTTGCCGACGTAGCCGGTGAAGCGGTGATACATCTTGTCGTCCAGCTTGGCGCCGGTGACCGCCACTTTCTGCGCGTTGACCACGACGATGTAGTCGCCGGTGTCGACGTGCGGAGTGAACTCAGGCTTGTGCTTGCCGCGCAGGCGACGCGCGATTTCGGTCGACAGGCGACCGAGCGTCTTGTTCGTGGCGTCCACCACGAACCAGTCGCGCTTGACGCTTTCTGCCTTGGCGCTGAAAGTTTTCATTTCGAGATACCCGTAGGCCGCCGACGAGGGCGGTTGCACAATAATCGGTGAAGCAAAGAGGCGGAATGATAGCGAAGCTGTCACCGCCTGCGCAAGTCCACCGCATGGATGGGCTGTGGGCCGGTGATGATAGCATGCCCCGCATGGCACTTGAACAGCCCCCAGACGCATTGCGGAGCCGACCCGGCCCATGCGTGCGGTACGACCCATGCCAGCCGGCTTTCGGCGGCGGCGACGCGCCGGCAGGCCGGGGCACGCAACACACGCTGGATCTGTGGGCGCAGCTACCGGAGAAGACCCCATGAACGCACGCACGCTCAGCCCGCTGGACCGACTGCTCGCCGGCATCGAACGCGCACTGGAAACCGTGGCCGGCGCGCCGGAGGCGAACCGCCGCTCGCCCGCGCACGGCATCGCCGCTGCGGCACTGGACGACGCCGAGCGCCGGCATGCCGCCGGCCTGATGCGCATCAACCACACCGGCGAGGTCTGCGCACAGGCGCTCTACGACGGCCAGGCCGCGCTGGCCCGCAACGAGGCGAACCGCGAGCACCTGCTGCACGCCGCCGCCGAGGAAACCGACCATCTGGCATGGTGCGGCGAGCGCCTGAAGGAACTGGACAGCCGCCCCAGCCTGCTCAACCCGCTGTGGTACGCCGGCAGCTACGCCATCGGCGCGCTGGCCGCGCTGGTCGGCGACGCGGTGAGCCTGGGCTTCGTGGTGGAAACCGAACGCCAGGTGGAAGCGCACCTGGCCGAACATCTTGAGCGCCTGCCCGCGCAGGACGAGCGTTCGCGCGCGGTGCTGGCGCAGATGCAGGCCGACGAGATCCGCCACGCGGAGAATGCGCAGGCGCGCGGCGGCATCGACCTGCCGTTCCCGATCCCGCAACTGATGCAGGCCAGCTCGATGGTGATGAAGACGGTGGCATACCGGATCTGACCGTGCCGGCTCAACCGGCCAGCAACGGACCCACCTTGCGCTCAAGCAACGCGACCAGTTCGGGCTGCATGTAGCCGTAGCGATCCGGGATGTCCACGCACACCACGCGCTTGCCCTTGAGCAGGGCGCCGAATTTTTCCGCCAACCGCGCCTTGTGCCGGCGCTCCATCACCACGATCAGCTCGGCCCAGTCCACCTGTGCCGCATCGAGCACCGTCTGCGCATCCGGCGCGAGGCCGGCGGAATCCGTCTCCACGCCGGCAACGCCGCCGAACACGGCCTCCGCCGTGGGGCTGCGCAGACGGTTGCGGCTGCAGACGAACAGAACGCGTAGCGTCATCGGCGAAAGAAAAAGCCCGCCTTGCGGCGGGCTTCTCGTCACATCAGGTTGCGGCCGTGGAACAGCTCCTCGATCTCGCGGCGCAGCAGCGACTCGATGCGCTGGCGCTCCTTGAACGAGAGGTCGTCGGCGTGGGCGTCGAACAGGTAGGTGTCGAGGTCGAAGTCCTTCACGTGCATCTTCGTGTGGAAGATGTTTTCCTGGTACACGTTGACGTCGAACATCTCGTACTTCTGGCGGATGTGGCGCGCCAGGTAGTCCTGCACCGAGTTGATCTTGTGGTCGATGAAGTGCTTCTTGCCCTTCACGTCGCGGGTGAAGCCGCGCACGCGGTAGTCGCAGACCACGATGTCGGACTCGAAGCTGTCGATCAGGTAGTTCAGCGCCTTCAGCGGCGAGATGACGCCGCAGGTGGCCACGTCGATGTCCGCGCGGAAGGTGGCGATGCCGTTGTGCGGATGCGTTTCCGGGTAGGTGTGGACGGTGATGTGGCTCTTGTCCATGTGCGCCACCACCGCGCCGGCGATCGAGTCGCGGCCCAGCTTCTCCACCACCGGCTCCTCGGAGATCAGGATGGTCACCGAAGCGCCCTGCGGGTCGTAGTCCTGGCGGGCCACGTTGAGGATGTTGGCGCCGATGATCTCGGCCACGTCGGTGAGGATCTGGGTCAGCCGGTCGGCGTCGTACTGCTCGTCGATGTATTCGATGTAGCGCTGGCGCTGCTCTTCCGACACCGCGTAGCAGATGTCGTAGATGTTGAAGCTGAGCGCCTTGGTGAGGTTGTTGAAACCCTGCAGGCGCAGACGGGGAAGCGGCTTGACCACGGCGACTCTCCATGACCGGATCGACGGTCAGCAGATGAGGCGGGTTAGCACCAAGGGTCCCCGCGGGAATTCGGAACACGGGGACCCTTGTCTCCCATGACCCGGCGAACGTCCGCGACCATAGTCCGCGAACGCAAGACTGCGAATTATGGGGCAAAATCGTGAAAAACAGAACCTCCGTCAATCCACCCGCGTTTGCCATAATGAGCCATTCGGTGGCAGAACCATCACCCGAGGGGAAATCAGCACCGTGGCGCTACTCAAATACCAGCTGCAACAGGCTTTCGAGCGCTCCCAGGCGCCGCTGGCCTTCGCCCCGGATCCCGCCTCGATGGAGCGCTTCCTCGCGCTCTGCCACCGCCGCCGCTACCCGAGCAAGACCGCGATTATCCGGCCCGGCGACCCGGCCAACACGCTTTACTACGTGATCGACGGCTCGCTGGCGGTCTGCACCGAGGACGAGCAGGGCCGCGAGCTGATCCTCGCCTACATCAACCGCGGCCAGTTCATCGGCGAGATGGGCCTGTTCGTGGAACAGGCGCAACGCGAGTCGGTGGTGCGCACGCGCAGCGTGTGCGAGATGGCCGAGGTCAGCTACGAGCGCCTGTTCACGCTGATGAAGGGGCCGCTTGCCGAGGAATGCCCGAAGATCCTGTTCGCCATCGGCTCCCAGCTCACCAACCGCCTGCTGCGCACCTCGCGCCAGGTGAGCCGCATGGCCTTCATGGACGTCACCAGCCGCATCTCGCGTACCCTGCTCGACCTGTGCGAGGAGCCGGACGCGATGAGCCACCCCGACGGCACGCAGATCCGCATCTCGCGCCAGGAAGTGAGCCGCATCGTGGGCTGCTCGCGCGAGATGGTCGGCCGCGTGCTCAAGCAGCTGGAGGAGCAGGGCATGATCGACGTCTCGGGCAAGACCATCGTGGTGCGCGGCACGCGCTGAGGATTTCCGGCTTCGGCGCCGCCGGCCAGGCACGCGGCGGCGTGCGCCAGCGTCAGCCGCCGGGATCCGGCGCCGGACGTCCGCGCAGGAAGCCCTGCCCGAATTCGCAGCCCATCGTCAGCAGCGCGTCGCGCTGCGCCTCGGTTTCGATGCCTTCGGCGATCACGCCGATATCCAGCGCGCGGGCCAGCGCGAGGATCGCCACCACCACCGTGTTGGCGCCGGCGGAATCCAGCTCGCGCACGAACACCTGGTCGATCTTCAGCCGGCCCAGCGGCAGCGAGTGCAGGTAGCTCAGCGAGGAATAGCCGGTGCCGAAATCGTCCAGCGCCGTCTGCACGCCGGTGGCGCGCAGGCGCTCCAGGGTGGTGCGCACCAGCACCGGATCGTCCAGCAGCGCGCCTTCGGTCAATTCGATCAGCAGACGCTCCGGCGGCAACCCGCTGCGCACCACCAGCTGCAGCAGGCGGCGATCGAAATCCGCATGGCGCAGGTGCAGCGGCGAGACGTTGATCGTCACGAAGCCATCGCCCGCATCCGGCCGCGCCATGCGTTCGCAGACCATGCCGTACATCTGCCAGTCGATGGCTTCCAGCAGGCCGCAGTCGTGCGCCACGCGAACGAAATCGCCCGGCAACAGCAGTCCTCGGCGCGGATGGTTCCAGCGCAGCAGCGCCTCGTGGCCCACCACTTCGCCGTTGTCCAGCCGGAAGATCGGCTGGTAATGCGGCGTGAACTCGCCATGCTGCAGGGCGTGGCGCAACTCCACCTCCAGCGCCAGTTCGTCCACCGCGTTGCGCGCCATCGTCTCGTCGAACAGCGCGTAACGGCCGCGCCCCTTCTGCTTGGCGCGGTACAGCGCCATGTCGGCATCGCGCAGCAGGGCGTCGGCCCGCTCGTGGCGGCCGGCAATGGCAATCCCCACGCTGGCGGACGGCTCCAGCTCGCGGCCGCCGATGGACAGAGGCTGGCGCAGCGCCTGCAGCACGCCCTGCGCCATGCGCTCGGCCACCATCGGCTCGACCACGACATCCAGCAGTATCGCGAACTCGTCGCCGGCCAGCCGAGCCACCACGTCCGGCGCCACCACGCAGGCGCGCAGGCGGTTCGCCACCGCCTGCAGGAAAGCGTCGCCGGCCAGATGGCCCAGGCTGTCGTTGATCACCTTGAAGCGGTCCACGTCGAGGTACAGCAGCGCGCACGGCGCACCCGCCGGCAAGCGCACCAGCCGCTCGCCCAGGCGCTCGCGCAGGAAGCCGCGGTTCGGCAGGCCGGTGAGCGGATCGTGCATCACCTCGTGGCGCAATTGCCGCTGGATCTGCTCGCGCTCGGCGATCTGCTCGCGCAGCTCGCGGGTACGCTCCTCCACCCGGTGCTCCAGTTGCAGGTTGGCCTGCAGCAGCGCGGTGGCGGAGCGGCGGCGCTGGATGCTGTTGGCGATCTGCATCGCGGCGAAGCTGAGCAGCTCCTGGTCCGCGGGGGTGAAGTAGGTTTCGTCGACGTAGCTCTGCACGGTGACCACGCCGATCGCCTTCTCGCCGGTGCGCAGCGGCACGCCGAGCCAGGACGACGACGGCGTACCGATGATGCTGGGCACCACCTCGCCCGCCGCGGCCAGCGCATCGAGCTGGTGGCGGTTGGCCAGCAGCGGTTTGCCGGTGCGCAGCACATACGCGGTGACGCCATGCTCCATCGGCACGCCGAACGCGCTCTGCACGCCGGAATCCACGTAGTACGGAAAATCCAGCCATTGCCGTTGCTCGTCAAGCAGGGCGATGTAGAAGTTCGACGCATCGAGCAGGCTGCCCACCTCGGCGTGCACATGCCGGTAGAAGGCGCCTTCGTCGATGTCGGCCGTGCCCAGCTCGGCCAGCCGGAACAGCACCGACTGCAGGCGCTCCGCCCGCTGCCTTTCCTGCACTTCCTCCTGCAGGTCGCGGTTGGCGGCGGCCAGTTCGCTGGTGCGCAACTGCACCCTGCGCTCCAGTTCGTCCTTGCTCCGTTTGCGCTCCAGCGCAGTGAGCACATGCTGGGCGACAAACTCCAGCACCGCGCGATCCTCGTCGCTGTAGCCGATGCCCTCCCGGTAGCTCTGCACCACCAGCGCGCCTTGCACGAGGCCGTCCCGCAGCATCGGCACGCCCAGCCAGTCCAAACTGTCCGTGCCGATCACTTTCAGCGGGCCGACGGTCTGTGCGGCCAATTGCTCGGGCGAGCCCATCATCGGGCGCCCGTGCACCAGCAGGTGCCAGGTGAGCGAGCCGCGCATCGCATCCAGCGATTCTTCGCGCACGACGTCCGGACCTTCCATGTCCACGGTGTCGACGTAGTAGAGGAAGCGCGTCGTGCCGTGTTCGGCATCGTGGCGGACGATGTAGAAATTCTCCGCGTACATCAGCGTGCCGACGATCTCGTGGATGCCGCGCAGCAAATCGCCCATGTCGAGGTCGGCGCCGGCCAGGTCGGAGATGGCGAACAGCGCGCGCTGCAGGTTTTCCGACCGCTCCAATTGATCGTGCGAGTCGTGCAACTCGCCCAATGCCAGCAATTGCTGCAGTTGGCGCCCGGCCACCGCGATGCACGACGCCAAGGCTTCGAAGAGTTCGCGGCCGATCTGCTCGTCCGCCGACGCGATGACCAGCACGGCCGGCACGCCCGGCGCCAACCGCATCGCCAGCTCGCCGCTGCCGGCCGGCGGCGCGTCGTCCGCATCGCCAGGTTTCGCCTGCAGCCACGCCGCAAGCCGTTCGTCCACCGCACCATCGGTCGCGCGGCACGCGCCGCGCTCCAGCCACGCCACGCGGGCATGGCCGCATGGCGGGCCGATGCGCACCAGCTCCACCGTCAACTCGGCCACCGCCTGCGGCGTGGTCGCACCGATCAACCGCCCCAACCAGGCCAGTTGATCCGTATCGCCCGGAATCTCAACATGCGGACTGCGGAGTCGATTCATGCGCCGATGATTCCCCCTTGGGCCGATGGTAACGCGCCGCCACCGTGCCGCCCAGCATGATTCCGTGAAGCCGCCCGCTAGAATGACCGGCTCGCCCCGGATCAACGCATGCTTGCCGACACCACCAAGGACGCCATCCGCGCCGCCTATGCGCGCCTGAAAGACGGCCTGCCGGGCTTCCGCCCGCGCGCCTCGCAGGGAAAGATGATCGCCGAGGTGGCCAAGGCGCTGGCCAGCGAGGGCGGTGTCGCCGCGATCGAGGCGCCCACCGGCACCGGCAAGTCGATGGCCTACCTGATCGCCGGCCACGAAGTGGCCCGTGCGCAGAAGAAGAAGCTGCTGATCGCCACCGCCACCGTGGCGCTGCAGGAGCAACTGGTCGAACGCGACATTCCGCTGTACCTGCAGCTCTCCGGCCACGCGGCGAAAGTGGCGCTGGCCAAGGGCCGCGGCCGCTACCTCTGCCCGCGCAACCTGGCGATGGCGCGCAACAGCCTCGCCGGTTCGGCGCAATCCAGCTTCGGTTTCGATGCCGATCTCGCGCTGTGGTCGAAGCCGCCTGCGGAGCGCGACAAGCAAGCGCTGTCGAAGCTCGCACAAGCCTTCGACGACCACAGCTGGAACGGCGACATGGACGCCGCGCCCGAGCCGGTGGGCGATCTGCTGCGCCCGATGCTCACCACCAGCGCCGGCGGCTGCACCAACCGCAAGTGCGGCCACTTCATGATCTGCCCCTTCTACGCCGCGCGCCGCGCGGTGGACGACGCCGACATCATCGTGGCCAACCAGGATCTGGTGCTGGCCGACCTCACCATGCCGGGCGAGGACGACCACTGGGGCGGCGTGATCCTGCCGCGCCCGGACGAAACGCTGTACGTGTTCGACGAAGCCCACCACATCCCCGGCAAGGCCATCGACCGTGGCGCGTCGGACGTGCACATGGCCGCCACCGTGCGCCAGCTGAGCCGGCTCGGCCGGCAGGTGCATGCGGCCTATTCGCTCACCGACAAGGAAAACCTCGGCAAGCTCACGCTCGACGCCGGCGACACGAAACTGCAGGAACTGAGCGACGCACTCGAAGCGCTGGAAAAGGAGATCCGCCTCGGCTGGCTGCCCGACCCCGCCGAGGCCGAACCGATGTACCGCGGCTCGCTGGGCCGCCTGCCCGAGGCCTGGGTCGAACACGCGCGACTGCTCAGCCTGCAGACCGGCGAAGTGCAGCGCTGGCTTGCCGCGGTGCGCCGCGCGGTAGTGGAGATGACCGACGGCGGCCCCACCCAGGAAGCGCTGTCGCGCGAACTCGGCATCGCGCTGGAGCGCATCGGCAAGCAGGCCGCCTGCTGGCAGGCATGGGCCGCGGACGACCGCGACAACGCGCCGCCGCTGGCGCGCTGGGTCACCCTCACCGGCGACCAGCAACTGGTTTGCCACGCCTCGGCGGTGTCCGCCGCCGGCCTGCTGCGCAACGTGCTGTGGGGCAACGCCAGCGGCTTGGTGCTCACCTCCGCCACGTTGAGCGCGGGCGGCAATTTCCGCGGTTATGCCGACGCCGTGGGCCTGCCCGACGATGCGGCCACGCTGAGCCTGCCCTCGCCGTTCGACCTCGCCGCGCAGGCGCAGCTCGAAGTGCCGGCGATGGATGCGCTGCCCGACGCGCGCGAGGAACACGCGCAGGCGATCAGCGACTGGCTGGCCGCACACCTCGACTGGAACGCCGGCAACCTCGTGCTGTTCACCTCGCGCGCCAAGCTCGACCGCGTGCTGCAGCGCCTGCCGATCGACAAGGTGCGCAAGGTGCGCGCGCAGGGTTCGCTGGGCAAGACGCAGCTGATCGCCGAGCACATCGCCGACGTGGAGGCCGGCAAGGGCAGCACGCTGTTCGGACTCGCCAGCTTCGGCGAAGGCCTCGACCTGCCCGGCAAGCTGTGCGAAACCGTGGTCATCACCCAGCTGCCGTTCGCCGTGCCCACCGACCCGGTCGGCGCCACCTACGCGGAGTGGCTGGAGTCGCGCGGGCGCAATCCCTTCATCGAGGTGAGCATCCCGGAGGCCACGCGCCTGCTCACCCAGTACTGCGGACGCCTGATCCGCAACGAGAACGACAGCGGCCGCATCGTGCTGCTGGATCGCCGCGTGGTCACCAAGCGCTATGGTGCCGGCATGCTGCGCGCGCTGCCGCCGTTCAGGCGGGTGATCGAGCGCTAGGCGCGGGGTGTCCGCGGCGCTTGCCGCCGAAGCGCCGCTGCAGCCGGTCCATGTACAGGTAGATCACCGGCGTCAGGTACAGGGTGAGCACCTGCGACACCAGCAGACCGCCGACCACCGCCAAGCCCAGCGGTCGCCGCGAGGACGCGCCCGCGCCGATGCCCAGCGCAATCGGCAGCGTGCCGGCGAACGCCGCCATCGTCGTCATCATGATCGGGCGGAAGCGCACGTGGCAGGCCTCCACGATGGCCTCGGCCGGCGACATGCCCTCGTCGCGCTGCCGCTCCAGCGCGAAGTCGATCAGCATGATCGCGTTCTTCTTCACGATGCCGATCAGCATCACGATGCCGACGAACGAGAACAGGTCCAGCGGCGCGTGGAAGATCATCAGCGTGAGCAGCGCGCCCACGCCCGCCGCCGGCAGGCCGGAGAGGATCGTCAGCGGATGGATGAAGCTTTCGTACAGGATGCCCAGCACCAGATAGATCACGAACAGCGCCAGCGCCAGCAGCAGGCCCATGCCCTGCATCGACTGCTCGAACGCCTGCGCGGTGCCCTGCACGCTGCCGGTGATCGACGCGGGCAGGTCGAGCTGGCGCATCGCGCCGTCGATCTCGCCCACCGCCTGGCTGAGGCTGACGCCGGGTGCGAGGTTGAACGAGATCGTCACCGCCGGCAGCTCGCCCTGGTGGTTCACGGTGAGCGGCTGCGAGGTGCGCGTGAAGCTGGCCACCGTGCTCAGCGGCACCAGGGTGCCGGTGTTCGACGTGACGTAGAGCTGCGACAGCACCGCCGGATCGTTCTGCAGCGCGTACTTCACCTGCAGGATCACCCAATACTGCGTCGCCGCGCCGTAAATGGTGGAGACCTGGCCCTCGCCGAAGGCGGTGCCCAACGCGCTCTGCACCTGACGCATGGTGAGGCCGAGCGGGGCCAGCTTGGCGCGGTCCACCTTGACGTCGATCGCCGGGCCGTTGAGGTCGAGGTCGCTGGTAACGTCCTGGAAACCGGGCAGCTTGGCGAACGCGGTGAGCACCTTGCCCGACTCGGCATACAACGCATCGAGGTCGGTGGACTGCAGCGTGTACTGGTATTCCGCCTTGGAGGTGCGGCCGCCGACCTGGATCGCGGGCGGGTTCTGGATGTAGGCGCGGATGCCCGGCACCTTGGCGAACTGCGGACGCAGCTCCTCGATGATCTGGTCGGGATCCAGCTTGCGCTCGTCCGCCGGCTTCAACCGCATGAAGATCGAGCCGTTGTTGGTGGTGGTGCGCGAACCGCCCGAACCCACCGAGGACATGTAGGCGGCGATGTTCGGGTCCTTGCCCACGATCGCCGCAAGCTGCTGCTGGCGCGCACTCATGCCGGTGATGGAGATGTCGTCCGGGCCTTCGGTGTTGACGATCAGCTGGCCCGTGTCGCCGGCGGGGATGAAGTCCTTGTCCACTACGTAGAACAGGACCACGGTGGCGAAGAGGCTGGCGAAGAACACGCCTAGCACCATGCGCGGATGCTCCACCGCCCACGCCAGCGAGCGGTTGTAGCCGTCGCGCACGCGGTTGAAGCCGCGGTCGAAGGCCAACGCCACGCGCGACTTGTGCTCGTGCTCCGCATGCTTGACGAAGCGGCTGCACAGCATCGGCGTGAGCGTGATGGAGACGAAGCCCGAGATCAGGATCGCCGTGCTGATCACCACCGCGAACTCGTGGAACAGGCGGCCCACGATGCCGCCCATGAACATCACCGGCAGGAACACCGCCACCAGCGACAGCGTCATCGAGAAGATGGTGAAGCCGATCTCGCTGGCGCCCTTGAGCGCGGCCTCGTAGGGTTCCATGCCGGCCTCGACGTGGCGCACCACGTTCTCCAGCATCACGATCGCGTCGTCCACCACGAAGCCCACCACCAGGGTGAGCGCCAGCAGCGAGAGGTTGTCGAGGCTGTAACCCAGCGCATACATCACGCCGAAGGTGCCGATCACCGACACCGGCAACGCCAGCGCAGGGATCAGCGTGGCCGAAGCGTTGCCGAGGAACAGGTAGATCACCAGCACCACCAGCACGCCGGCCAGCAGCAGGGTGAACTGCACGTCGTTCACCGAGGCGCGGATCGAATCGGAGCGGTCGTACAGCGTCTGCAGCTTGATCGACGGCGGCAGCGTGGCCTCGAACTGCGGCAGCACCGCGCGGATGCGGTCGATGGTGGCCACGGTGTTGGAGCCGGGCTGGCGGTCGATCGCCAGCACCACCGCGCGCTTGCCGTTGAACCAGCTCGCCACCTGGTCGTTCTGCACGCTGTCCTCGGCCTGGCCGAGCTGCGACAGCTTGACCGGCGCGCCGTTGCGCCACGCCACGGTGATGTCGTTGTACGGGGCCGCCGTCTGCAACTGGCCGTCCGACCTCACCTGCAGCAGCTGGCGCGAGCCGTTGAGCGAGCCGGTGGCGAGGTTGACGTTGGCATCCGCGATGGCCTGCTGCAATGTGTCGATGCCGATGCCGTTGGCGGCCAGCTTGGCGGGGTCGACGCTGACGCGCACGGCGTATTTCTGCGAGCCGAACACGCTCACCTGCGCCACGCCCTCGATCATCGACAGCTCCTGCGCCAGCTGCGTCTCGCCGTATTGGTCCACGGTGGACAGCGGCAGCGTGTCGGAGCTGAGCGCGAGGTAGAGGATGGCCTTGTCCGCCGGATTCACCTTGCGGAAGGTGGGCGGCGTGGGCATGTCGGTGGGCAGCTGGCGCTGCGCCGCCGAGATCGCCGCCTGCACGTCCTGCGCGGCGCCGTCGATGTTGCGGCTGAGGTCGAAGGTCAGCGTGATCGAGGTCGAACCCAAGGCGCTGGTCGACGTCATCTGGCTGATGCCGGCAATGGTGGAGAACTGGTTCTCCAGCGGCGTGGCCACCGCGGTCGCCATCGTTTCCGGCGAGGCGCCGGGCAGGCTCGCGCTCACCGAGATGGTGGGAAAGTCCACGTTCGGCAGCTCGTTCACCGGCAGCTTGGGATAGGCGGCCACGCCGAACACCACCAGCGCGATCATCAGCAGCGCCGTCATCACCGGACGGCGGATGCACAGGGCGGGCAGGTTCAAAGGATCCGCCCTCCGCGCAGGCGACGCGGCATCGGATCACCGCTCGCCCCTCCGGGGAGAGGGTTGGGGTGAGGGGCCGAACTTGCCACGACCACGATCGAAGCGCTTCTGCAGCGAAGCATCGCGGCGCTCACTTCGCCACCACCTGCACCTTGGTGCCGTCGGTGAGCAGCATCTGCCCGTCGGTGACCACCCGTTCGCCGCCGCTCAGGCCTTTCGCGATCACGATGCTGCCGCCGTTGCCCGCGCCGGCGGTGACCATGCGTTGCCGCGCCTTGCCGTCCGCATCCACCACGAACACGAAGCTGCCGTTGGGCGAGTTCTGCAGCGCCGTCGCCGGCACCGTCACCACGTCGTGCAGGCGCGCGGTGGGCAAGGTCACCTGCACGAATTCGCCCGGGGTGAGGCGATCGTCGGTGTTGGCGTAGCTGGCCTTGAGTTGGATCGTGCCGGTGCTCGTGTCCACCGCGTTGTTGATGAAGTCCAGGTCGGCCTGCAGCGGCACGCCACGCGAGCCAGGCACCTGCACGCTCACCGCCAGCTTGCCGCGCGCATCCGCGGCACGGATGTCGTCCAGCGCCGACTCCGGCACCGCAAACGTCACGTAGATCGGCCGCACCTGGTTGAGCACCACGAGGTTGGTGCTGTTCGCGCTGACCTGCGCGCCGGGATAGACCAGCGGCGCGCCCGCGATGCTGTCTACCGGCGCCACGATCTGCGCGTAGCCGAGCTGCGTCTGCGCCATCTCCACCGCGGCCTGGTCCGCCTTCACCGAGGCGGCATAGATGCCGACGTTGGCCTCGTAGCCGTCGTAATCGGTCTTCGACACGTAGCCCTTGGCGAGCATCGGCGTGTAACGGCGCAGCACCTGCCGGGCGTTCGCGAGTTGGGCCTGGTCCTTGGCGAGGTTGCCGCGCGCCTGGTCGAGTTGCGCCTGCAGCAGGCTGGGATCGATGCGCGCGATCACCTCGCCCTCGTGCACACGTCCACCCGGCGCGAAGGCGATGGACTGCAGCTGCCCGCTGACGCGCGACTGCACGGTCACGGTGGAATACGCCTCGGCATAGCCGCTCACCGTGAGCGAAAGCGCGAGGTCGCCGCGCGATGCCGTGGCTACCTTTACCGGCACCGCGTGCGCGGCGTGCGCTCCGGCCGCATCGGTCTTGCCGCGGTTGGACCACGCGTGCGCAACCCACGCGACCAAGGCCAGCCCGGCCAACAAGACCGCGAGTTTCTTCCAGGGCATGCGCTGCGGCATGAAATCTCCGTGGGTGGAATCCGAATCGTGCAGGCCGCCGACGAGGCGGGGCGATTCGATGGGGACAGCAGCACGCTATCAACGCGCCATACGACCCGACGTTGACTGTCGCGACATATTTTGCGCTGCGCCGACGTCGGCATCGTCACGACGTCCAGCACTTGGCAGGAGCCATCGATGCAGCTACCCGCCTACTCCTTCTGCGCCTGCGGATCCTCGGTGGCATCCAGCGCCTGCAGGTTTTCCTTGAGCCGGCCGATGACCTCCAGCGCATGCTTCAGTTCGTCGTAATCGATGCCTTCGGTGACTTCGCGGCGCAGCTCGCGCGCGATGCGCTCCATGTCGTCCACCACGTCGTGCGCTTGCGCGGTAACGTGCAGACGCCATGCGCGGCGGTCGTTGGGATCAGGCCGCCGCTCCACGAAGCCGGCCGCCTGCAGGCGGTCGATCACCCGACCCACCGCGATCGGCTCCATCTCCAGCGCCTCGGCCAGTTCGTTCTGGCGCAGACCGGGGCGGTGGTAAAGCATCTTGGTAGCGCGCCATTGCGCGCGGGTCAGGCCGAACTTCACCGCGCGCCGGTCGAAGTGCTTGCGGAACAGCAAGGTCACGTCGTTCAGCAGATAGCCGAAGGAAAGCTCTTCCGTTTTAGCCATGATCGTCGCACCTTCCCCCGAATTCTTCCCAAGCATAACGCGGACATGCCACTCGCCACCGTTACCGCCGACATCACCACGTTGAACGTGGACGCCATCGTCAACGCCGCCAACGAGACACTGCTGGGCGGCGGCGGCGTCGACGGCGCCATCCACCTCGCCGCCGGACCGGGTCTGCTTGCCGCCTGCCGCGCGCTGCCTTGCACTGTGCCGGGCGTGCGCTGCCCCACCGGCGAGGCACGCATCACGCCCGGCTTCGACCTGCCGGCGCGCTGGATCATCCATACCGTGGGTCCGGTCTGGCACGGCGGCGAGTGCGGCGAGGCAACCCTGCTGGCCCGTTGCCACCGCAACGCGCTCGAACTCGCCCGCGAGCGCGGCCTGCGGCGCATCGCATTCCCCGCGATCAGCTGCGGCGTCTTCGGCTATCCGGCGCCCCGGGCCGCCGTCGTGGCCGTCCGCGCGCTGCACGAGGCGCTGATGCGCGATCTGTCGCTCGACCTCCTGCTGTGCTGCTACAGCGAACCGATGCGCGCGATTTTCCAGCAGGCGCTCGACGACACCTGACCCACGTGCGCGAGTCCGCATGGCGCCTAGAGCTTGAACGGGTACAGCGGCGGCAGGCCATCGTCGTCGTCGCGCGCCTCGCCGCGCCACACAAAACCCTGTTTGAAGGTTTCCGCCAGACCGACCGGCTCGACCGCTCCGTCACCGCCATAGCAGCGGCGTTGCAGAGTGGCGACGGCCTGGCGCTGCTTCCCGTCCGCCAACGCCTCGCCCAATTCGCCCGCATGACGGATCGCCGGACGCTCGGCCTGCGCCCATGCCAGCAGGCAGCGCAGCTGCGCCGCCGCGTCGCCGGCTTGCGCCGCGGCGAGGAACGCCTGCTTCAAGTGGCGCGTCGAGTCACGGGCGGCACGATCTGTCGCCACCGGAACGGCGCGCCGCGGTGCACGATGGTGCGACAGCCACCATGCCAGCACGGTGAGCAGCCACAGCGACAGGGCCGCCAGTGCGATCCAGCGCCACGGCGTGCCTCGCGGCATCGTGTTCGCCGCGGCCGATGGCGATGTCGGCGTCGTGGCCGCTACCGCTGGCGAGGATGCCGAGGCAGACGTTGCAGGCGTGGCGGCCGCAGCAGCCGCCGGCAGCACGTCGATGCTGCGCGCGGGGATCTCGGCCGTGCGCTCCTGCCCCGAGGTCACGTCGAACCAGCGCAACGTGGTCGCCGGCAAGGTCAGCGTACCGGCCCGTTCCGGCACCACCGCGAAGTTGCGTTCGCTGCTGCCTTGCAGCCAGGCGTCGTCTTCCGCGGTAGCCGTCTTCGGCTGGTCGGGATACACCGTGGCGCCCTGTATCGCAGGCAGGCTGAGCTGCGGCAGCACGTCGCCCGCGAGGCCGGTGGCGCTGAGCGTCATGGTGAGGTTGATCGGCTGGCCCACACGCGCTTGCGTGCCCGCGGCCGGCCAGCCGGAGAGCGCGAGGCTGAGCGCGCGCGCAGGCAGCCACGTCGACTGCCCCCAGTTCGCTGGCACCGCCTGCACCTGCACCGTCTGCGCAGGCGCGCTGGCGCTGACCGGCGTGCCCGCGCCGAAGAAGCTGTCGGGATCGTTGGGATCCAGCGCCACGCCCTGGAAGCCGAGCGCGGGAATCGTGAGCGTGCCCGCATGCTGCGGCACCACCGCGTAGCGACGTTCGATCACGTGGTAATCGCGACCGCCGCGAATCTGGTCGTAACGCAGATCGTTGCCGACCTGGCGCAGCGGCACACCATCGACCTGCGGCGTATCCAGCGTGCCGTTGGCGATGTTGCCGCCGAGGTAAAGCCGCACCACGTAGCTGAGTTGCTGACCCACCCAGGCCTGCTTCGGCGCGACCGCAACCTCCATGAACACGTTCTTGCCTGCCGTCGCGGCCGTCGCCGGACTCGGCGGATCGACCTGCAACTGCAGCGGCGCAGTCTGCGTCCCGGCCACGGCGAGCGATGGGATGGTGAGCGTGCCTTCGTGCTTCGGCCGCAGCACCACGCCGATCACCAGTTCGGCGCTGCGCTGGCCGTTGACGATGCTGAGGCTGCTGCTCTGCGAACTGCCGAGCACATCGAAGTCCTGCGCCAGCGGGCTCAGGTCGGGCATCGCCACGTTGCCGCTGCCCGCGATGTGCAGGTTCAGCGTCACCGTTTCGCCCAGCTGCACGGTGTTGCGGTCCAGCGTGGCCTGCACGCTGGCGGCATGCGCCGCCAACGGCACGGCCAGGAACAACAGCAGGCACAGGCACTGCATGGCCCGGCCGTAAATAGCCGTCCATTTGAATCGGGCAGCGCTGCAAGGCCGCCACCATGGATCTCGTCGATGCATCACGGCCCATCCTCGTCGGGCGCGTCGCCGTGGCGGCGCTGGTATTCCAATAGGAACTTGCGGCGCAGCAGCGCCCCCGGATCGTCCGGCACGCGCTGCAAGGCCTGGCGCACGTCCTCCGGCAGCCTGGATGACGGATCGTCGGCACCGGCCATGCCGAGCTGATGCGGCGCCGGGGGTTTCTCCGCCGCCTTGCCGGCCGCGCCCAGCTCCTTGTCCAGTTGCTGCTTGAGCGCCTGCTGCGCCTTGGCGGCCTGCGCCTGCTGCTCGGCCTGTTGCGCCGGCGTCAGCGGCTGCAGATTGTCAGCCTGTGCGCCGGCCTGGCCCGTCTTCGGGCGACCGGACGGCGAGTTGTCTTGCGATGCTTGACCAGCATCGCTCGAGGGCTTCGGCTGGCCCTGCTGCTTCGCGCTTTCGCCCTGTTGCGGCGATTGCCCATCCTTGCCTGGCTTTGCCTGACCCTGTGCGTCCTTGCCTTGCCCGCTCGCGCCGCCGCCCTGCTTGTCCTTGTCTTGCTTGCTGTCGCCCTGCCCGGCACCGCTGTGGTCCTGCGATGCGGACGAACCGCCCTGCTTCTGCTGCGAGGAGGAATTCTTCCGCTCCTGCGGCGGTGGTTGCTGCTTGCGCAACCAATCCTCGACGGCCTGCCGGTTCGCCTTGGCGTCGGCGTTGGCGGGATTGCGCTTCAAGGCTTCGTCGTAGGCGCGGATCGCGTCTTCGTATTTGCCCTCGCGCGCGAGCGCATTGCCGAGGTTGTAGCGGGCGTCGCCGCCCTTGGCCTCGCGCAGCGCCTGCACGGCCGCAGCGTAATCGCCGGCGCGGTACGCGGCCGCACCGCGCAGCGCGGGATCGTTCGCCAGCTGCATCGCCTGCCTGGCATCGCCGTGGCGGAGCGCCGCAGCTGCCTGCTGGTTCGTGTTGCGCCAGAGATCGCTCCAGCTCGCGGCGTGCGCGGTCGCCGGCAGCAGCGGCAGACACAGCAGCGGCAACAGCAGCAGCCAGCCGCGCCGGAAGGCCAGCGCCGCCAGCGGCAACAAGGGCAACAACAACCACGGACCGCGATCCTGCCACTCGTCGCCCAATCGGTTGTGCGCGGCCTGCGTGCCGTCTGCGCGCAATTCGCCCTTGAGCGCGGCGATATCGCTGCCGTCGGCTGTCGCCGGCACGTAGCGTCCGCCGCCGGCTGCCGCCACGGCGGACAAGGCGGCATCGTCGCGCGCGGCCAGTTGCAGGTTGCCCTGCGCGTCGTGCAGGAAACCGCCGCCGGGCACGGGTACCGGCGCTCCCTGCGTGGTGCCCACGCCCAGCACGGAGACGCGCACGCCCTCGGCCAGCGCCGCGCGCGCGGCGTGCTGCGCCGCTTCGTCCGCCGTATCGGTGATAAGCACCAGCGAGCCGCCGCCGGCCTTGGCATCGCGGATCAGGGCAACGCCGCGCGCGATGGCGGCCGCCGCGTTGTCGCCGTCCACCGGCATGGTGTCGGGCGCCATCGCATCGAGCAGGGTGGAAAGGCTGTGCGTGTCGGACGTGAGCGGCGCCACCACGAAGGCTTCGCCGGCGTAGCCGATCAATCCGTTCAATCCGTCGCGGTTCGCCGCGAGCAGGGCGTGCGCCTTGTAGCGCGCGAGATCGATGCGGCTGGGCGCCACGTCGTGCGACAGCATGCGTTGCGACAACGAGATCGCCACCACCTGCGCGGCGCGGCGTGCGTACATCGGCTGCTCGACCCGGCTCCATGTCGGACCGGCCAGGGCGAGTGCCGCCAACAGCCACGCGAATGCGAGCAGGCCCAGCGGCAGGCGCTGCCGCGCAGCCTCTCCTTGCAGGAGCTGCGGCAATAGCTCCGCATCCACCAGCCGCGACAAGGCTTGCACGCCGCGACCGTGCCGCGAGGCCTGCCACAGCAGCCACGGCAGCGCGAACAGCACGCACAGCCACCATGGCCGCAGGAAGTGGAACTGCGCCAGCGCCGCGCTCATGCCGCCTCCTCGCGCGCACGGCGGCGCGGCAGCGCTGCCAGCAGCCACAACAGCAACGCGGCCGCCAGCGGCCAGACGAAGCGTTCCTCGCGCGGCCGCAAGATGGGGCCGTGCTGCCGCATCGGCTCCAGCGCATCGATGGCGCGGTACGCGTCGGCAAGCTGGGTGCTGTCGGTGGCACGGAAGAAACGGCCGCCGGTTTCGTCCGCGATCTTGGTCAGCATGCCCGCGTCGAGATCGGCCGAAGGATTGACGATCTGCGCCCCGAAGAAGCCCGGCACGCGCATGCGCTCCGCGCCGATGCCCACGGTATAAATGCGCACGCCGGCCGCCTTTGCGGCACGCGCCGCCTCCAACGGCGCGATGCTGCCCGCGTCGTTGACGCCATCGGTGAGCAGCACCAGCACGCGCGCCTGCTCGGGCAGCGCAGACAGGCGCTTCACCGCGATGGCGATGGCGTCGCCGATGGCGGTCTCGCTGCCGGCCAACCCCACCGCCGCGCCCTGCAATTGGGCGCGCACCGCGTCGAGGTCGTAGGTCAGCGGCGTCACCAGGAAAGCCTGGGTGCCGAACAGGATCAGGCCCATCTCGTCGCCGCGGCGGCGATCGATGAAGTTGCCGGCGATCGCCTTCACCGCGCCGAAGCGGCTCACCGGTTGGCCGGCCAGCTCCATGTCCTGCGTGTTCATGCTGCCCGAAAGGTCGACCGCCAACAGCAGTGCGCGGCCGCTGCGTTGCTGCGCCTGCGGCGGCCCCACCCACTGCGGACGCGCAGCCGCAGCCACCAGGCTCAACCATGCCAGCGCCAGCAACCACGGCGCCATGCTGCGCGCCGCATGGCCACCGGCCGCCGCGAGCCGCAGGCCAGGCTGCGGCAGCCGCAACGCCTGCCCCGGCAGCACCGGGGGCAACACCCGCCGCAGCAACACGGGCAGAGGCAGCAGCAGGAACAGCCAAGGCCATGCAAATTCAAACACGACCGGGCTCCTGATGCAGAGGCTTCCACGCCCGCGGCCGCGCCGCCGCGCGCAGCCAATCGCGCGCCGCCGCCAGCGTGGCAGGCACGTCGAGTGCGGCATGCGGCCGATACATCGCCTGCTCCAGCAGCATCAGCCTATCCAGTGCCGCCACCGCTACCGGCACGCGCGCCAGCGTGGCCCGCCAGTGCTCACCCGCCTGCCGCGTCGCCGCTTCGTCATGATGGCGCGCCACGCGGCGCAACAACTGGTGGAGCGCGGCGGCCAACGCGGCATTGTCGCCGTCGCGCGCATGGCGGGTGGCCAGCATCTCCAGCTCGCCCAGCAGCAAACGACGACGTTTGCGCAGGCGGCCCCGACGATGAAAACCCACTGCGGCAACGGCCAGCACCAGCAACAGCGCCGCGGCTAGCGCCCACCAGCCCGGCGCCAGTGGCCACCACGCGGGCGCAGGCGGCAGATGGATGTCGCGCAGGATAGGCCCGTTCGACGCCGGCAAGGCGAGCATCATCGCCGCGTTCCCTTCGCTCCGAGCACCTCGCTCACCAGCGGCAGCGGGTCATCGCGCGTTTCGATCACGCGGCAGCGCAGGCCCGTGCTGCGCGCCAAGGTTTCCAGGCGTGCCGGGCCGCTGCCCAGCGCCTGCTGAAACTCGCGGCGCTGCCGCTCGCCCAGCAATGCCAGCTCGCGGCGCTCGCCTGCGTGCTCCAGCGGGTAATAACCCGGCGGCGCAAGCGCACGTTCCAACGTATCGGCCACCACCACAACGCCGACGTGGGCATGCGCCTTCAATTCCAGCAAGTGTCGGCGCGCCGCGTCGTCCGTGCTGAACCCATCGCTCAGTAGCAGCACGCGGCTCGCGCCGTGCTGCAGGCGCCTTGCGCGCAACAAGGCCTCGGACAGGGGCTCGGCGCGTCCGGTTGTCTGCAGCGCGTCCCACTCCGCCAAGGCGCCGCATACCGCGAGCGCACCACGCGCGGCGCCTTGCGGACGCAGCAGGCGGTCATGTTCGCCAAAGGCCAGCATCCCTACGCGCTCGCCCGCACGCACGGCAAGCCAGGCGGCGATGGCGGCGGCACGCGCCGCCTGCACCGACTTGAAGCGGACACGGGTGCCGAAGCGCAGGCTGGCATGGGTGTCCATCAGGATCAGCAGCTGCCCTTCGCGCTCCTCCTGGAACAACTTGGTGTGCAATTTTCCGCTGCGCGCGGTCAGCCGCCAGTCCATTCTCCGCACGTCGTCCCCGGCCTGGTAGATACGCGACTCGGCGTAGTCCATGCCACGGCCGTATAGACGGCTGAACTGACCTCCACTGCGCGCCGCGCGACTTTCCGATGGCAGCAATTTCGCGCGCCCAATGCTTGAGCCCAGCGCGATCAACTCGGCCAGCGACACTTGAGTGCGCCCATCGTCAGCCACGCGATTCGACAACACGGCGCTCACGGCAGCGGCACGAGATCCAACAGGCGGGCGATCACCTGGTCGCTGCGCACGCCTTCCGCCTCGGCCTCGTAGCTCAGCAATACGCGATGGCGCAACACCTCATGCACGATGGCGTGCACGTCCTCCGGCAACACGAAATCGCGCCCGGCCAGCCAGGCCTGTGCACGCGCGCAACGATCCAGCGCGATGGTGGCGCGCGGGCTGGCGCCCCAGGCGATCCAGCGTTTCAGTTCCGAACCGTAGCGGCCCGCATCGCGCGTCGCCAGCACCAGCTGGGCAAGATATTCCTCCAACGCGGGCGCCATGTGCACCGCCATCGCGGCATCCCGCGCGGCAAGCACATCGGCTTGCTTCAGCAGCGAGGCCGGTGCCGGCAGCGGATGCGCCCGCCTGGCCGCCTGCTCACGCGCAAGCCGCAATATCGCCAACTCGGACGCCGCATCGGGGTAGCCGATGACGACATGCAACAGGAAGCGGTCGAGCTGGGCCTCGGGCAGCGCAAACGTTCCTTCCTGTTCGATGGGATTCTGCGTGGCCATCACCATGAACAAATCGGGCAACGGCCGAGTGGCGCGGCCCACGGTGATCTGCCGCTCGGCCATCGCCTCCAACAACGCGGATTGGACCTTGGCGGGCGCGCGATTGATCTCGTCGGCCAGCACGATGTTGTGGAACAACGGTCCCTGCTCGAATTCGAAGCCGCCCGACTGCGGACGAAACACATCCGTGCCGGTGAGGTCGGCAGGCAGCAAGTCGGGCGTGAATTGCACCCGATGGAAGTCCGCCTCGACGCGCGCAGCCAGCGCCTTCACCGCGGTCGTCTTTGCCAGGCCTGGCGCGCCTTCGACCAGCAAGTGGCCATCGGCAAGCAACGCCACCAACAGGCAATCGACCAGCTTAGGCTGGCCGATGATGCACGTCCGCAGCTCATTGCGCAGTTGCGCAAATGCCTGCTGCAGGCGACTGGGCTCGATTTCAGGCATGTCCATCATGGTGCTTCCGGCTGCAGGTCGCCGCTGTTGACCACGGCAGAGCCAAGAAGTTTAGTCGGCGGCATACCCGGCATTCAGGGATAGCACGCAAAAAGGCGGCCGAAGCCGCCTTTTTGCGTGCCGTGCGATCGCCGTGCGTTACTGCAGCGAATCGTTGAGGATGCGCGGCGTCACGAAGATCAGCAGCTCCGCCTTGGTGTTGTTGCGGTAGGTGTTTCGGAACAAGAACCCGATACCCGGGATGTCGCCCAAGCCGGGCACCTTGGTGATCGTGTTGTTCTTGTTGATTTCGTAGATGCCACCCAGCACCACGGTCTGGCCATTGTCCACCAGCACCGAGGTGTTCACCGACTGGGTGTTGATCTGCGGAACCTGACCATTCGGCGTGGTGAGGAATTTGTCCAGAGAGTCCTTCGTCACGTTGATCGCGAGATATACGCGGTTGTCCGCAGTGATGGTCGGCGTGACCTTCAATTCCAGCACCGCGTCCTTGAACTGCACCGATGCGGTGCTGCCCGTCGTGCCACCCACCCCGCCCTGGTAGGTAACGTAACCGATCTCCTGGCCTTGGCGGATTACGGCCTCCTGCTGGTTTGCAGTAATCACACGAGGGCTTGAGATGACCTCGCCACGTCCCTCGGTCTGCGCTGCAGACAGCTCGAGATCCAATGCATAGTTCTTGCCGAGGATGGCCAGGCCCAGCACACCGGACGCAGCCGAGTTCGTCACCGGCAGGTTCACGTTGAGGCCAGTACCGCCGCCCAGGGTGGTGTTGGCGGTAGAGCTGCCGGAGTTGTTGAGAGTGGTACCACCGCCGGGATTGTTGTACGAGACAGTGGCGGGCGTCGTGCCGTTATTGCCCAGCGTGCTGCCGTTGGCGCCGCCGATCTGCAGAACCTGGCCGCTCGGGTTGGTGCGTTGGCCGTTAGCTCCCCACTTCACGCCGAGTTCGCGGGTGAAATTGTCCGAAGCGATCACGATACGCGACTCGATCAGCACCTGCTGCACAGGTTTGTCGAGTACCGCCACCAGCTTGCGGATCTGCTCGGTCTTTTCAGCCGTATCGTTGAGCAGCAAGGTGTTGGTGCGCTCATCGAAGGAGACGCTGCCGCGCGGAGAGAGGAAACCACGCGACACGCCTGCGCCGCCCGCAGTGCCACCACCGCCGCCGCCTTGCATGCTGCCCGTGGTCAACAGCTTGGCGATGTCGGCCGCCTTGCCGTAGCTGATCGGGATATAGGTACTAATCAAAGGAGCGTTGTCCTGAGCCTTCATCCGGGCTTCGGCAAGACTCTCCTCATACTTGGCAAGCTCTTGTTGTGGCGCCACCCAGATCACGTTGCCGTCGCGACGCTCGTCCAGACCTTTGGCCCGCAGGATCACATCCAGCGCCTGGTCCCAAGGCACGTTCACCAGACGCAGGGTAATGCTGCCTGTAACGCTGTCGGCAGCCACGATATTGAGATGCGAGGTATCGGCGATCAGCTGCAGCACCGAACGCACCGGTATGTCCTGGAAGTTGAAGGTGGCACGCGTACCGGTATAGACCGGATGCTGACCAATCGAGCTGATGCTGCCTCCGGTCGGGGCACCCGGGTTTTCGCCTTTCTTGGCTGCCACCTCGACCACGTACTGGTTGCCTTCCTGCCACGCCGAGGTATCGACCACGCCCTTGGTGGCGATGGTCATCTGCACACCGCCGCCGAGGCCGGTGCGGGTCGTCACGGATTGCACCGGCGTGGCAAAGTCCACGGTATCCAGGCGTTGCGCCAGATTTGCCGGCACATTGGCATTGGGGATGCTGACTTCGACCTTGTCGCCAATGGTCCGCATCTGTGCATCGGCACCGGAACCATTAAACGTGATCAAGACGCGGCCCTGGCCGTCCGCGCCGCGGCGGAAGTCGATGTTGGTGACACTGATGGCCCCATCGGCCCCCACTGGCAGGCGCTTGGATGGATCGATGATGGAAGCTGTGGTGACACTGCGCTGTTTTGGTGCCGAGGCCACCGATTGCGCCATGCCGCCATTGTCGACGGTGAGCACCAAACTGTTCCCCTCCACCGCCGACTGATACGAGGCCGGGCGCATCAACTCGACGATCACGCGGGTGCGGCCACCGGCAGACACGGCCGAAACCCCCGACGTGGAGCCTTGGCCGATGTCGGTGTGCCGTTGCGCCGTGGTATCGGTATTGGCGAAATCGACGGCAATGCGCGCCGGATTGTCGGTCGTGAAGATCCGCGGTTGCGGCACTGCACCGGTGAAATTCAGGTGCAGTTGGACGTTGCCGCCTGGCAGCGTGGTGTAGCTGATGTCCTTCAGCGTGCTGCCTGCAGCCAGTGCGGACTGGCTGAAGCCCGCACCGATGAGCAGCAGCAATGAAAGGAGACTACGAATGGCGTGGCGCATGACCCTGCCCCGGACGGATTGAATGTGGTTGCTCATTGCATCAGCCCCTGTGTCCCCTATTTCTCGCCGAGTGCGATGCTGGCCGGACGTTCCATCCAACCACCATTGCCGTTGGATACCAGTTCGACCAGGTCGATATGGTCGTCACTGATCGCGGTGATGCGACCATAGCTTTGGCCCATGTATTCGCCATCGTGCACCGGATGGATCACCCCATGGGGGTCCTTGATGAGCGCTTCCATCTGCGCACCCGTACCGATGGTGCCGACCATCTTCAAGCTGTCCAGCGTGAACATTTCCAGCGGCTGCTTGGGACGGTTCTGGTCCGGTCGCGGCCCCGCGCTGGCAGCACCCTGCTGTACTGCGCTTGGCCCGAAGGGATCGCGCAGATCCTGGTCGGCATAAGTAAAGGTTTCGAAGGTCTTGATGACCGGCAGCGGCGGAATCGGCGCGCCCTTCTTGGCTTTCTGCTGAGCAATCCATTCGCGCAGGTCGGAGGTGCCGCGGGTGCAGCCGCCAAGCATGAGCGCGGCAACCAGCAGCAGGGCGATGCGCGACAGCATCGTTGGCTTCAAGGCAGTGGACAGCTTCATCACTTGCGCCCTCCCGCCGTCTTCCTGGCCGGACCCTTTGCGGCCGAGGTCTCGTCCTCGTCCAGGTAGCGATACGTCTTCACCGTACCTTGCAGGACCAGCTCGCCATCGGTGGTGGTGCCGTCCTTGCCCGCGTGCTGCGGCGTAAGCGACACGTCGTGCATGGTCAGGATCACCACGTGCGGCAATGAGGCCACGCCGCTGATGAAGGCACCGAATTGATGGTAGGTGCCCACCATCTTCAGCTGGATCGGCCTTTCGGCGTAGAAGTCCTTGGGAATTTCGGGCTGCGGCACAAAGGAATCCACCTGCAAACCGGCGGACAACGCCGTCTGCGAAATGTCGATGAGCAGCTCCGGCATCTCGGTCTTGCTGGGCAGTTGGCGCAGCAGTTGGCGCAGCATGTCCTTCATCTCGTCGAGCTGCTGCTGCAACGCGTCGAGGTTGACCGCCTTGGCCTGCTTCTCGCTGAACTCCTTCTTGAGCTGCTCTTCCTTGTTCGCCAGCGAGGCCAATTCGTCCTGCTGGCTGCTGACGTAGGTGTACCAACCCACCAGCACCACCAGCGCAAACAGCAGCCCAGTGAAGAAGATTTTGACCGAATTGGGCCAGCCGCCGATGTTGTTGCGGTCGAGCCCGCGCAGATCGTCCAGGAACTTCATGCCTTGGGCCCTCCCTTGGCAGCGGAAGCAGTCGGCCGCGCTTCCGGCGCGTTCGACGCGGCGGTAGGTTTGGCGGCCGCGGCCGGCGCCTGAACACTACCGGCATTCGCCGGCGGGGCCGCGGTGGCAGCGCCAGCCGGGATGCTGCCGTCGTCCGTTTTCGGCTTGCTCAGCTTCACGGTCAAACCGAAGCCGTAAGGCATGGCGGAGGCATCGTGATTGTTGACGGTGCTGCGCAGATCCACGTGCCCCATCCACGGGGAGCGCTCGATGTTGCGCATGTAGTCGGCCACGCTCGCATTGGACTGCGCCACGCCATCCAGCGACATGGCGTCGCCGGCCTGCTTGAGCGCCGTGAGGCGGGCGCTGCCCGGGATCGTCTTCACCAGTTCGTCGAACAGGTGCACCATCTTCGAACGGTCCGACTGCAGCTGCTCGATGATCTGCTTGCGCGCCAGCAGGTGCTCGCGCACCTTTTCCAGATCCTTGATCTTGGCGATCTTGACGTCGACCTGCTTGATTTCGCCTTGCAGGATGGCGTTCCGGTCGTTCTGGTTGTCGATGCGCGCGCCCATCCACAGCGCCCACAGCAGGACGAAGCCGAAGCCGGCCACGAAGGCCATGGCGAGTTGACCGAAGAATTCGCGTTCGCGCAGCTTGCGCCGCTCGGCGCGCCAGGGCAGGAGGTTGACGTGTGCCATCAGTCGAAACTCCTCAGTGCGAGGCCGACCGCAACCATCAGTGCCGGCGCATCCTGGGACAGCGTCTGGCCCTGCACCTTGGGCGACATCGACATGCGAGCCAGCGGGTTGGCCACCACGCAGGGCACGCCAACGTGCTCTTCGAGCATCCCGGCGATGCCGTCGATGGTGGCGCAGCCGCCGGCCAGCACCACCTGGTCGACCTTGCTGTACTCGCTGCCGGCAAAGAAGAACTGCAGCAAGCGGCTGACCTGTTGCACCAGCGATTCCTTGAACGGCTCCAGCGCCTCGCTCTGGTAGGACTCCGGCAGGCCGCCCTTGCGCTTGGCACGGCCGGCTTCCTCGTAGGAGAGCCCGTAGCGGCGCATGATTTCGTCGGTGAGCTGCTTGCCGCCGAACACCTGCTCGCGCGAGTAGATCGTGCGCTGGTTGCGCAGCACCGACAGTGTGGTCATGGTGGCGCCCACATCGACCACCGCCACCAAGGCATCCCGGCCGACGTTGAGCTGATCGACCAGCAGCGCGAACGCGTTTTCCATCGCGAACGCTTCCACGTCGACCACCTTGGCGGTGAGCCCGCCCAGCTCCAGCGCGGCCACGCGCATGTCCACGTTCTCGGTGCGGGAGGCGGCGAGCAGGATGTTGTTCATCTCCGGATTGTCGCGAACCGGGCCGAGCACCTCGAAGTCGAGGCTCACTTCCTCGATCGGATAAGGGATGTACTGGTTCGCCTCGACCTGGATCTGGCCTTCCAGGTCCTCTTCGCTCAATTCGCTGGGCATCGGGATGATGCGCGTGATCACGGCCGAACCGGCCACCGCTGCGGAAGCATGCTTGAGCTTGGCGCCCGAGCGCGCCAGCGCGCGGCGGATCGCCTCCCCCACGGCTTCGACTTCAACGATGTTCTTCTCGACCACGGCGTTCGGCGGCAGCGGCTCGACCGCGTAGTGCTCCACGCGGTAACGCCCGCCCGACTGGCTTAGTTCCAGCAACTTGACTGCGGTCGAGCTGATGTCGACGCCGATCAGCGCCGGCTTCTTGGGTGTGAAGAGCCCCACGGTGTTCCCCCTTTGCCCCTGGGCGGCAGGGTCGGATTTTCGACCGATGCGCGACCGCATTAGATCGAAAAATTAACGCCCCTGC